>JAQGPA010000069.1 GCA_028293325.1 Pedosphaera sp. | reverse complement strand
TTTTGGGCTTGTGCGTTAAAAGCCAAGGCACCCACGAACAGTGCCGCTATGGAACTTACGTAGTGGCGCGATATGCGGTAGCGGCGTGGAAAAAAAGCGAAGACAAGTCGTTTGGGCAAAATATTATGTTGCATAGGCACCTATTTTGTTTTTCCGAAAAACTCCTTGTTTACAACCTTGTCCGAACAGACCAAGTCAGAATTTGTTGTGAGAGTATATCTGCGATTCGAGGCAGCAAGAAAAATGTTTTAAAAATTGAAAGATATAATTTTATTTAATCGAAACTGCCGCAGAGGAACCATCGATTAGGAAAACTCTTCAAGAAATTTATTTTTCTGAAATTTAGACAATTAATTAAATACGTATTAAAAACCGCCGATCTTTCAGAAATCGAAAAATATTTTCCGCGTGAGGGAAATTCATTCCGGGTTCAGGGTTGGCGGATGGGGCGGGGGAGAATTTTTGATTTTTCATTTGTGATTTTTGATTGGGGTGCTTGCGCACGGTCATGGTGGGGAACGGAATTTTTAACCGCAGATGGGACCGGATGAACGCAGATAAATGGGAATGGGGAATATTTTTAACCACGGATGGGGCGCGGATCCCGCATGCGGGACGGATTATGAGAAGAAGGTTTCGCGCAGGTGCTGATAGGTGTGCAGGGTTCTGCGTTTCTGTCGGGGAAATATTTGAGCCTCGTTACCCGTCTCCTACCTATATTGTGGTTTGGCTTTTGAGTGTTTTTCGTATTTTGGGAGGTTCAAATTCATCAAATGGCTGTAAACAAAGGGCTGAATGGAGATTTTTTTCGGAAAAAGCTGAGCGACAGGAGCGACACGAGCGACATCCACGGGTTTGGGTTTGTGGTTGAATCGCCAAGATGAACGATAAAAAAGTTCGGAGTGCGGAATTTCAACAAGGAATTTTCACCACGAAGAGCACGAAGGGCACGAAGGTTGGAGAAGGAGCTTGGGCACGGGTGCTTCCGCACGGGGCATTCAAGTTCGGAGTGTGGGTCCTTCCGGACTGGCCACCGGGGAGTGCGGAATTGACCGAATGGGGAATTTCACCGCGGAGGTGCTTCCGCACTGGCGATGGGAGGCGCGGAGGTCCTAGCGGACAGCCACCAAGGATTGGGAATGGATTGGGGGCGGGGATGGACGGACGGACAACCGGGCTGGTCAGGGGGGTGAATTTAAGGATAGTCAAGGCAGCCTTAAGGATGGACAAGGCCAGTCAAGGTAATTTAAGAATGAATTTTTGTCCTAGGTCCTTCCGGACGGGTCATTATGGGGACAAATACAAGGTTCTGCCACGCCCTTAGGGGTGGTGGATTTGTTGGTGGGTTTCCGGAGGTGTCGCGCTATGCGCTTAACCTCCGGCTACTGTCTGGCACACCTTCGGTGTGCGCGGAGGTGCTTGCGCCACGGGGCACCATGGGGATCTGCCTTCGCCAAGGCTGTGGCGGACAGAACGGCGGGAGAAGCAGCAAGGCTGGTTAAGGTAAAACTGAGTAGTTTTTTTATGGGACAAGGTTGGTCAAGGTGGTTTTGGGGAAAGGACGCCGACTAGCTAAAGCTTGAACTCCTAACCAGGAGACTGGCGGACAGCCAATATGGGGATAAAACTCAAACTGCGAATCGACGACGAGGACGAGGAAGGTGTTGGAGACACTGAATTGGTGTTTGTTGTGGGGAGGGTTTTTGGTTAGTTAATATTGTATATGGATTTGCCTGCTTTGATGCCGGGGACGTTGTATCTGGTGGCGACGCCGATCGGGAACCTGGAGGATATGACGTTGCGGGGGGTGCGGACGTTGCGGGAGTGTGATGTGGTGGCGGCGGAGGATACGCGGCGGTCGGGGCAGTTGTTGAAGCATTTTGGGATCGCGCGGCCGATGATTAGTTATTTTCAGTTCAATGAGGCGCGGCGGAGTGAGGAGATTTTGGAGCGGTTGAAGCGGGGGGAGAAGGTGGCGTTGGTGACGGATGCGGGGACGCCGGGGATCAGTGACCCGGGGGAGCGGGTGGTGCGGGCGGCGCGGGCGGCGGGGCTCCGGGTGGAGTCGGTGCCGGGGGCGTGTGCGTTGGTGGCGGCGTTGACGGCGAGTGGGTTGCCGACGGAGGAGTTCCATTTTATCGGGTTTTTGCCGCATAAGTCGGGACAGAGGCGTCGTCAGTTGGAGGGGTTGAAGGGTGTGGGTGGGACGTTGGTGTTGTATGAGTCGCCGTATCGGATTGTGAAGTTGTTGGGGGAGTTGGTGGAGGTGTTCCCGGAGCGGCGGGTGGTGTTGGCGCGGGAGTTGACGAAGAAGTTTGAGGAGTATTTGAGTGGTCGGGCGGGGGAGTTGCTGGAAGTGGCTAAAAAGAGACAGTTGAAGGGGGAGTTTGTGGTGTTGGTGGGTGGGGCGGCGGAGGCGGGGCCCGGGGAGGGGGTGGTATGAGGGGGAATTTTTTGCTTGAATGTAAAGGGGAAAAGGGCTTAGTTTTGCGTGCGTCCGACAGCAATGGCTTAGTGATCCGGAAATTGTCAGAAGAGTGCTTTGAGAGCGATGACGATTTGAGACCTAACGACAGGAACGTTCACCAATGCTCAGCCGTGCGGAAAAATGAAAGTATCAAGAAATGGCGACCAAATTATTCGTCGGGAACCTCCCGTTCAGTGTCACGGAAAATGATCTACAAGATTATTTCGCCGGAGCAGGCACAGTCATCGCAGTTAACATCATGCAAGATCGCGCTACTGGACGTTCGCGCGGTTTCGCGTTCGTCGAAATGGGATCTCAAGCCGAGGCTGACGCAGCGGTTTCCCAGTATCACGGCAAGGAATTTCAGGGTCGCGCCTTGACGGTGAATGAAGCGCGTCCGCGTGAAGAGCGCCCGCCTGGTGGCGGTGGTGGCGGCGGCTATCGCGGCGGTGGCGGCGGTGGTGGGGATCGTCGCGGCGGTGGCGGCGGCGGTGGCGGCGGTGGATATCGCGATCGTCGCTAAGCGAGAGAGAATTTATCAGCCACCGTTTCCGCGAGGGGACGGTGGTTTTTTGTTTTGAGGGGCTGGGAATATTGGCGGATACGCGGAGGGGCAGGGTTGAGGGAGCCGGAAGGTCAGGAGCGGCGGGGCTTTGGGCTGGCGGGGATGAATTTGCCGGGGTTGAGGATGTTGTAGGGGTCGAGGGCGTGTTTGACGCGCTGATGGAGGTCGCGGAGTTGGGGGCTGGTGGCGAGTTTCCACCAGGGCATTTTGGCGAGGCCGATGCCGTGTTCGCCGGTGATGACGCCGCCCCAGGCGAGGACTTGACGGAAGAGGTCGTTGAGGGCGGCATCGCAGCGGGCAGAGGCACGCGGCCACGCGGGGTCCATCATGACGTTGACATGGATGTTGCCGTCACCGGCGTGGCCGAAACAGGCGATGGGGAGGCCGTGCTGCTTTTGGAGGCGGGCAGTGAAGCGGAAGAGGTCTTCGAGGCGGCCACGCGGAACGACGATGTCTTCGTTGAGTTTGGTGAGGCCGGTGTCGCGGAGGGCATAGGAGAATTCGCGGCGGAGTTGCCAGATGGCTTCGCATTGGGCATTGCCCAAGCCGCGTTGAATGAAGAGGGGGCGGTGTTTGCGAACGATTTCGGCCAGAGTGCGGAGTTCGCCGCGGACGGAGTTTTGCTGGCCGTCGAGCTCGACGATGAGGTGGGCATTGCAACCGGCGAGGCGCTGGCTGCGGGTGCGTTTGCGCGCGGCAGCGAGGGTGAAGGCATCCGCAACTTCGAGCGCGCAGGGAAGAAAGCCGGCGCGAAGAATGGCGCGAAGGGTCCGGACGGCGTCTTTCATCGTGCTGAAACCGATGGCGAGACAGGCACGATAAGGGGGCAGGGGAAGAAGCTTGAGCGTGGCTTCGGTGACGACGCCGAGCATTCCTTCCGAACCGATGAACAGGCGGGTGAAGTCGAAGCCGGTTTTATTTTTGTGAGTGCGGCTGCCGAGTCGCACCACCGAGCCATCGGCCAAGACGACTTCCAAACCGAGAATGTAGTCGCGGGTAACACCGTATTTCAGGCAACGCGGGCCGCCGGCATTGGTGGCGATGTTGCCACCAAGAGTGCAATCGGCACGGCTGGCGGGATCGGGCGGATAGAAGAGGCCACGTGCCTCGACGGCGGATTGAAGTTGTTGCGTGATGACGCCCGGTTGCACGACGGCGACGAAATCATCGGCATTGATTTCCTTAATTTGCTTCATCCGAGCCAGGGACAGGACGATGCCGCCATGCGACGGAACACAGCCGCCGACATAACCGAAACCTGCGCCGCGGGGGGTAACGGGGATGCGATGGCGCTGAGCAAATTTGAGGAGTGCGGAAACAGATTGAGTACTGCGCGGCAGAACTACGGCGTCAGGTTGGTGGGCAGCGAACCATTTATCGCCGGCATGTTGCTGGCGAACCTTTGGGTCAAAAGTAACTTCGCCGCGGGGCAGAAGCTGCATTAGTTTTGTCAGGGCTTTGAATCCAAGTGGTTTCATGTCGGAGGCGCGTCGTCGGCAGCCAGGAAAGCCCGAACTTCGTCAGCCTCATCAGCGGGCACTTGCACGAGGATGCCGCCTGCGCCCAAAGCGTAGCCGTCGGTGCTCAAGGCAGATAATTCGTGGCTGACGACAGGATGAAATTCAGCAGCGGCGAGGCGCGCGCGCACGAGTTGCGCGTCCATGGGATTGAAAGCTTGAAAAATGGTGACCAGTTTCATGAGGAATAATGATGCCAATCAGGGGAAAACTCAAGCCGTGAGCGAAGGTTTAACTTCGGCGAAAACGATCACGCCGGCGCCGGTTTGCAATAGACTTTGCACCTGTACCTCCACCTGCTGACCGACCAGATTCTGGGCTTGATTGACCACCACCATCGTTCCGTCATTAAGATAACCGACGCCCTGGCCTTTGTCCTTGCCTTCGCGCGCGATACGTAATTGCAGCATCTCGCCTGGCAATAGGATAGTCTTCAATGATTTAGCCACTTCATGGATATTCACGTGGTTGACAGATTGCAACTCAGCGATTTTGCCGAGATTGTAATCATTGGTGAAAAGCCGGGCGTTCAGGTTGCGCGCGAGCCGGACAAGCTTGGCGTCAACTTCCTTTTCCTCCGGGAAATCGCCATCGTGGATTTTGACTTCGATTCGTTTGCTGCGCTGAAGGCGATTGAGCATTTCCAGACCGCGCCGTCCGCGAGCGCGGCGAATGGGATCGTTGGAATCGCCAATTTGCTGCAATTCCTTCAGCACGAAGCGCGGCACAATGATTAATCCTTCCAGAAAATTTGTCTCAATCAAATCCGCGATCCGCCCGTCGATGATGACACTGGTATCCAGCAGCAGCAGATTGTCCGGCTTGTTTTGCGGAGCGAAGCGCACGTAGGGAATGATGAGAGAGAAGTCCTCCTTGTTGCTGCGCATGGCCAGCACGATGCCTATATAGCTGAAGCTCAGAAAGAGAGCGAGCCGAATCAGCCAGCGGGTGGTATCCTGCACATTCTCGAAGAGTCCAGAATGATCAATCAGCAGCGCCACAATATAACCGAGCAACAACCCAAAGCTCGTCGCGGAAAATGCCCGGAGCGAAAATCCCTTGAGCATCTCGTCGACGGCAATCAAAAGTCCGCCAAACCCGAACCCAATCAACACCCCCCACATTCCACCGCCAATCCACTCGGGCCGCACCTGGCTGATGGCAAAGCCGCCCATGGTGCTCAGACCAAGAAAGAGAATACGAATGTACCACAGTGACATAATTATTGTTTAAGTGGTGGGTTCTTGCCTTGAATGTGGGGTGGTTCCGGCGGCGGATGTTTCGGGCCGCGAATCACGCGCCAAAGACCCAGGCGATTCAGGTTGCTGGAGGTGACAGCGAGATTGCTCGCCAGGAGGGAGAAATTACCTGACATCTCATCGTTCTTAAACAAAGCACCGGCCAGACCATGTCCAGCCTGCACTTCGCCCAGAAGATTCGTCAGCATGGCGGTGGATACCTGCACATTGTTGATGGCGGTTGCGATTTGCGGACCGTTGGTGTTAAGGATGCCTTGAGCCGTTTGTGCTACGCCGTTTAACTGCTCCGAGAACACAACCAAATTGCTAATTGCCGTTCCTGCTGGAACGCCATTCGACACGACAAGCTGGTTTATATTTTGGACGGTTACCAAAGCGTCCTCAGAAACTTGCCGGAACGTGCCCACGGTGACGGCAAGGTTGGTTAAAGTTTGTTCGTTGAGCACAAGGCGACGCACATCATTGATGGCATCGTTGAGTTTCTGGGCAGTCTCATCAATCCGTTGAATGAATCCCTGGGCGCCGCGGGCCACTTCCAGCAGATTGAATGGTTCCTGCGCTGACGCCACATCTCCTGGCTCCAAAGGCGGCCCTGTGTTGCCGTTTGGATAAATGGAGATATATTGGTCGCCAAGAAATCCGTATTGTTCGATGACGAAACGCGCGCTCCGATGAATGACGTACTGTTTATAAATCTTAAGATAGATGGTCACGTTCGTCCCTTCCGGCGACAATAAAGTCTGGGCGACTGTTCCTACTTGAACGCCAGCCATTAGCACGGATGCCCGTGGCCGCAGCCCGCCCGCATTGCTGGATTTAACCGCAATGGTGTAAGTGGGACGAAAGAACGTGGTGCCCTTGCTGAACTGCAACATCAATACCGCCAGGATAACCAGGCAGAGCAGGACAAAAAGGCCAACCTTAATTTCATAACGCGACTTGCTCATATCAAAAGTAATGTTCCTTGGGCACCGAGATGCCATTCACAAACCGATGCACCACCGGGTCGGTGGAATTAAAAATCTCCTCCGGTGTTCCAGTCACGTAAATTTTTCCATTATGGAGCATCATAATTTTTTGCCCAACCCGCCGGGCGCTGCGCATGTCATGGGTGACCACCACAGTGGTCACCTTGAGCCGGTCCCGCACACGCAGGATTAACTGATCAATGCTGTCAGATACCACCGGGTCCAATCCCGTGGTGGGTTCATCATACAGCACAATCTGCGGTTGGTAGATGATCGCGCGCGCCAATCCCACCCGTTTGCGCATCCCGCCGGACAATTCAGACGGCTTCTTGTCTTCGCTCCCCGACAGCTCGACCATATCCAGCATTTCGGTGACCTTACGCTTTATTTCCTCCGCCGGTTTGCCTTCGCGTTGCAGCGCAAAACCTACGTTCTCCGCTACCGTCAGGGAGTCGAACAAGGCCGCGCCTTGAAACAACATGCCGAACTTCTTGCGCACCCGCAGCAATTGCCGTTCATTAAGGCCGCAGATTTCCTCGCCGTCAATTAACACTTCCCCAGCATCCGGGCACAATAGACCGATAAGATGTTTGAGCAATACGCTTTTTCCGCCACCACTGCGACCAATTATGACTGTGGATTCGCCCGTTTCAACTCGAAAACTCACACCGTCCAGAATGGTATGCGAGCCAAAATTCTTCTTCAAATCGCGCACCTCAATCATAGATATCGCAGTAGCTCCGTCAGGGTGAGGGTCAGAAAGAAGTTCGTTATCAAAATGGTGATGGACGCATACACCACCGCCTCGGTCGTTGCCCGCCCCACGCCTTCCGCTCCCTCGCCGCAGGTCATCCCTTTATAGCAACCGATGATGGCAATGATGCCACCAAATATGAATGCTTTGATGATGCCGATTACCACGTCTGCGCCGCCGGTGTAACGGATCATATTGTAATAAGAATAGGCCGGGTCAATCCCCAGCAAATAGACCCCCACAAGGTAGCCTGAGATAATGCCCACCATAATGGACTCCGCCGTGAGCAGGGGCAGGGACGCTATGGACGCCAGCAGACGGGGCACCACCAGGTAATCCACCGGGTGCGTCGCCAATGTGCGCAGCGCATCGATTTGTTCGGTGACCTTCATCGTCCCCAACTCCGCCGCCATGGATGCTCCCACCCGGGCCGTGACCATCAAGGCCGTCAATACCGGGCCCAACTCGCTGCACATCGACACACTCACCACGGCCAAGGTTGCCGTGTCCATCTTCACCTTGTGAAACTGGAAATAGGTCTGCGCACACAAGACCATCCCGGTAAAGGCGCCCGTGACCAGCACCACGGATTGGGACTTCACGCCGATGTAATAGAGCTGATATATGAAGTCACGTGCGGAAGCCTTGAAGGTAAAGAGCGAACTAATCGCCTCCTTGCTTAACAAGGCGAGCCGTCCCAAACCTTCCAGCCATTCTGCCACAATTCTGTTGGCAAAAAAATTCACAGCCCATGGTTTAACAAAGAGCCAGGTAACTAGCCAGTCTTATGAATGAAAAACGCCAACCGTAAAACGGTTGGCGTTGTATAATTTATGCTTCCGGCTCGCGCTTGCGCTTAGCTGGAGTAGGCGCCTTGGGCCGCGGCGTTTTGGATAAACACCAGCCGGTCTTTCTCGAAGGTCACCTGGATCGGGTCGTTCTCATGCAGGTTGCCCTTGAGAATTTCTTCCGCCAGCGGATCTTCCAGGAAACGCTCCACCGAGCGGCGCATCGGCCGCGCGCCGTAATTCGGATCGTAACCTTTTTCCACCAGGAAGTCCTTGGCTTTCTCATCCAGGGTCAGCATGATGTTCTTGTTCTTGAGCCGTTCCATCACTTTGGAAATTTCCAAATCAAGAATCTCGACCAGGTCAGGCTTGGTCAGCGAGCGGAACACGATGACATCGTCGATGCGGTTTAGGAACTCGGGCCGGAACGTCCGCTTGGCCTCGTCTAGGATTTTCTCCCGCATCTTTTCGTAGGTCGATTCGTCCGAGATCGGCGAGAAACCCATCGAAGACTGCTTCTTGATGGTTTCCGAACCCACGTTCGATGTCATCAGGATGATGGTATTCCGAAAATTGACAACCCGGCCGACGTTGTCGGTCAACTTGCCCTCTTCCAAAATCTGCAACAGCATGTTCCAGACATCCGGATGCGCCTTTTCGATTTCGTCGAACAACACCACCGAGTACGGTTTCCGGCGCACTTGCTCCGTGAGTTGGCCGCCTTCTTCGTAACCCACATATCCCGGCGGCGACCCAACGAGTCGCGACACGTTGAATTTTTCCATGTACTCGCTCATGTCGAGCTGGATGAGGGACTTCGTGTCCCCAAACATCTGCTCGGCGAGTGTTTTGGCCAGCAAAGTCTTGCCGACACCGGTCGGTCCCAACAGGGCGAACGTGCCGATGGGCCGCTTCGGATCTTTCAAATCCGCGCGTGAACGCCGCAACGCCTTGCAAATGGCCGCGACTGCTTCGCGTTGGCCGATGACCGTCTTGGACATCTGTCCCTCGACCGCCAGCAAACGCTGCGCTTCGCCTTGTTCCATCCGCTTCAGCGGAATGCCGGTCCATTTCGAGACCACATGGAGAATATCATCTTCATCCACCTTCACCCGTTTTTCTTCCCGGTTCGCGCGCCAGGTATTGAGCACCGATTCAAGCTTCTCCTTCGCGTTCTTTTCCTTGTCGCGCATCGAGGCCGCGCCTTCAAAATCCTGTTCCTTGATCGCCTTTTCCTTGCGACCTTTAATTTCTTCGATTTCCACCTCGATATCCTTCACTTCCGGCGGACGGGTCATCGTGCCAATGCGCGCACGCGAACCAGCCTCGTCCATGAGGTCAATCGCCTTGTCCGGCAGAAAACGATCCGGGATGTAGCGGTCGGATAACTTCACCGCCGCTTCCACCGCCTGATCCGTAAATTCAGCCTTATGGTGCTCTTCATATTTTACGCGCAACCCTTTCAGGATCAAAATTGCCTCCTCAATGGAAGGCGCCTCAACTTTGACACTTTGGAAACGCCGTTCGAGCGCCGCATCCTTCTCGATATACTTACGATACTCATTCAGTGTCGTCGCGCCGATGCATTGCATCTCACCCCGGCTCAGCGCCGGCTTGATGATGTTGGAAGCATCCATGGTCCCTTCGGCCGATCCCGCTCCCACAATCGTGTGCAACTCATCGATAAACAGAATCACGTTCTTGGCACGCCGGATTTCGTCCATGACCGCCTTGATGCGCTCTTCAAATTGTCCGCGATATTTGGTCCCGGCCACCATCAGCGCGAGGTCCAGCGTAATGACCCGCTTCTCACGCAGCAGTTCCGGCACATTGCCCGCCGCGATTTCCTGCGCGAGCCCTTCCACGATGGCCGTCTTGCCCACGCCGGCTTCGCCCAGCAGCACGGGATTGTTCTTGGTGCGCCGGCAAAGTATTTGAATGACCCGCTCAATCTCATTCTTGCGCCCAATGACCGGATCCATCTCCGACTTGCGGGCGATTTCCGTGAGGTCGCGCCCAAACGCCTTGAGGGCAGGGGTCTTCACTTCGCCCTTCTTCTCGGAAGGTGCGGGCCGTTCTGAGGCCGGGGTGGCGCCGCCTTCGGACGGCGGTTGCTCTTCCTGGGCTGCAAAATTCGGATCCAACTCCTTCAAGATTTCCTGGCGGGTTTGTTCGATATCAATATCCAGGTTCTTAAGCACCCGCGCGGCAACGCCATCGCCCTCGCGCAGCAAGCCGAGTAGAATGTGTTCCGTCCCCACATAAGTATGGTTCAGCGCGCGGGCTTCTTTGGCTGCGAGTGCCAGGACTTTCTTGACCCGGGGAGTGTAGGGGATGTTCCCGATCATTTTCTGGTCGGGACCGGTGCCCACCTGCTTCTCCACTTCCATGCGGACTGTTTCCAGGTCCAGGCCGAGCTTCTGCAGTACGTTCACGGCCACGCCCTGGCCTAATTTGATCAGGCCGAGCAAAAGGTGTTCGGTGCCGACGAAGTTATGGTTGAACCGGTCGGCTTCTTTGCGCGCCAAGGCCAGCACTTGCTGAGCGCGTGGCGTAAAATTGTTCATCGCGTCTTCGTTTGCCATAATTTACTTTGCTTCTATTTGTTCGGTTTGTCCAATGCCGCCCCACCGGACCCTGCCGGCTTGGATATTGGCCGGCTAACATTCCGTAAATGTTCCCTTAACATGTCTGATCGTAGCAAATCTCGTTCCTCAGCTGAAAGCTTCTCAGAATACTGCTTTTGCAGGTGCGCCGGCTGGGTCAGGATAAATAACTCATCCGTCAAGGAACGATCACTACCGGGAAATAGGCCCAAATCCATGCCCAACCGCATCAATGACAGCAGGTTCATGGTTTCCTTCGATGAAATGCTGTGCGCATTTGCCAGGATTCCATAGGCGCGGCCTATATGATTATATACCATCTTGGGCTTTTTTTCCAGTAGCGTATCACGGGCATTTTCCTCGTGCTCAATAATCTGTGACAACACCTTGTCCAACCGCTCCACAATGGCCGTTTCCGTCTCACCCAATGTCATTTGATTGGACACTTGGAAGACGTTCCCCAACGCTTCCGTCCCTTCGCCATAAAGCCCGCGCACGGCCAATCCCAGCTTGTTCACCGATTGAATAATCGGGTTAATCTGCTCCGCCAAAACCAATCCCGGCAGATGTAACATCGCGCTCACCCGGATGCCCGTGCCCAGGTTCGTCGGGCAGGCGGTCAGGTAGCCGACGTCCGTGCTGAAAGCATAATCCAGCTTCTTTTCCAAAGCCGTGTCCGCCTGGTCAATCGCCACCCAAGCCTGTTTGAGCTGCAAACCGGGTCGTAACGCCTGCATCCGCAGATGATCTTCTTCGTTGATCATCACACAAAGCGATTCTTCCCGATTCAACACCAAACCGCTCCCCGCGCTCTTCGCGGCGTGTTCGCGGCTGATAAGATGCCGCTCCACCAAAATCTGCTTGTCGAGCGTGGACAAATTGTCCATCGACTCTGAAAAAGCGGACTTCATCTCCGGCAATCCTTCAATCGCCGGCCGGATCATCTCCAATATGCGAACCCGTTCCGGCTTCTTGGCCCAGCCGGGGAATGCCGCATTCTTGACGTTGCGCGCCAGCCGAACCCGGCTCGACATCACAATCCGGTCATGTGGACCTTTGCGCCGGGCGCTTTCGGCCGGAGGTATGAGAAATTCGTGAATGTTCATGGGCGTCATGGCGTGGCCAGATTGCCCAGCTTGCTCGTCATTTGTTTGATCTCGTCCCGCAGCAATGCCGCCTGCTCAAAGTTTTCCTCTTCCACCGCCTTGGTAAGTTTCTTTTGCAGGGTCTTGAGCCGCTCGGACAAATCCCGGGTCTGCTGCAAGCTCACCGGAACCTTGCCCACATGCCGCGTCCCCTTGTGCATGGTCTTCAGCAACCCTTCCAACCCCTCGGCGAAGGTGACATAACAGTCGGAACAACCCAGCCGCCCGGCCTTTTTGAAATCAGCCTGGGTGAACCCGCACTTGGGACACTTCGATTCCGCGCCGCCGGTGGCCGTTTCGAGTTCCTGGGATGCCCCCAGTCCGAGCAGGAGGTCGGCAAGGGAAAAGCCAGCGGGGTCATTCACCCCTTTGTGCTTGGCGCACTCCTCGCAAAGGTCCACTTTCTGCATTTTATCCCCAGCAATCTGGGTCAAATGCACAGTGGCTTCCTTTTCTTTACAGATACAACACAACATAATCTTAATCGTATATCGGCTCACCTGAGCGATTAGTCAAGGCATGGTATTGCTCAACGAGTCGTTTGGTCGTCCGCCCGGGCCGGCCCGTTCCAATCGGACGCCCGTCAATTTTCACCACCGGGATCAATTCCGCTCCCGTGCCGGTCAGAAAACATTCGTCCGCGTTGAATAAATCGTAACGGGTCAGATTCGGTTCTCCGATGGTCAATCCGGCTTCCCGCGCCAGATCCATCACCACTTCGCGGGTGATGCCATACAATGTGCCGGCGGACAACGGCGGCGTCAGCAGTTGCTTCCCTTTCACGATGAAAATGTTGTCGCCCGTGCATTCCGAAACGTAACCCTCGGCGTTCAACATCACCGCTTCCTCGCAACCGCCGTTGGTTGCCTCAATCTTCGCCAGAATGTTGTTCAGATAATTCAGCGACTTGATCGCCGGGTTCAACGCGCTATGCAGGTTGCGCACCGTCGGCACCGTGATGATTGTGAGCCCTTTTTTGTAATACGACGGCGGATAAAGCTGGATCTTGTCGGCAATGATGATCACCGACGGCTTTTTGCAGCGATTAGGATTCAGCCCCAGCGTACCGACTCCGCGCGTCACCATGAGGCGGATATAACCATCCCTGATTTTATTGGCGCGACACGTATCCACCACCGCTTTCATCATCGCGGCGTGCGAGAGCGGCACCTTGAGGAGGATGGCCTTGGCCGAGTAAAACAGACGATCAATGTGCTCCTTGAGTTTGAAAACCCGGCCATTATAGGCGCGGATCCCCTCAAAGATGCCGTCACCATAAAGCAGACCGTGATCGAACACGGAAACTTTCGCGGTGCGCTCGTCGTAATACTTGCCGTCGATATGGATTTTCATGTCTTAAATCGGGCTCAAATTACGTTAAACACCATCCCTAGCGCAACTAAGGATTTGCGCTGCACCGTCACCAGAACGTGCGACGGTTCCGACTCCACCCCCAGTGCCGGAGGCACGAAAGAATCTAGCAGCCCCATGGCGCCAGCCATGGGATCCGCGCCCAAACTTTCCAAGCCCCGGAGGGACGACACAACCATGTTCCATAAAAAACAACCTTCCGATACCTTAACTGGCCTTCCGATTACCTTCCGATACCTTGACCGGCCCTGTTGCCCCCATGGTGGACCCGCCAGTCCGCCGTCCTGTCCGTCATAGCTCCGGCGACGGTGGAAGCCTTGGCGGCGGCGGAAGCACCTCGATCGTAGCGCCGACTGGCAGTCGGCTGTATCGCGGGCTGGCAGCCCGCATGGTCCCGGGATGGAACAACAGCAACAACCGAATGCCAGCACCCTTCGCACCCCGACCGTGGGTGGCAGAACCTTGACCAACCTTGACCTATAAAAACACAACCTTGCGTACCCTTGCGATACCGCGAACCCGACCACCGTTTCCCTCGCCCCACCCAAGCACCTCATAAAAAAACTACTTAGTTTTACCTTAACCAGCCTTGTTGCTTCTCCCGCCGTCTCGTCCGCCAAAGCCTTGGCAAAGGCGGATCCCCATGGTGACCCGTGCTGAAGCACCTCTGTCGTAGCGCCGACTGACAGTCGGCTGTATTGCGGGCTGGCAGCCCGCATGGCCTGGGTATGGAACGACAGCAACACCGGCGCGCCAGCATGGTGACCCGTGCGGAAGCACCCAGACAGTAGCCGGAGGTTAAGCGCATAGCGCGACACCTCCGGAACCGATCCCAAACTCCCACCACTCCAAATGGCGTGGCAGAACCTTGTATCTTGTCTTCATATTGACCCGTGTGGAAACACCCGGCAGGACAAAAATTCATTCTTAAATTAGCTTGACCCGCCTTGTCCATCCTTAAGGCTGCCTTGACTATCCTTAAATTCACCCCCCTGACCAGCCGGGTTGTGATCGGTGCTGCTGTCCCCCGGGTGACCCGTCCGAAGGGCCTCTTGTGCCCATGTCCATATATAAGCATCGTCTATTAGCTCCCGACACAGCGCCCACTCCTCATAACCCCCGAGCCGCCAGGCCGAGAGGTTTTGCTTCACGATCGGCCGCCCGCTGAACTGCCGCGCCAACACCTCCTGCACCGCCGGCAAGGTATTAAGCCAGGCCACCAGCTCCTTCTGCGAACTGCCGTCCCGCAACCGCCGATTCAACGCCTCCCGCACCGCCAACGGCAACCGCACAATCTTTCCGATATGTCCCATAACCATTCTCCTTATTTGCTTTGTTTGTTGGTTGATTTGTTGCTTGAAATACTTGAAAACCCTCCACGTGCGCCAGCACCTCCCCGTACGGAGTTCAAGCTTCAGCTTGTCCCCTCCACATCCGAAAACCCCGAACGCCGAACCCAGAACTCGGAACTTCGTATTTCCCCAGTGCCCCGTGCGGAAGCACCTCCGCCAACTCCGAACGCCAAACTCTGAACCCAGAACTAAGTGTTTTCCTCAGCTTCATAAAAAAAAGTTACCTCGAATTACCTCAAATTACCTTGTTGTATCTTGTTACTCATAATGACCCGTGTGGAAGCAACGCCAGCATCCGGAAAGGGCTGAAAGCCCGCCATGTGATAGCCCGGGGTGCAGCCCCGGGAAATAGATCCCAGCCCTCCAAACGCTGTAAGCGCGCCACAAGATCGGCCACCTTCGCCACCCTTTCGTCCCTTTGGTCCCTGTCCGTCCTTGGTGAAACTCTCCTTTCGGAAAATTCCGCACTCCGCACTCCGCACTTCGAATTTGAATGACCCGTGCGCAAGCACCCTCCGCGTGCTCCGCTCGCTTCCATTGATTCCTGCCTTGTGCCAGGTCACGCTTGCGCATTCTCCGTGCCTCCGCGACTCCGCGGTAAAACTCTCCTTTCGGAAAATTCTGCACTCCGCACTCCGCATTCCGAACTTTCTTATCGTTCATGTTGGCGATTCAACCACAAACCCAAACCCTTGGATGTCGCTCGTGTCGCTCGTGTCGCTCAGCTTTTTTCGAAGAAAACACCAACCATCCCCTTTGTTTACAGACTATTCATGAATTTTTCCCTCCTGTATTTTGAAATCCCCACTATCCCGCACTTGTTTGCTCCCGTTTTCCCAAATCAAAAATCCGCCCCGCGATGAACGAAAGCCTTCGCTTTACAATTGCCATATCCCTTCCAAGGCTTACGCTGCCAGCGAACTGCATGACAACTGGAAGTTATGTCGCCTGAGCAAAGGACAAAAACGACAAAAGCCACTAAAGGACCTCGTCCTTTGCCGTCCTTGAGGTCCCTTCCGTCCCTTCCGCCAGCCGATGCCACCACCTTCATCCCACCGCACGGCGGTTATGAAGACCTCCTTTCATTTCAGAAAGCCCGGATTGTCTATGACGGCACGGTGCGTTTCTGCGAGCGCCTCTTGCAAAAGCGCGATCGCACCTGCGACCAGATGATTCAGGCCGCGCGCTCGGGCAAACAAAATATCCTCGAAGGCAGCCAGGCTTCCGGCACTTCCAAGGAAATGGAAATCAAGCTCACCAACGTCGCGCGGGCCAGTCTTGAGGAATTGTTGGAAGACTACCGCGATTACCTGCGCCTGCGCGGCCTCGCAGAATGGACAACCGAACACCGCTATACCCGCCGTCTTCGGGAACTCAACCGCCAGCCCAATGCCAATTACGACACCTTCAAGCAAGGCATTGAAAATCCCGATCCGGCCATTGCTGCCAATGTGATGATTGGCTTGATTAAGCTGACCAATTATTTGCTCGACCGACAGTTGAAAAGTTTGGAACAGGATTTCTTGAAAGAGGGCGGCCTGCGCGAGCGCATGACCCGCGCCCGGCTGGTCGCCCGAGCCAAACAAGGACCCTGGAAATAACTCCAACGGCCAAATCGCCCCGCCCTTTGCCGTCCCTTTCGTCCCTTTCGTCCCTTCGGTCACTTCCGTCCTTTGGGACGCAGGCACAGCACCATCAGCTTTACCAACAACGGCTCCTTGCGGCTGACCACCACCAAGTCTTATGACAATCTGAACCGCTTGGCGGCCATCAGTTCCGTGACCAACGCCGTGGCAGTGGCCAGTTCCGGCTACGCCTGCCTACGCACCACACCTTCATAGGAGCGCGGCTATGGCCAACGCCTTGGTGCCCGTGCGGAAACACTCAGACGAGCGAGGGACTGGGATGGGGGTAAGTCCATGTTAGTCCGTGTCCGTCCCTTCCGTCCCTGATCAGCAGCAATAGTGGCCGTGCGCAAGCACCTGCCGCGCACCGCGCACCTTGACTGCCAACCGTGTAAGCACATACATTTTCCCGATGCGCCGCCTTTTCCTTTGCTGTTTATTTCCTTCGATTCTCCTCTTACAAGGCTGCATACCTGTGGCATCAGGCGTTATTGCATATCAATCCGCACTCTCATCCCAACACCATGCAGCATATACCGATTATTTCTTTGAGATGCAGGCTAAGAATGAGACGTTGCAAAAGACTGGATTACCACAAGAAACCATTTTACCAAAAGAGAAGTGGCTCGATGACTATTATAGGCCTCGGCTTGCTTATGCCGACTACTACGCTACTTATACTGAGAACAAACGCTCTACAAACTCGCTCATTCCGTACGAAATCTGGAAAGAAACTGCATATAAACAAATGTTGCAGGCCAGAACAAAAACAACGTTGAGAGCCGACCCAAGAAGAAGATAGCCATCATGCAATAGTTATGGGTAAAGAAAAGGGCCTTATTGCACGTCCACAATTGCTTCTCAATCTACTCAGTCCCTAACTCCAAGCGCTCTGCCTCCTCAAAATGGTGCCGGGCTTCATCATTTCGGCCTTGCGCTTCCAGAAAAAGCGCAAAGCCTCCATGGAAGTGCGGTTCTTTTGCACTAATTCGTAGCGCCTCCCGGTAATGCCATTCAGCTTTATCCCAGCGTTCCAGTTTTTGCAGCAAAATAGCGTAATTGTAATGTGTATCCGCGTCTTCCGGGCTGATTCGCAGTACCTCCAGGTAGTGCTGTTCAGCTTCATCCCAACGTTCCAGTTTTTGCAGCAAAACAGCGTAACCGAACTGGATATACAAATCTTCGGGGTCGATACGCACCGCCTCCTGGTAGTGCCGTTCAGCTTCATCCCAACGTTCCAGTTTTTGCAACAATACAGCGAAATTGTAATGGGCATCCGCGTATTCGGGTCTAATTCGTACCGCCTCCTGATAATGTCGCTCGGCTTCTTCCAAACGCTGTAATTCACTTACTAAATTAGCATAATTATAGTGGGCGGCTGCATTTTCAGGATTGATCTGTATCGCCTCACGGTAATGCCGCTCGGCTTCTTCGGGACGCTGTAACAGTTTTAGTAAATTAGCGTAGTTATTGTGCGCAACTTCGAGCCCGGGGTTGATCCGCAATGCCTCTCGAAAGTACTGTTCGGCCTCATCTAGACGCTTCAAGTGAGAAAGTAAAAGTCCAAAATTATAATAGCCTGCATACGCATCAGGAAATTTCTTTAAAAAACTTTCACATAGGCTTTTAGCTTCGTTATTTTTGGATTCATCTCTATAAGCTAATCGTTCGCTGATTTTTATTAGACATAAACACTCTGCAAAAAGGAGTCGTTCATCATTGGGATAAGTTCGCGTTAATTTGCGAATCACTGACAGCTGTGCTTCCGGAGGCAAGTCGGAAATGGCTTCAACAGTGGCGTCCGGCAATTCTTCAGATTTTGGCGCATCAACCGCTTTATTCCGGCTTGTTTTCGACTTGAACCCCTTTACCAAGAGTTCCGAAAACTTTTTTTGCCGTTGCGTGGCAAAGAGAGGTTTCCCCAACTCGATTGTTTTAGTCCTTAAAATGTAATCAAATAAAGGTTCAAAATCCCCGGCTTTTCCAAAGCCCTCTTTCATTAAAGCAACCCAAGTCTCGATGATGTGGCGGGCGAGAGACTTTCCAGAGCTTCCTATCTTGGCAAACTCTTGCATTAACAATTTCTTCGCAGCTTCGGGGTCTTCGTGGTCATAAGGACAGTGGACAAGATCACGCACATCACTAAAATGCGTGTTGCAATCCAAAAGCGGGTTTTGGACACCGAGCGGTTGTTTGTCCTTTGGAAAATACTTTAGGACGTTGACCACCGCTCCGTTCCGAACCATGCGAATGCATGGCTTCTTCAGCGCCTTGGCACACCCGTACTCAAACGTGACGTTTGGTGCTAAATCATCCAGAATACAGATTACAAGGCTCGCTTCTTCAATGGCGGCCAGAGCCTTTTCCCGGATCGACTCATCTGCGCCAAAGTCCAAATCCACGTCAACATGGAAATTCCCTTCCAAAGCGGTTCGGATATGCTGGATGACATGTTTTATTCCCGATGGCGACCACGCATGAATGATGAAACAACGTGGAAGATTCCACCGGTTGCCCTCAAAACGACTAAGGTCAGCGGGTGGCTTGGCGTTCTTCTTGGACTTGCCCATGTACCAACTACAATTAACAAGAGCGCTTCTGAATGAAAAGGATTAAGGCAATCATTCCCTCTGTTCTCCGCGCCTCAGCGACTCCGCGGTAAAACTCCGAATACGAATCCCGCAGCCGCGTCAAAAGATTCTATTTTCCGATATGGTTTTATTCGGCCTTTTTCGATACCATTATCCCGGTCACCAGAGCCAACAATTATCCCTATGAAAACTTCATTCTCGAAAATGACAAAGATCCTCGTCGTGATAATTTTCAGCGGCACCATCGCCAGCACCTCCCTCGCTGGGAAAGCCACGAAATGGGAAGAGGTGCCGGAAACCGTCCGCGCCACCGTGCTGGCCAATGGCGGCACCGCCGGTCCCGTGGATATCGAAGACGAAAAGGTGGACGGCAAGGCTGTCTATGAAGCTCAGGCCAAGGACAAGAATGGTAACGTGTCGGATCTGGTCATTACCGAGGATGGCAAGCTGGTTACCGTCAAGAATGATGACGCCGCGGATAAGGCCGGGGAACTGGCCGCGCGTGCGCAAAAAGTCCTGGCCGGAGTAAAATTCAGCCATCCGCGGGACATCACCCATCCCTATTTCCCTCTGGCATCATTGGATCAAGACATCATGGAAGGCAAGGAAGGCGGTAAAAAACTGCATGTCGAATGGACGGCCAAGCCCGAACTGCACAAGACATTCCAAATTGGCGGCGAGAAAGTCGAAGCGTTCGTCGTCGAGGACCGTGAGTTTGTGGATGGCGAACTGGCGGAAGCGACGCTGGACTATTTCGCACAGGATGACAACGGCACCGTCTATTATCTCGGTGAAGACGTGAATGAATACAAAGGCGGCAAAGTGGTGAGCCATGATGGCTCCTGGTTGTTCGGAAAGGACACCCAAATCCCCGGCGTCCTCCTGCCCGCACACCTCAAGGTCGGTGACAAATTCAAGCCGGAGGACGTGTCCAAGGACATTAATGAATCCGACGAAATCGTTTCCGTTTCCGAGACGGTCACCGCGCCTGCCGGAACTTACAAGGACTGCGTAAAGGTGAAGGAGCATCTCGCCGATGGCACCACCGAATACCACCTTTACGCCTCAGGCGTGGG
>JAQGPA010000015.1 GCA_028293325.1 Pedosphaera sp. | reverse complement strand
CGAGGGCTGAAAGCCCGCCATGTGATAGCCTGGGCTGGAGCGAGCACCGGCGAGCGCAGGCCCAGGTAAACCATCCGTACTCCTCCAAGCGCTGTAAGCGCGACACAAATCCGGAACCCCAATCATATAATTCCCTTCCCCATAATGGCCGTGCGCAAGCACCCCCGAAGGGCGTGGCAAAACCTTGTATTTGTCCCCATAGTGACCCGTCCGTTAGGACCATAAAAAATTCATTCTTAAATTACCTTGACCCGCCTTGTCCATCCTTAAGGCTGCCTTGACTATCCTTAAATTCACCCCCCTGACCAGCCGGGTTGTGATCGGTGCTGCTGTTCCCCGGGTGACCCGTCCGGAGGGCCTCTTGTGCCCGTGTCCATATACAAGCATCGTCTATTAGCTCCCGGCGCAACGCCCACTCCTCATAACCCCCGAGCCGCCAGGCCCACAGATTCTCTTTCACGATCGGCCGCCCGCCAAACTTCCGCGCCAGCACCTCCTGCACCGCCGGCAAAGTATTAAGCCATGCCACCAGTTCCTTCTCCGACCTCCCATCATGCAACATCCGATTCAGCGCCTCTCGCACCGCTGATGGCAACCGCGCAATCTTTCCTTTACGTGTCATAAAGTTCCTTGGTTAATGTTTCCCAATCGTCCTCGTCCTCGTCGTCGATCCCCACATTGGCTGTCCACTAGGACAAAAATTTAGGCTCGATTTACCTCAATTTACCTTGACCAGCCTCAAGGCCACCGTGGCCGAGCCTCAAGTTACCTTGTTGTAGCTTGTTATTCATAAAGACCCGCTTGTCCCGCCGAAGCCTCGGCGAAGGCGGATCCGGAAGGACCCCGCCGGATTCGATATATGTGAACGACCAGCGCACAAGACGGTTTCGTACCATAAAAATACCCAACCGCAATCTTCGCCCTTGATGGCCCGTGCGGAAGCACTCGGACGGAAGAGGGTTCATGGGGAGGGTGCCGAAATACCTTTTCCGCCAGTGCCCCGTGCGGAAGCACCTCCGAAAACTCAGAACTCTGAACCCTAAACTGAGAACTTTCTTTAAGTTCATGTTGGCGATTCAACCACATCCCATAAATGATGACTGTCGCTCGTGTCGCTCGTGTCGCTCAGCTTTTTTGAATGAAAACCGCAACCATCCCCTGTGTTTAAGCCTATTTGGTGCTTATCAGCCTCCCAATTTGTGAAAACCCCTATCCTTTTTCCAATCAAAAATCCTTCCTCCAACTCTCCCCCCATCCTTTAACTCTATCGGCTATTGTCTATTGTCCCTGTCACTTCCCCAACAACCCCGAAGCGGGTTGAATCATCCAGCCTAGGGTTGCGAGCACCGAGCTACCCTAGGTCACTACCGATAACATTCACTACCCTGAAAGGGTTGAATCAAATTCCCGTCATCGTCCACACTGTCCCTGCCGTCCACCTCCCCTAACCCAAAACATTCCCTTCCTTCCTGTCGATCGATCCCGCCGGCCCGCGTTGCCTGCAGCGCATGTTAGGCGTCATGGTCAATTCCTACTCGTAAATCTTGGCGGCCATCAACATGTGAGCAAACGTCCGCCAACTCGGCTGCGGCGCTACTCGGTCGCCCATGTCGTCTGTCCAAGCGTGCATCGCCTCAAGAAAGCGCCCAAGGTCTGGATTCTCCCAACCACGTGCGTCGGGACTGTATGGTGACGATGGCCGTGCGCTCTCCTCGGCGCGCGATGCCTCCCAATCGGTGCGCAAGGCCGCAACGAACTCCAAGAACGTCTCCTTGGAATCCACCCGGTCTGCCATTTCTTGTAGCTCCATGTGAGTGATGCGCGAATGACGCCTAACGTAGAAAGCTGAGCCACCGCCGACTCGCGACGTGAACCGCGATAGCGGGACGAGAAGCGTCAACGGCGATTTGATCCAGCGACTCGGCAAACATCATTTCTTTGGTGGTTTGTAACGAAATGTTTCCAAGTATTGTTCAACAATTGGCAATGGTTGCTTGAAATATGGATACTTATCGGCGTTCTTCATATCGAAGATCAAAAGAAATCCTTGCTCGTCGCGTTCGCAAAATATCTCCTGCGTAAGCCAAGGTTGGTAACTGCCTCGGATTGCCTGGCGGCTGCCGCTGCCTTCATAAAACTTCTTAAGGGCAGGCTGTTTCTGAAACGCGGCAGGCACCCATCCATCCGGTGGAATCTGCCCAAGCTTCGCCAGAAATCCAAGATACAATGAGTTTTCCCCCGGCCCCAAATGCTGAATTGTAATACGAGGTTTATATCCAACAGGTCCATCTCCCTCAATTTCAATTTGGTCTGTAACATTGTCTTTCATCCAATCTTCCATTGGAATTGTCCGTGTCACCCAACCCACTGGACTCACAATAGAATATCCTTGTGGAAACTTGACTCGATTTGTTTCTGAGGGAGGTGCCTGCGGCAAATTGCGCCCGTATGGGCCGTGAATCTCTGATGCCACCTGCGCGAATTGTGGTGCGGATTTCTTGTCGTGCGCACATCCGGCGACAGTCAGTAGGAAAACAAGCGCGAGAAATTTCATGTCGCTTGATGATGCCTAACCCCTAATATCCGGCGCGCAATGCACAGCTCTATGCACCGGGTGTTTTTTGCTTCCTTTACTCGCATCGGTTTATCAAATCAGACCTTCGAATTTCCAACAAGAATTATCCCAATTCTCCAGACCCAGACTGTAAATGTATAGCACCCCAATTATCTTCTTCCGAACTCACGAGTCGCCTTCCCCCTTCCACTCCCATCCTCTAAATCCTGCTTGTCGCGCCATCCCGTCCCGCCGACTCGTCCCGCCATAGCTTCAGCGAAGGCGGATCTGCGGTAAAAATTCTTCTCCCATCCGTGTCCATCCGTGTCCATCCGTGGTTAAAGATATTCCCCATTCCCCTGCCCGATTCTCATTAATCTGCGTCCATCTGAGTTAATCTGCGGTAAAAATTCCCATCCCTTCCCCCAATCAAAAATCGCCAATCAAAAATCAAAAATTCCACCGTTTGACTTCCCGCACCCCCAGATTAAATTTAACAAGGTTTCATCATGAAAAACTTCTTGTTGGGCATCATCATCGGAGTTCTTATCTGCGGCGCAGTCATCTGGTATTACGCTGACCAGCGGCATGATCCCACCGCTCAGGCGGCGAAGGAACGCATCCAATCCACCGCCAACGAAGGCAAAGACCTCGCCCACGACAAGTTTGCTTCGTGGGACCTCAATTCAACCAACATCATGGACGAACTGCACCGCACTGGTCGCGTTATCCGCCAAAAAACCCAGGCTGCCGGCAGCGCCATCGCGGACGCCACCGCCGATGCCCGCACCACCACCGCCATCAAAGCCAAACTAGTCACCGACCCTGATCTTTCCGCCCGCAGCATTTCCGTCAATACGACTAATGGACGCGTAACCCTTTCCGGCACAGTCTCTTCCCCGGAGGATATCAGCAAAGCCATGAAATTGGCCCTCGACACCGACGGCGTCCAGGAAGTGGTTTCAACATTGCAGGTCCAATAATGTTCGGGCAAAGTGGGGGCGGTTCTGCCTTCAGGACTTCGGCTGACACATGAATAAAATCAATTCAACGCCAGACAGTATTAATTTGCCCTTTATTGAGGGTCTTTACACCGACTATTTGCGCGACGCCAACTCGGTCTCGCCCGAATGGCAAAAATATTTCAAGGAATTCCTCAATGGCGAAGCCGCCACCGCCCGCCCGCAACTGGGGCCAACCTTTCGCCCGAGTAGCCTCTTCAATCCTCCTGCAGTCCCGCGCCGTGTGGAGACCGTCTCACCGGAAAAAAACCAGATCGCCCAACTCCAGGACCAGGTCAATCAACTCATTCGCAATTACCGCGTTCGGGGACACATCATCGCTCGCATCGATCCCCTCGGACTCCCCCGCTCCGTTCCGCCCGAACTCGACCCAACCTATCTGGGCTTCACCTCGGGCGACATGGATCGCCCCATCAACAGCGCCACGCTTCAATACGATGGGCCGCTCACCGTCCGGCAACTCATCGAACGATTGCGCAACACCTACTGCCAATCCATCGGCGTGCAATACATGCACATCGATGACCTCTCCATCCGCCGCTGGCTCCAAAAGCGAATGGAGGCCACCGAGAACCGTCTTCAATTAAGTCGTGACGAGCAACTCCGCATCCTGACCCGCCTGACCGATGCCGTCACCTTCGAGGAATTCATCCGCACAAAATTTGTCGGCGCAAAAAGTTTTTCGCTGGAAGGTTCGGAAAGCCTCATTCCTCTCCTGGATCTCGCCATTGAGAAAGCTGGCGAACAAGGCATTCAGGAAATTGTCCTCGGCATGGCTCATCGCGGCCGCTTAAACGTGCTGGCCAACGTCATCGGCAAAAGCCCTCGGGAAATCTTCCGCGAATTTGCCGACGCCGACCCGCAACTCTACACCGGCCGCGGCGATGTCAAATATCACCTCGGTTACAGCAACGATTGGCAGACCGCCGCCGGGCAGAAAGTGCATCTGTCGCTCTGTTTCAATCCCAGCCATCTCGAATTCGTCAATCCCGTCGCCGTGGGCCGCACCCGCGCCAAACAAGATCGCTCCCGCGACGCGGACCGCACGCGCAACATGGCGCTGTTGATCCACGGCGACGCCGCGTTCCCCGCCGAAGGCATCATTCAGGAGACTCTAAATCTAAGCCGTCTCCCCGGCTACATGGTTGGCGGAACGCTTCACATCATCCTGAACAACCAACTCGGTTTCACCACCTCGCCGCAAGAAGGCCGCTCCAGTCTTTACGCCACCGACGTCGCCAAGATGCTGCAAAGCCCCATCTTTCACGTGAACGGTGAAGACCCCGAAGCTGTGGCCCAGGTCGTCCGCCTCGCCATGGATTTCCGCCTCCGCTTCAAGCGCGACGTCTTCATCGACATGTATGCCTATCGCCGGCTCGGCCACAACGAGGGCGACGAACCCTCCTTCACCCAGCCCGTGCTTTACCGCGCCATCGCCGAACGCAAACCCGTCCGCGAAGGTTACCTCGAGCATCTGCTCAAACTCAACGGAGTCACCCGCGAAGAGGCCGACGGCATCGCCGCGCAATGCCGCGAACATTTGGAAACCGAACTCTCCGCCTCCACCAGCCCTGAATACCAGCAACCCTCCGATGCGTTGCGCGGAGTTTGGAAAGGTTTTCTCGGCGGCTCTGATGGCGAGGTCGAGCAGGTTTCCACCGGTGTCCCGCCGGAACAACTTTCTCAATTGCTGCTGAAGCAAACAGAATTGCCCGCCGACTTTCATCCTCATCCCAAGCTCAAGCGCTTTTTCACCGCCCGCCAGGAAATGGCTGCTGGCAAGCAGCCCTTGGATTGGTCCGCCGCCGAGTCCCTCGCCTTCGCAACGCTCGCCACGGATCGCCGCCGCATTCGTTTGAGCGGCCAGGACAGCGGCCGCGGCACCTTCAGCCAGCGCCACGCCATCCTCTACGACTACGAAGACGGCCATACTTTCATTCCGTTGCAAAACCTGAGTCCCGAACAAGCCCTGGTGGAAATCATCAACAGCCCGCTCTCCGAAGCCGGCGTCCTCGGCTTCGATTACGGCTACAGCCTCGACTGGCCCAATGGCCTTATCATGTGGGAGGCGCAATACGGCGACTTCGTGAACGCCGCCGAGGTCATCATCGATCAGTTCATCGTGAGCGCCGAAGACAAATGGCGCCGGCTTTCCGGCCTGGTGCTGCTGCTCCCGCACGGATTCGAAGGCAGCGGCCCTGAACATTCCAGTGCGCGCTTGGAACGTTTCCTGGCGCTCGCCGCCGAAGACAACATCCAGGTCGTTTATCCCAGCACGGCCGCGCAATATTTCCACCTCCTGCGCCGTCAGGTTCTGCGCAAGTGGCGAAAGCCCCTCGTGGTCATGACCCCAAAAAGTCTTCTGCGCGATCCCCGTGTCGCCTCAACTCTCGCCGAATGCGCCACCGGCCAATTCCAGCACATTCTGCCCGACACCACCGCTCCCGATAAAATCCGCCGCATCCTCCTTTGCACCGGAAAAGTTTATTACGACCTCGAAAAACAGCGAACCGAACTAAAGCGCGACGACGTCGCCATCATTCGTTTGGAGCAACTCTATCCGTTGGCCAATGAAAAGGTGCAAGCCACCCTCGCCCCCTATCGCGAAGGCACGCCGGCATTTTGGGTCCAGGAAGAACCAATGAACATGGGTGCCTGGCGTTATATCCACTCCAAGTTTGGCGAAAACCTTTTCGGTCGCCATCCGTTTAAAGGCATTTACCGCCCCGCTTCCGCCAGTCCCGCCACCGGTTCCGCCAATTCCCATAAACAGGAACAAAGGGAATTGCTCGCCGAAGCCCTCGGAAAAGGCTAGGTTAACAAAGTGTCTGGTGATCCTTGACGAAAATCACGGGAAGCATTTATTGAGACTCAGAAAAGTAATGAGACAACCGCATTCAGTTGCTTCTCCCTCTCCGCACGACGCAGGGAGTGGGGAGAGGGCCGGGGAGAGGTGTGCCTTATCTTTCACCCTTCGGTTTTGTCACATTACTTTTCTGAGTCTCAATAGCACGGGAAATTTTCATGACCCTTGCCTACAGTCTCAGCAGCCGCGGAGCGGCGAAAGAATTTAGCCCATGGCGCAAGCCATGGGAAAAGCAGTAATGACCCAAGCCCCGGAGGGGCGACACAAAGAAAATCTTGGAAGAGCCAGAGCAACCGTAACGAACCACAAAACTATTATGCCAATCGAACTTAAGGTCCCCGCCGTGGGCGAATCCATCACCGAAGTGGAAATCGGCGACTGGCTCAAGCCGGAGGGCGCCACCGTCGCCAAGGATGAAAACGTGGTCACCCTGGAATCTGAAAAAGCCACGGTCGAACTCCCCTCGCCCGCCGCCGGCAAACTCACCAAAATCTTGAAGCAAAAAGGCCAGCGCGCCGCCATCGGCGAAGTCATCGCCCATCTCGAGCCCGTTGACGCCCCCACAACTAAATCTGCGACGCCACAAAAAGAATCTCCGCCACCCGCTCAAAAGCCTTCTGAACCCGTTGGCAACGGTGAGCGAACAGCAACTCCCGCTCGCGAAACCAAACCCTTTGTCATGCCCGCCGCGGAACGGGAATTAGCCACCCGCCAGATGAAAGCCGAGGACGTCCAAGCTACCGGCCCCGGCGGACGCTTGCTCAAAGAAGACGTCGAGCGCCAGGCCGAATCCGCCGCACCCGAAATTACCAAGGCCCCTCAGCCTGCCCCTGCTCCTGTCACCACCAGCGGACGCGAGGAAGAAGTCGTCCCCATGAGCCCGCTGCGCCGTGCCGTCGCCAAACACCTCGTCGAAGCCCAGCAGAACGCCGCCTTGCTCACCACCATTAACGAGATCGACATGTCCGCCGTCATGGCACTGCGCAAGGAATTTCAGCCCGCCTTTCAGGAAAAGTATGACATCAAGCTCGGCATCATGTCTTTCTTCGTGAAAGCCGCCGTCGATGCCTTGAAACTCGTCCCGCAGGTAAACTCGGAGGTGCGCGGCGACAACATTGTTTATCGCAACTACTATGACATCGGCGTCGCCGTCGGCGGCGGCAAAGGCCTCGTCGTCCCGGTGCTGCGCAATGCCGAGCGCTTGAGCTTTGCTGAAATTGAAAAAGCCATCGCCGCTCTCGCCACGCGCGCCAAGAACAACAAACTCAAGCCCGAGGAACTCCAAGGCGGCACCTTCACCATCAGCAACGGCGGCATTTACGGCTCGCTCCTTTCCACCCCCATCGTGAACCCGCCGCAAAGCGGCATCCTCGGCCTGCACACCATCCAGGACCGACCCGTCGCCCGCGATGGCAACGTCGTCATCCGCCCCATGATGTACGTCGCCCTCACCTACGATCATCGAGTAGTCGACGGCCGCGAAGCCGTGACCTTTTTGAAACGCATCAAGGAAGTGGTGGAATCCCCACCGAGAATCTTGCTCGAGGTATAAAAGCGCCATGCCGCAACACGATCTCATCATCATCGGTGCCGGTCCGGGTGGTTACACCGCCGCCATTCGCGCTGCGCAACTCGGCCTTAACGTCGCTTGCATCGAACAGGAACCCGCCCTCGGCGGCACCTGCCTCCGCATCGGCTGCATCCCCAGCAAGGCCCTGCTCGAATCCAGCGAACTATTCTCGGAGGCAAACCATACATTTCCCCGGCACGGCATAATCCTGCCCGAAGTTAAACTCGACCTCGCCACCATGCTGCGCCGCAAGGAGCAAGTGGTCAATACCCTCACCAAAGGCGTCGATTCCCTTTTCAAGAAAAACAAAATCACCCGCTATCTGGGCCACGCACGAATCAACGGTACCGGCCAAATCGTGGTCGAGAGCTCGAAGGAAAAAACCGACCTCCAGGCCAAACACATCCTGATCGCCACCGGCAGTAAATCCAGTCCCCTGCCCGGCGTGGAACTGGACGGCGACCGCATCGGCACCAGCACCGAAGCTCTTTCCTACCCCGAAGTCCCCAAACATCTCGTCGTCATTGGCGCGGGTTACATTGGCTTGGAACTCGGTTCCGTCTGGCGTCGGCTCGGCGCAAAAGTCACGGTGCTCGAATTCCTCAATCGCATCCTCCCCGGCATGGATGACGAAATCGCCGCCGAAGCCAAAAAAATTCTCGAAAAGCAGGGCTTGGAATTCCGCCTAGGCAACAAAGTCACCAAGGCCACCGTCCAAGGCACCCAATGCCTCGTCGAATCCGCCGGCGCAGATCCAATCACCTGCGACCGCGTTCTTCTCGCCGTCGGCCGCATACCAAACACAGACGCCCTCGGCCTGGAATCCGTGAACATCAAGCTGGACGAAAAACAGCGCATCCCGGTCGATGACCATTTCGCCACCTCCGCTCCCGGTATTTACGCCATCGGCGACGTCATCCGCGGCCCCATGCTCGCCCACAAAGCCGAGGAGGAAGGCGTCGCTTGTGTCGAACGCATCGTCACCGGCTACGGCCATGTGAATTATGATGCCATCCCCGGCGTCGCCTACACCCGACCGGAAATCGCCTCGGTCGGAAAGACCGAAGAGCAACTGAAAGCGGAAAAAATCGAATATCGCAAAGGCGTTTTCCCCCTGCTCGCCAACAGCCGCGCCCGCACGTTGGGCCAGACCGAAGGAAAAATAAAAATCCTCGCCGACGCCAAAACCGACCGCATCCTCGGCGTCCACATCATCGCCTCCCATGCGGGCGACCTCATCAACGAAGCCGCCGTCGCCATCAACTTCGGCGCCAGCAGCGAAGACCTGGCCCGCTCCTGTCACGCCCATCCCACGCTCGGCGAAGCCCTGCGCGAAGCCGCCCTCGCCGTGGATAACCGCACTATCAATTTCTAGCCACCCGCGCTGCCACCCGCGCCCGTTCCCGGTTCCGTCTGGCTGCGCGCGTCAAGCAATTGATCCAGCTTGGCCTTGTCCAATCCGGAAGTCTCCAGCGCCACCTGCCGAATCGTGCGCCCCGTTTCATAAGCCACTTTGGCGATCTTCGCCGCCTTGTCATAACCAATGACCGGCGCCAGCGCCGTGCACATCGCCAGGCTGTTCTCAATGTTCCCTTCGCATTTGGCCACGTCCGCTTCCAGGCCGACAATGCAACGGCGCGCAAACACCCGACTCCCATTCGTCATCAATTCAATCGACTGCAGCAAATTATGCGCAATCACCGGCAGCATCACATTCAACTCAAAATTCCCGAACGCCCCGCCGAAAGTCACCACAGCGTCGTTGCCCATCACTTGCGCGCCGACTTGGATCAACATCTCGCACATCACCGGATTCACTTTGCCCGGCATGATCGATGACCCCGGCTGCGTGGAGGGCAATTTCAACTCCCCAATCCCGCACCTCGGCCCCGACCCCAGCAATCGAATATCATTCGCAATCTTAATCAAACTCACCGCCACCGTCTTCAACGCGCCACTCGCCTCCACCGCCGCATCGCGCGCCGCCTGCGCTTCAAAATGATTCTTTGCCTCGCACAGTTTCAGCCCCGTCTCACTGGCAATCCCCTCAATCGTCTTTCGCGCAAAATCAATATGCGTGTTGATACCCGTGCCCACCGCCGTGCCGCCCAGCGCGAGTTCGCCCAGGTTCGCCTCCACTGCCCAAAGCCGGTCAATCCCATGCTCCACCTGGCTCGCGTATCCGCTGAACTCCTGCCCCAGCCGAATCGGCGTGGCATCCTGCAAATGCGTGCGCCCAATCTTGAGCACATCGCCAAACGCCTGCGCCTTGGCGAGCAGCGCCGCATGCAACTCATTCAACGCCGGGATAAGCTGATGCACGATCGAATCCAGCGTCGCCAGATGAATCGCCGTCGGAATCACATCATTGCTCGACTGCCCGCAATTGACATGATCGTTCGGATGCACCGATTTATCACCCCGCTTGCCCCCGAGAATTTCAATCGCGCGATTGGCAATCACCTCGTTCGTGTTCATGTTCGTCGAGGTGCCGGAACCGGTCTGGAAAATGTCCACGACAAATTGCTGATCCCATTTCCCGTCAATGACCTCCTGCGCCGCCTGCTGCACGGCTTGTGCAATCTTGGCCGGCACATAGCCCAACCCTGCGTTGGTCGCCGCCGCATGCTTCTTGATCAAACCCAACGCCCGGATGAACTGGCGCGAAAAGCGCAAATTGCTGATCGGGAAATTCTCCACCGCGCGCGCCGTCTGCGCGCCGTAATACGCGTCCGCCGGCACCTTCATCTCACCCATCGAATCCGCTTCTACCCTGAAATTATTGCTCATGGATGGAATTTGTACCGAATCGCCGCCCTTTGCCCAACTAAAAATGCACCATCCCTTTAAAGATCAATCAAATCAATCCGCCGCTGATGGCGTCCCCCTTCAAACGGCGTCTCCAGCCACGTCTTCACAATTTCCAGCGCCGTCTCCAGGTTCACCATCCGTTCGCCGATGGAAATCGCGTTGGCATTATTGTGCTGCCGCCCCAACCGGGCCGACTCCACATTCCAACACAATGCGCACCTCACACCCTTGACCCGGTTCGCCACAATCGCCTCGCCATTCCCCGAACCGCCCAGCACAATTCCCCGCTCAAACTCCCCCAGCGCCACCGCTTCCGCCACCGGTCGAATGAACAGCGGATAATCCACCGGCGCCTCCGAATAAGTGCCAAAGTCCCGCACCTCATGCCCAAGCTCGTGGAGATACGCCCTGATTTGTTCCTTGTATTGAAATCCCGCGTGGTCGCTGCCAATGGCAATTTTCATGGGCTTGATTATTACTCTTTCCACATTGACCATGCCACAAATTCCCCGCGTCCGCCACTAACCCCGCCGCTTGACCCAATGCCCTTCGTGGAGTCCATTATCTTATATGCGTGCCATGGTTCTCAAGGCGCCGCAGCAGCCGCTCCAAGCCGTCGATCTTCCCGTCCCATCACCGGGCCCGGAACAAGTCCTCGTGCGCGTCCACGCCTGCGCTATCTGCCGCACTGATCTTCATATTGTGGATGGCGAATTGCCACACCCGAAACTTCCCCTTATTCTCGGCCACCAAATTGTCGGCACCGTCGTGGAGCGTGGCGCAGGCACTGAACGCTATAAAATGGGCGACCGCATCGGCATCCCCTGGCTCGGGTGGACGGATGGAACCTGCCGCTTCTGCCGGTCAAATCGCGAGAACTTGTGCGACAACGCCCTCTTCACCGGTTATACCATTGACGGTGGCTATGCCGAATACACCGTCGCCGACGAGCGCTTTTGCTTTCCCATCCCCACGAATTATACGGATGTCCACGCCGCTCCTTTGCTCTGCGCGGGCATGCTCGGCTATCGTTCACTGGTCAAAACCGGCGACGCCCACCGTCTGGGAATCTACGGCTTTGGCGCTGCGGCGCATCTCATCGCCCAGGTTGCACGGTATCAAGGCCGGAAAATCTTCGCCTTCACGCGACCCGGCGATACGCCAGGACAGGAGTTCGCCCGGGCGCTCGGCGCCGTCTGGGCCGGTGATTCCGAAATCCTTCCGCCGGAACCTTTGGATGCCGCCATCATTTTTGCACCCGTCGGCGCGTTGGTTCCCCCAGCCCTTAAAGCGCTCGACAAAGGCGGCATCGTCGTTTGTGGCGGCATCCACATGAGCGACATTCCTTCCTTCCCCTACGAATGGCTTTGGGAGGAGCGCATCATTTGCTCCGTCGCCAACCTGACCCGGCGCGATGGCGCAGAATTCCTGGTTTTGGCTCCCCGAATTCCAGTGGTCACGCAGGTTCAACCTTTCCCACTCGCCGAAGCCAACGAAGCCTTGTCACAATTGCGGCACGGGAAGTTCAAAGGCGCGGCCGTCCTCGTAATGAGTGAGAGCAAGACGGATTGAGATTGCATTTCTGCCAAATCATTCCATAACAACCGGTAAATATGCCTTCTGAAATATTTCAAGCCAGTCGCTGGACGCGGGGAAACTTTCTATTTCCCACCATCATCGAGGTCACGGACAAAGCCGTAATCCGACGCAAGCGTTCCTGGTTCAGCAAGGACGAAATCAGCATGAGCATTTTTAAGGTCGCTTCCGTGCATATCAAGACCGGCATGGTTTGGTCGGACATCCTCATCGAATCCTCCGGCGGCACCGATCCCCTCGCCAGTCATGGCCACTCCAAGGCGGACGCCCAGCGTATCAAGGAGCTGATTGAGGAATATCAGGCTCATCCCTCCAACCGCACCGGCAATCCGAACGAATCGTGACGTCCCCTCTGCAGCACGAGGTCATTGTCATCGGCGGCGGCGCAGCGGGACTGATGTGCGCCATCGAAGCGGGTAAACGCGGACGCTCGGTTTTGCTGCTGGAACATGCCGACCGGCTCGGTAAAAAAATCCTCATCTCCGGCGGCGGTCGCTGTAATTTCACCAATTTCAATGCCGGTCCGGACAACTATCTCTCCCACAATCCGCACTTTTGCAAATCCGCGCTCGCTCGTTACACCCCCGCCGATTTCATCGCGCTCGTCGAAAAGCACGGCATTTCCTTCCACGAAAAGAAACTCGGCCAACTCTTCTGCGATTTAAGTTCCCGCCAGATTATTGAACTCCTGCAATCCGAATGCGACGCGGCCCGGGTGGAAATCCGGCTCAATTGCCAGGTCCACCAGGTCACCCGCAATCAAACTTTTCAGGTGGATACCAACCAAGGCCCGCTCTCCTGCGATTCCCTCGTCATCGCCACCGGCGGACTCTCCTTTCCCAAAATTGGCGCCACGGATTTCGGCTATCGCATCGCCCGGCAGTTCGGCCTTAAAATGACCGTCACCGAACCCGGACTCGTCCCCTTGACCTTCAGCCTGGAAGATCAAGCCAGCTTCGGCCAACTCAGCGGCATCTCCATCGATGCCACCGCTTCCACCAGCGACACCAGTTTCCGCGAAAACATCCTTTTTACCCACCGGGGATTGAGCGGTCCGGCAATTCTCCAAATCTCCAGCTACCGCCAGAACGGCGAGCCCATCAACATTGATCTTTTGCCCGACCAACCAGCACTCCCGCTGCTCACCGCCAATCGCCAGACGCAAAAAGAACTTAAAAATCTCCTTAGCCAATATCTGCCGCAGCGATTCGTGTCGGAATGGTGTGCTCGCTTTGCCCCATCCCGCCCGATGCACCGCTACTCCACCCAGGAACTCGAAGGCATCGCGCATCGCCTGCATCACTGGGAAATAAAACCGGCGGGCACCGAAGGCTACCCCAAGGCTGAAGTCACACGCGGCGGGGTGGACACCAGCGAACTTTCTTCAAAAACCATGGAGTCACGCCGGGTTCCCGGTTTATATTTCATCGGTGAAGTGGTGGATGTCACCGGCTGGCTGGGTGGTTTTAATTTCCAATGGGCCTGGGCCTCAGGCCACGCCGCCGGGCAGTTTGTATAACCGAACATTTCTGGCGGTGGGACTTCCCAAATCACTCCGGACAGAATACGTTTGCCGCGAATATGTTTGTAGAAATCGAGCTCGTGGTCGGCATGTTGGTCGCCGTGGCGGCGCTCGCGCTGCTGGCGCAAAAAACGCGCCTGCCGCTTCCCATCCTGCTCGTCGCCGGCGGCTTGTTGCTCGGCTTGGTTCCTGGATTTCCAAAACTCCGCCTGGAGCCCGACCTGATCTTCCTGTTTTTTCTGCCACCGCTGCTTTATCCCGCCGCCGTCCAAACCTCCTGGCGCGATTTCCGCGCGAATCTTCGCCCCATTTTGCTGCTCGCCGTTGGCCTCGTGCTCTTCACCACCTGTCTGGTGGGCTGGCTCGCGCCGCATTTCATTCCCGGCCTGACTGTGGCATCGGCCTTCGTATTGGGCGCGATCATTTCCCCGCCCGATGCCGTCGCGGCCACCGCCATTACTGAAAATCTGCCCGTCCCGCGCCGCATCATCACCGTGCTCGACGGCGAAAGTCTGGTGAACGACGCCACCGCCCTCGTCGCCTACCGATTCGCCGTGGCCGCCGTGGTGACCGGCACCTTCTCACTGGCCAACGCCGGGCTCCAATTCATCATTATCGCCGCCGGCGGAATTGCCCTCGGTCTCGCCGTCGGCTGGCTTGCCTCTCTGATTACTAAACCACTGGATGATCCCGCCACCCAGATCACCGTTTCCCTGCTCACTCCATTTGCGGCGTATCTGGCCGCCGAATCCTTGCACGTCTCCGGCGTGCTCGCGGTGGTTACCGCCGGTCTCTATTTCGGCTGGCGCGCACCCGACATCATCGATTCCCGCATGCGACTCCGCGCCTACCCTTTCTGGGAAATGGTCGTGTTCCTGCTCAACGGATTCATCTTCATCCTGATTGGCATGGAGCTTCCGGAGGTGATGCTCGGTATGAAAGGTGAATCAAGGTCGCAACTCATCGGCGCAGCTGTGGTGCTCAGTGCGCTGGTCATTCTTATTCGCATCGTCTGGGTCTATGCCGCCTCTTATCTGCCGCGCTACCTTTTCAAAAGCATCCGTGATGCCGACCCGTATCCCGGCTGGCGGAATATCGCCATCGTTGCCTGGACCGGCATTCGCGGCGTTGTCTCATTGGCCGCCGCCTTGGCGCTGCCGGCCACCACCGCGACGGGAGCGCCTTTTCCCGGTCGCAACGAAATTCTTTTTTTCACCTTCGTGATCATCGTCACCACTCTCGTGCTGCAAAGCTTAAGCCTGCCCGTCATCATTCGCTGGCTCGGCGTGAAGGGCGATGACGTGGCGGAACGCGAGGAACGCGAGGCGCGTCTCAAGGCCAATGAAGCCGCCCTGTCCCGCTTGAAGGAATTGGCCGACCTCGAAGGTGTCCACGCTGACGTGGTCGAGCGGCTCCGCGTGGAATATGAAGACCGCATCCGCCAACTGGAAGTTTGCGACTTGGAAATGAGCGAAGGCGGCAACGGACAATTTCCTTCCGAGTACCAACGATTGCAGTACGAAGCCCTCATTGTCGAGCGACAGACCATCGTCCGCCTGCGCAATGAACGGGTCATCAACGACCAGGTCATGCGCCGCATCGAGCACGACCTGGATCTGGCCGAGGCCAGGCTGAAACAGGAGGGCTGAAGCTTAATACTTCAGCACCTTCGACAAAAAATCCCGGCTGGCCGCGCTGCTTGGATTCTCAAACACCTGAGCCACCGCGCCCGCCTCCACAATCCGCCCATCCGCCAGCAATGCCACCTGGTCCGCCACCTGCCGCGCAAAGCCCATCTCATGGGTCACCAGAATAAAATCGCGCCCCTCCTCACGCAGTTCCCGGATCATGTCCAGAACTTCCGCGGTCATCTCCGGATCCAGCGCGGACGTCGGCTCATCAAAGAGCAACAACTTCGGCTTGATCGAAACTGCCCGCGCAATCGCCACCCGCTGCCGCTGTCCGCCGGACAATTCCGCCGGTCGCTTCGACGCATGGTTCTCCAATCGAAACCGCGCCAGAAACTGCCGCGCAATTTCCTCCGCCTCCTTTGGCGAATGCTGGTGCACTTTTTCCAGCGGCAAGGTGATGTTTTGCAATGCGGTCAAATGTGGAAACAGGTTAAATGCCTGAAACACCGTGCCGATCGTTCGTCGATGTTGTAACAACGCCGCTTCTTGGAACTGCACCGTCTCATCATCGATGACGACTTCTCCGGAATCAGGATATTCCAATCCTGCGATGATCCGTAACAGCGTCGACTTTCCTCCGCCCGACGGCCCAATGAGCACCAGTGTATGCACCTTCTCCAACGCCAACGAAATGCCATCCAATACCAGATGTCCGTCAAATCGCTTGGTGACTTCGCTGAGCTTAAGTTTCATAGCGATGGCGTTGTTCCAAACGACGGGTCCAAAGTGAGATCGGCAGCGTGAGCACCAGATACCCCACGGCCAGCGGAATGTAACTCTCCAGCGTGCTGAACGTATAGGCATTCACCTCCTGCGCGTTAAGGGTAAATTCACTGATCGAAATAATGGAAAGCAACGAGGAATCCTTGATCAGCGAAACAAATTGACCGGCCAATGGCGGCAGCGTTTGCCGCAACGCCTGCGGAAATACCACATAGCGATATGTCTGCGCGCGTGTCAGCCCAATGGCCCTGGCCGATTCAAGCTGGGACTTGCCGACGCTCTCAATGCCGGCGCGAATCACCTCCGAAATGTACGCTCCGCTGAAAAATGACAGCGTCAACACTCCCACCAGATAACGATTCGAAACTCCGAAAGCATTCGCTACCACGTAAAAGAAAATCAATATCTGCACCAGCAATGGCGTCCCGCGAACCACTTCAACGTAGAGTTTGCTGAAGTAACGCAGCGGCAGAAAGTGGCTCCGCTGCGCCAGCGCAAAAAACAGCCCGATGCCAACGCTCAACGCCAGCGCCGCCAGCGAAATGAGGATGGTCGTCAGCCATCCCTGGATGAATTTCTGGCGGTATTTATAAATGGCGCTCCAATCCCAATGGTAATTCACCTGGTGAAAGGCGAAGAAAAAGATGAGCGCGATGAGCAGAAACGCGATGGCGAAATTGAGTGCCCGCACCGAAAGCGGCGGTGGCGGCGCCCCCGGCTCATTCGCTGCCGTAAAGTATTTGAGCCAGCTCACGTTCAGAAGTAGAAGGGAAAGCCCAACTTTCTGAAAGCCTCTTTTTGGTCCTTGAGATAACGGTCGCCCAGCTCTTCAAAACCCTTTTTAGCCTGAAAATCCTTCAAAAACTGATTTACCTTTTCCAACAACTCCACATTCCCTTTGCGGACACCAATGGCCCACGCTTCCTCCTTGAACGGTTTCAACAACGGGCGCGTGGCCTCCTCGTTGCGCTTCCAGTTCTGGTAGGTGGACATTTGATCGTAGATGAAAGCATCGGCCTTCCCCTGCACGACTTCCAGCACACAGGCCGATTCCTTATCCAGCACGAGGACTTGGGCCTGCTTGATCTGGTCGGTGGCGTAGCTGTGACCGGTCGTCCCTTTCTTCACCGCCACCGTTTTGCCCGGTTGATCCACATCCTGGATGGATTGAATCGTTGAATTCTTATTTAGCAGCAGGCAGAGACCGGTCTTCAAATAGGGATCGGAGAAATCAATCGATTGCGCCCGTTCCGGCGTGGCCGTCATGGAGGAAATAATCAGGTCAATATTGCCGGTCTTCAACGCGGGTATCAGTCCGTCAAAGGGCGTGTTCTCGATCTGTACCTCGCGTCCCAAATACTTGCCCAAGGCCTGCGCCAGATCCACACTCACGCCGGACGGAGCCCCCTTCTCATCAGTCATCTCAAACGGCGGATAGGCCAGTTCCATGCCGACAATCAACCTGTCATGCGCCTTGGGCGCACAGCCGGAGACAGCGCACAGAAATACCAGGCAGGTGAAAAAAATGATTTTCATGAAGTGCGTTTTACAGAATGGTCGCCAACTGATTTTCTTTGACTCTGCGAAAATTCACCGATTCTGTCGAACCAATTCACTTCCGAATCCAAACACTCGCCTCGGCCACACCCAATTGAAACTTGCGGGCGTGTTCCCGAATCAAAAACGGCAGGTTCCTGCTCTGACTAAATTGAAAATGCGGTGCCAGGATTTCTTTCAGTGTATCGGTGGTCCTGACTCGTTTGCCGTCCCGCTCGAAACCACCCAGCCAGTTTTCCTTGGGCGTATATTCCGGCTGCCACGTATAGGGTGAGGTAATGATCAATTGACCGCCTCGATTCAGCAAATCGGGCAGGCGATTTAAGCATCGCCGTGGATCATGCAATCGATCAATCAGGTTCGCCATGAGCACCACATCAAACCCGCCCAGGTCCGCCGGCAAATCCATGGCATCGCCACGCTCGAAACGCACCCGGGTGCGGTCGATATCCGTCGGCACCACGGCCTGGCAGGGCCGGGTTAAATCTCCCTCGTCAATGCACCCGAACAGAAAAGAGCCGTTTTTGCGCAAATGACCGGCAATGGTGATGAACCTCCCGGAATAATCGATCCCGACAACCTCCACGCAATGGCGGGCCAGTTCAAAGGTTGCGCGGCCTACCGCACAACCCAGGTCCAACGCGCGGGCCTTTGCTGGCAGTTGCTCCAGTTGCAGGCATTCGCCAACGCAACGCGATAAAAAATTCAATGCCCCCGCCGACACCACATTTGCCGGCAATGCATCCTCCGGACAGCAATAATGGAAAAGTAAATATTCCGCCAACGCCCGGTCTGTCTCGTAATAATTAGCGCGATCCATATCCTATCTTAAGTTTCCCCACTCACTCTCAATCAGCAAGCAGTCCCCGCAGATAGGCTGAAGGTTGGTAATCCTCAATGACCACTTCCGATTGACCATTGCGGTGCATGCGGACCTGCGTGACATGAATTTCCGGGGTCTTGGTGGGCGAGAACAAAATATCATCGTGCGTGGCGTTCTTCGCGCTCGCAAATTTGTCCGGCGTCAGCTTGCCGCCCAGATGGTCACTGCGGCCAGTGGCAACGTGCAGCGTGCCAAATATTTTTTCGTCCTGAATATCGCGTCCGGACGGCGGTAACTCCTGTGTCCCAAAACCAAGTTCGCCCAACTCGCCCGTGACCGGGTCCGCCTTCAACTTTCGATTATGCGCTTCCACCACCTCGGCTTTACCGCGCAGGAACGTGGCTTTTTGAATGCGTCCGCCGGCCACTTCCATTAACCCAAGGGTCCCATCTTCGTAACGCATCGGGAAAAAACCCTCCGCCCCTTCGGGGACAAAATAAACCTCGCCCGCGGGCAGGTTCGCCACATCCGGCTTTTCTCCGCGACATAGGCCATGGCTCTTTTGGGCTTCCTGACGCCCACAAAGCAACTGGAGGGTGTATTTCTTCCCTTCCACCCTGAAATCGATTTCAAACGAATCTGCTCCGGTCAGACCCAGCCGCAATTTCTCGCCGTTGCGGCTGACATCATTGTAATCGACGGCCAGGCCAGTTTGCAAAATGATGTCATTCAGTCCGTGCAGTGTGGCACCGCGAAAGCCAATGCGCTTGGCGAACGCCGTCAGTGGCGCAGTCGCAGAATAGGTCGAAATGCAAAGAATGATGTCAAAGTTCGGATAAACATCCTTTTCCAGGCTCAACTCTCGACCGCTGGGATCATATGCTTGGTCGGGCAAATCCAGATTGCTGCCGCCCGTAATCTGATAAGCGAACAAGTCGCCTCCGCGCAACTTTAGTTCCGCCAGACCGCCGTTCTTGAGGCCCTGATAAAAAACATCGTGGGCATGGCGCTGAATCGTGAGCTTGTCGTCTTTCAGAAAGGCAAAGTTTTTAATCTGCTGCGGATCGGGCAGATCGATAAGAATGGCGATGCGTTCCCCGGGCTTCGGCGCAAACACGGTGTTCAACAACCGGGTCAAACTAAATGGCGGAAATTTCTTCTTATCCATGTTCCATCTTTCTGATTATACTTTAATATTAAATGAATTCGTCCATCAGGCAAACCGGCAAACTCAAATGGCAACTCGTGAACGTGCGACAGCATAGTGCATCGCGCGCATTTCGCAACTGCAACGCCATTATCGCCTTATGAGCGGCCCGGAACCACCGGATTATTCCGCGCCGTTTTTCAAAGGTTGGGCCAAGCCGGGGCCGCTCGCGCCGGGTGCCGCCGCCGACAGCGTTGCTGTTCCTGAAGGCGAATCACTCGATGCCATCAGCGGCCATTTTCGACTCTTTCAACTTCTAAAAGGTCACCGCTTTTCCACGGATGATGTGCTGACGGCCTGGTACGGAACTTCGTGGTGCCCGACCGCCCGCACGGCGTTGGACCTGGGTAGCGGGATTGGTTCGGTAGGCATGATCGCCGCTTGGCGCTTGCCCGGCGCACGGTTTGTCACCATTGAAGCGCAGGAGGAGAGCGTGCGGTTGGCGCAGAAATCAGCGCGGTATAATGGCCTGGAAACCCGTTATGAAATTCGCCAGGGCGATTTCCGCGACCCGGCGTTGCTCCGCGCGGA
>JAQGPA010000202.1 GCA_028293325.1 Pedosphaera sp. | reverse complement strand
AACGGCGCGGTCATCACGCAATTCCCCTTCAATCGCAACGCGGACAAGCAATCGTTCCCCATCCGCAATCGCATCGTGGCCGGGATGACACTCGGCACGGTCGTGGTAGAGGCGAACCTGACCAGCGGCGCGTTGATCACCGCGAACATGGCCGTGGAACAGGGACGCCAGGTTTTTGCGGTGCCGGGACGCATCGATTCGCCGCGCAGCAAGGGCTGTCACGAATTGATCAAAAAGGGAGCGAAGCTCTGCGAAGGGGCGGAGGATATTTTGAGCGAGTTTGAATATTTATTCCCGGCGAGCAATCGTCCGCCGGGCGCGAGCGAGACCGGCGTGCTGCCGGCGCTCAATTTGTCCGAGAGCGAGCAGAAAGTGTACGACGCCTTGAGCAACGAGGAATCGAACATCGACGAAGTGATTCGCCACAGCGGCCTGCCCAGTTCCGCCGTCTCCGTGGCCCTGCTGGGCCTGGAGATGAAGCGTCTAATCCGGCAGTTGCCGGGGAAGATGTTTGTGAAAAACAGTTGAGGTGCTGGTGCACGGCCGATGCAGGGAAAGACTCGACGTGGAGGCGTTCCCTACAATGGCAGATCAGGCTTTGGCTGCCAAAACCTCCAGCACGCCATGGTCGTCGCAGTGGTTGCCATGGGGATGGTGCAAGTGGCCATCGACCAGGTAATCGATGTGATTGCCATGGGGCACGGCTTCGTGGCCACAATTGGCGCTGTGGACATGGTTTTTGGGATGCCCGCCAATGTCATGGTCGCCGGTGCATTTATCCGGATGCGCGGCATCCACTTCCACACGGTGTTCTTCCGTTTTGGCGCCTTCCTGATGCACCAGATGGCCGTGATCGAGATAATCCGTGTGTCCGTGATGTTCCACCGCCGTGTGTCCGCAACCGGGGCTGTGCTGATGATTTTTTGAGTTGTTCATAAGCTTTAATGTTGGATTTTGGATTCTGCTCCTTTGCAAGCCGTGCAATGTCGCCGCACGCGCCTAGTAAGATAGCATATCAAGGCTTGCGGTCAAACGCGTGAGCCAACCCGCCTGCGTGCGCGCTGACTAGAGAAATCCGGCTGTTACGGATAAAAAATTAAAAATCACAAGCTTGCGGCTCGGTTCCCGGTTCGTGTTCAATTGCCCCATGAACAAGACACATGCTTTAACCACCACCGCCTTTGATTTGCCGGGTTATCGCATCACCAAAACATTTGGCGTGGTGCGCGGCATTATTGTGCGGTCGCGTTCCATCGTGGGTAATTTCGGCGCGAGTATTCAGAGCCTTTTCGGCGGCAATATTTCCATTTATACGACTCTGTGCGAGCAGGCGCGGCAGGATGCGTTTGAACTGATGCTCACCCACGCGGGCGAGGTGGGCGCCAATGCCATTATTGGCGTGCGCTATGACGCCACGGAACTTGCGCCCGGCATCACGGAGGTCCTGTGCTACGGCACGGCGGTGTTCGTGGAAGCCGCGGGTTGAGTTTTCCCCATTTCGCGTTATTAATTACCGCCCTGTCGGGCGGCGGGGGATTGTGCTTACGTCGCAGCGGATAAACTGCTAGTCTGGGAGCAATCGAAATTTTAATTTATGGCCGGTCATAGTAAATGGGCGAAAGTCAAAACTTTCAAAGGCGCGATTGACGCCAAGCGGGGCAAAATCTTCGCGAAGCTGTCGAAGGAAATAACCATCGCCGCCAAACTCGCGGGCCCGGATCCCGACATGAATCCGCGCCTGCGCATGGCGCTGTTCAAATGCCGCGGCGCGAACATGCCGAATGAAAACATCGAGCGCGCGATCAAAAAGGGGACCGGCGGCGGTGAAGCCACGCATTTCGACGACCTGACCTATGAAGTCTATGGACCTAATGGCGTGGCCCTGCTGGTCGAGTTGAGCACGGATAATCGCAATCGCACCGCGGCGGAAATCCGCAGCATTTTGTCCAAGAACGGCGGGTCCATCGCCACGGCGGGTTCGGTGAGCCGGTTGTTTCAGCGCAAAGGCCAGATGATTGTTCCCCGGGAAGCGGCCAATGAAGATCAATTGATGGAAGTGGCGTTGGAAGCCGGCGCGGAGGATTTCAAGGCTGAGCCGCAGGGTTATGAGATTGTAACCGACCCGGCGCATTTCGAGTCGGTGCACAAACAGATTGAGGCCAAGGGCATCAAATGCGCGTCGGCGGAAGTTACTTATCTGCCCACGTTGACGGTGCCGTTGGGCGATCCCGACGCGGTCAGCGCCGTGACCCGGCTGACCGACCTGTTGGAAGATCACGAGGACGTGAAGGAACTTTATTCCAACGCAGAATTTCCCGAGGCGGCAGTTTGAATAAATGTCACGGCTCGAACCTCTGATTACATGGCAATCTTTACAGCGCCGGGCCGGGATGGCATGGGGAAATGCGCGGGTTTTGTCCGGGGCGCCGGACTTCCTGATAATTGCGGCAAAGCCGTGGCTGCTTTTCATTGCGGCGACTGACAGACATAGATAGATGAAATCATTGTCCGAGACATTATTTGGCCGGGTTTTGAGCCGGGTGGCGGATGCCGTGATACGGCATCGCCGGCTATTCCTGTGGCCGCAAATCTTCCTGTTCGTCATCTGCGTCGCCTACACGGCGACTCATTTTAATTTCGATCCGGATCGGAACAACCTGGTGGGGTCCGGCAAGAAATATAACGAGAATTTCAAAAGGTTTAAGGATGAATTTCCAGTACAGGATGACCTGGTGGTGATCGTGGAAAGCGATGACGGGGAGAAGAATCGCCAGTTTGTGGAGCGTCTGGGCGCGAAGCTGGAAGTGGAAACCAACATGTTCACCGATGTCCTTTATCGCAATGATTTCAAGATGCTCGGACCCAAGGCGCTCTTGTTCGCCTCCGAACAGGACCTGAAGGATTTGCGCGCGAAACTCAGCGATTATCTCCCCTTCATCGAACGGTTCACCCATGCCACCAACCTGAATTCGCTTTTTGCGATGGTAAACTCGCAATTTCTGCACGCCAAACGCGAGGCCAACGCCGAAAACGACGCCTTGATCAAGGCCATCCCCATGCTGGACCGCATCGTCAACCAGGCCACCGACAGCCTGCAACGCACCGGTACTCCGCCCTCACCCGGCATTACCGCGCTGTTTGGCGCGGGGGACGAGGATATCTACATCACCTTTGCCCAAGGCCGGATTTACCTCGTGACCGCGCACGCCAAGAGCGAGGAGCTGAACGCGCACGCCGTGGATCGCCTGCGCGACCTGGTGGCCCAGACCTCGCGAGAAGTGTCGGGGCTCAATGTGGGCATCACCGGTGAGACGGTGTTGGAGCAGGATGAAATGAAGCAATCCCAAAGGGATTCCACGCTGGCGACCGTTGTCTCGCTGGTGCTTTGCGCGCTGATCTTCATTTATGGCTACCAGGAAACCGGCCGGCCGCTGAAGGCAACCTTCTGTTTGATTATCGGGCTGGGTTACACGCTGGCTTTCACCATGCTCGTGGTGGGACACCTCAACATTCTGACCATCACCTTCCTCCCCATCTTGATTGGGTTGGCCATCGATTTTGGCGTGCATTTAATCACCCGTTACGAGGAGGAATTGCGACTGGGCCGCAGCGAGGAAGCGGCAATGCGCAAAGCCATCGTCTTCACCGGTCAGGGCATTTTCACCGGGGCGCTGACCACGGCGGTCGCTTTTCTGGCCATGGCATTGACGGATTTCAAGGGCATTCAGGAAATGGGCATCATTTGCGGCTGCGGCATGCTCATCTGCTTTGTGCCAATGATGACCCTGCTGCCGGTGCTGCTTTTACACGGACAACAAAACGCAATGGATCAGCAACGCCCCGCACCCAAGCCCGTAAAGGATGACGGTGTCAACTTCCGCTCCCGCCTTGAAAGCATCTGGTTACGCCGGCCCGTTACCGTTATCGCCCTCACGCTGGTGTTAAGCGGACTTGCTTTGACGCAGTTTCATAAAGTTTACTTCGATTACGACCTGTTGAATATGCAATCCAAGGGATTGCCGGCGGTGGTGTTCGAGCAAAAGCTGATCAAATCCACGCCCAAATCGGTGATTTTCGGCGCGGTGGTTGCCGATACGGCGCAACAAGCCGTGGAATTGGAAAAACGCCTCAAGGAGCTGCCAACGGTCTCGGATGTCGAGTCCATGGCCCCGCGTCTGATTGGCGACCAGTCGCCGAAGCTGCAATTAATCGGCCAAATCAAGGAACAGATTGCGCCGATCCATTTTGCGCTGTCGGATCCCGATCCCGTTAATTTACCCGAACTGAGTTCCACCCTCTATTCCACCTACGGCTATATGGGCGCGGCGGCGGAAGAAACCCAACAGGATGATCCGGCGCTCGCCAAACAACTGCTGGCCATGCGTGCTTCATTGGGCGAACTGCGCAGAGCGATGTTGGACCCCA
>JAQGPA010000169.1 GCA_028293325.1 Pedosphaera sp. | reverse complement strand
TTCTGGAACGGATCACGAAACGCCAGCCGCACCGCCCGCAACGCAATCCGCTGGCGCCCTTTCGACGCCGCGGCCTTGTCCGTCCCATAAAGCGCGTCTCCCACGATCGGATGCCCCGCCGCCGCCAGATGCACGCGGATCTGGTGCGTCCGACCCGTGGTGGGATGCGCCTCAATCACCGCCGCATTCGCCAGCGTTGCCACCACGCGAAACTGTGTCTCCGCATCCTTGGGCAACAGCGCGGAATTCTGCGTGCGCATCTCCGGATCCGAAACCCGCGGCGCGGCGCGCCTCCCCGGCGTGGCGATCCGCATCCGACCCTTCATCGCCGGGTCCGCGATCAACGGCAGGTTGCAAGTCCACTCCTTCTCCTTCGGCACGCCATGCACCACCGCGAGGTAACGCTTCTCCACACTCCGCGTCTCGAACATCTCGCTGAAAGCCCGGAGCGCGCCCGGGCTCTTCGCCAGCAGCAGCACCCCCGTGGTCTCCGCGTCCAGCCGGTGGATGAACCGCAGATACTTCAAATTGCGCGAATGCGCCCAGAAATCGCCCGCGTTCAGCGACGATTGCAGCGCCAGTTGCAGATTGCGCCCCGTCTGGTCCCAGGAATCCGGCGCCAGCAGCCATCCCGCCGGTTTGTCCACGGCCATCACCGACCGGTCCTCGGAGAGAATCGGAATCGTCAGGTCTCCCTCGGCAAGTTCGATATGTTTAGGTTTGGCCACAAGCGACAATAAACTTATCCCCCGCTGTTCTCAAGCACTGTCGGACTCAGACGGCCAACCATTCCCTCCGAGCCCCAGGTCACCAATAGCGGAGTGCATCAGTTCCATGTCACGAATTCGTGTCCAGCCCTGCGCATTGGACATTGGAGCTTGGATATTCTTTGGGCCTTGGTCATTGGGCCTTGGCCATTGGGCCTTGGTCATTGGTCATTGGTCATTGGTCATTGGTCATTTTCCCCTGTATCAACTTCCCCGCCACGACGCTACTCATCAGCGCCAACACCGCCGCCACCGTCAAGACCCGCCGGAAGCCCGACACAAACGACTCGTTCAGCGCGCGCTTGAGTGTCGCCCGCATCTCCGGCTCGAGATCGCCCGGGATTTCTGCCCCGGCGAGCTTGACGCGCTCCTGCTCGAATGCGCGCCGCGTTTCAGGCGTGAGCGCCAGGCCCGACAGATGCCGGTCCAGACTGCTGTTGAAAGTGTGCAGCATGACCAGCCCGAGCGCGGCGATGGCCAGCAACCCCGCCGTACGCGACACGGCGTTGTTGATCCCCGAGGCCACACCGGCGCGGTTCATCCCCACCGCGTTCATCACCGTGGTCGTCAAGGGCGCGACGCTCACCGCCATGCCCAGGCCGAGCACCACCACCGCTGGGAAGAAGGTCGTCCAGTAACTGCCGCCGATCCCAGACACCATGAACAGCGCGAACCCGAGCGCGGCGATTATCGGCCCCACTACGAGCGGCAACCTGGCCCCGTAACGTTTCACCAGCCCGCCCGACCAGCGCGAAAGAAAAAACACGATGAGCACGAACGGAAGCATGGCGGCCCCGGCGGCCGTGGGCTTATAACCTTGCACCTGGATCAAGTTCAGCGGGAGAAAGAAAAGTGCACCCACCAGCGCCGTGTACAGGAACAAAGTCACCAGGTTCGCCCCGCTAAAATCCCTGGAACGAAACAGGTCGAGCGGCAACATCGGGTTACGCTTTCGTTTCTCGACGAGAATGAACACCACCGACGCGACACCGCCACCAACGAGCGCGATCAACACTAGCGGGTTTCCGAATCCCAGGCGCGAGGATTCGATCAACCCGTACACAATCGCGCCGAGGCTTATGGTCGCAAGCACCGCCCCCCACCAATCCAGGCCGCCTTCCCCGGCCTCATCACGGCTCTCCGGTACGTAACGCAACGCCAGCGTCAGCACCACGGCGGCCAGCGGGAGATTGATGAAAAAGACCGCGCGCCAGGAGACGTGCTCGATCAGCCAGCCGCCGATGACTGGCCCAATCGCGGTGGTCATCGCCGTAAAACCCGACCATACCCCGATCGCCCACCCGCGCCTCTCCTCACCGAAAGAGGCGCTGATGATCGCCAGGCTGCCGGGGACCAGCAGCGCGCCGCCCACCCCCTGAACCGCCCGCGCCAAAGTCAGTTGCTTGACCGTCGGTGCGAGCCCGCACCAAACCGAGGCCAGGGCAAAAAGCGCGACCCCGACGCAGAACACACGCCTCCGACCGAAGCGATCCCCCAGCGACCCTCCGACGAGCAGCAGCGCCGCGAGGAAAAGCGCATAAGCCTCCACCACCCACTGCACATCCACCACCGTGGCATTCAAGTCCGCTTGCAGCGCCGGCAGCGCCACGTTGACCACCGTGCCGTCAATGAACGCCATGCTCGAACCGAGGATGGTCGCCGCCAGCACCCACGGCCCCGAAGGCCTGGAGCAGGGGGCCGCCGCCACCTTGGCTCTGATCACCCCCTCATCACACGGCTGCATCACAATATTCGCCATACCTCAATCTCTCCGTTAACCTATCACCTATACCAGTTTTCACCCGGATGGACAGTCGCCGGCGACTGCAACCGCAACGCAAACACTATCCCGCAATGTAGCATCGCTCACCCTCTCTACGGGGGACCACAATTCGCGAAGCGAACGTCCTACTTCGGGAAACTGACTTGTGGCCGGCTTGGGAAGCCCTTGGGCTGGGGTGAGGGCGGGCATTAGAGCATTGACAGAAATGCTCTAACTGAAAGCCCTGAAAGGGCGAAATAATACAGCCCAGGGTAAGGCCGTCGCGGCCGCCACCCTGGGTTACGTCCATAAAAAAACATTCCCCGCTCCCCATTCAGATGGGGAGCGGGGTTAGCGGTGAGGGGGCCTTGCGCCAATCCATCTTGACGTGAGAGAAATCGCAAAATAGCTTCTACCTCATGAGGAAATCAAAACTCCACGTTTGCATTTTGGCACACCGTTAAATTTCATTGCGCATGGTTGCTCTTCAATACATTGGACGAAATAAAGTAAGCGAACGAGAGTTGTTCTCCCTCTCCTTGGCTGATTTCACCTCGTTACCTGATCCGATCTCACTCCCGGGCAAGCATTTTATTGCGTTCTTAGCTGCCGACGCAACCAATATTGATACGGAGACTCTCCAAAAGTTTGCGAGCCGGTTGCTGGACGCAGGTTGTGTTTATTTTTGCGCCTGGGGTGCGGATTGTGAGCGTGTTCATGACATTTTTGATGACGTGTCTTTGAGTATAGAGCCAGTCATCATGACCACTTGGCATTCCACGGACTCGTTGGATGAAGCGTTGTGGTTCTTCGTTTATAATGCCTACCCGGATGATGGCTATTCAGACGCTTGCCGCAGCAATTTGGCTATTACAGTTGGCCATCCAGAATGGGCTGAGCAAATAGGAAAGCGACTTGCAGACCTTGATACATTTAATCGAGATGTTCTTGGTGAGCCTTAAAAAATCACAAGCCATTGGACAGTGGTGAATATGACACTTGATTACAGAAATCAGCGGCTTGAGTGGCCGCACTAAAACCTCACCAACCCCAGCCCACCGCAATCCGCGCAAACCCCTTCGGTGGCGGTAAACTGCGCCCCACAACGTGGACAAAAAGACCGGCACGTCTCATCCGTTGGCGCCGGTGGCCGCGTCAACTCCTCGGGGTTAATCTCGTTTTGCTTTAAAAATTTCTCCACCGCCTCCTGCAACGCCTCCCGCGCCGCGCGCTCCGTTGCCTGCGGCCCCGCCGCATCTGTGGGGCAAATCGGCAGACAGGGATGTCGTATTTCCAACAAAACCCGGCGCGCAAATGCACGAAATGGCTCCGGCTTCAACAACACCCGCGCGACGGCCAGTGGATGAAACGCTTCCAGCATCGGCCGCGTAAAAGCGTCATGCGCGCGAATGCAAGTCGCCGGCGAAAGCAAAATCATGCAGAAATGCGTGAGCCGCTCATCGTCCGCCTCCGGATAAAAGCGTCGATGCGCGTAATGAAAATAAATCGCCGTGGTCGTCGTCAGCAGTAACAGTCCGGCCAGCAATTCAATCCAACTGCCCCGCAGCCCAATCCTCGACACCACGAACGGAATAAACCCAAACAGATAAACCAGCAGCAGATTTCCCAACCCCCGTAACGCTGCAACCCGGCTGCGCGATTCCGCCAGAAGTTTTTGAATCGCTTTAATATTGAGACTCTCCCGCAACATTTCCCGGATCGCCCCCGCCCGCCGTTCGAGCGGCAACCCCGCCACCCGCCGCAATTGTTTCACCAGATGTTCCGCCTGATAAGCCGAACCCGTCTTAAGCAACAACTTGCCCTCAATGCGAATTTCCTTGCCGAAGGTTTTAATGGCCTTGATCCCCGCAAACGGAAAATAAATCGCCGCCTGCGTCGGTCGCCAATCGGGATTGATGCACTGCGCCACGTGCGAATAAACCCCCTCCGGCGAAATCGACAACGGCGATTGACTGCTGGTCAGGAAAGTCCCGAGAAATGGAAAAGGATTCGCGAAAACAAAGCCGCCGCCCTGGTTTCCCAGCAGCGCCGTGGGATGCGCCAACCGCCAATCGTCTCCCCAGTAATTTAGAAACGCAACCGTTCCCCGCCGCAACCAATAGACACATTCCCAGCAATAAACCGCCACCAGCACGAGGACCAAAACTTCATAATCACTCATGCGGCAACAACGGCTTAATCAGCCGATGGCTTGCGTCCTTCTCCATTCACCAACCGCTTGAAAAATCGCGCCACCGCCGCCACTCCGGCCACAATCAAAAACCAAAGCTTTTTGCCAAACAGCAGCAGATAACCCAGCAACCCGGACTTCACCGCCACCACCGCCGCCCCGCCTGTGATCAACGCCGCCAAACCGTACTTGGCAATCTGGTCCCCTTGCCGATATTCCGCATAACGCTCGCCTGCTTTGTAGTCAAAATTCGCGAGCAAACCCTGGTAATCAGCCATCGTACCAGCCAGTTTGTCGGGGTCCACAATCAGGCTGACTTCCATCACTCCCTTGCGACCGAGCAATCGCGTATTGTAATTGATTATGGGACTGCCCTCGGATTCGTAACGCATCGCCCACTCCAGATTGTGTGTCTCCGGATTATATTTCGGCGGTTGCTCCCAACCAATAAGGTTCATCGGCGCTGAACCCATTTTCTTCCGCTCTTTATTATTTTCAACAGTGCCTGCTTTCAGGGATTTCAACATGGCATCCGCGTCGAGCTTGTCTTTGTCGTTGTCCTTCACATAGCCGGACTTGTCGAATTCAAACACCACCACCCACACCATGGAGGTTGGCGCCAACAGGCCGAGTTCAGCGCCGCTGATCGGATTGCCCCAGGCTTTAAGCAACGTCTGCGAGCCTTTTGCGCCGGTAAAGATATAGTTTTCCGGCAGCTTGATCTCCGCGAGATTGCCCACGCTGGCCGTGGCCGGACCTTTGGTCCAACTCACTTTTGGCCCCGCTGGTATATTCGTCTCCTGCGCCTGGAGCGGTGCGATTACCAAACACAACATCGCCGCCGTCAGTAGCCAATTTTTTAATGTGAGCATTTTTCCTTCGGTTATCTGTTTCCTGGCTTGCGAACCACTCCATCGGATTCAGAGGGTTCGCTTTTCCCGTAATTACCCTTGGTTAAGCCCGAATTCCACCCTCAGGTCAAGCCGTTTAAGCGCAGGGCGGCGAGGATTTTCCAGGCCGGCTTCCCAACCCGGAACGCTGAACTCTAAACTCTGAACATTTTCCCCCTATGGCCGTGCGCAAACACTTAGACGTTAAACTTAAACAGCAACACGTCCCCATCTTTGACGACGTATTCTTTCCCTTCCATGCGATACAAACCCTTATCCCGCGCCGCTGCCACCGAGCCGAGTTTCACCAAATCGTCATACGCCACTGTCTCCGCTTTGATAAAGCCCCGCTCGAAATCACTGTGAATCACCCCCGCCGCTTTCGGCGCGGTGTCGCCCGCGTGAATCGTCCACGCGCGCACTTCCTTCTCGCCCGCCGTGAAATAAGTCCGCAACCCCAGCAAATGATACGTGCTCCGAATCAACGCCCCAATGCCCGATTCCGACACGCCCAGTTCCTTGAGAAATTCCTTCGCTTCCTCCGCCGACAAATCAATGAGATCGCTCTCAATCTGCGCGCTGATCACCACGGTTTCACACGCCACGTGTGTCTTCGCGTACTCGCGCACTTTGTTCACGTGCGCATTGCTGTCCGCCGTGGCCAGTTCCGATTCCTTCACGTTGGCCGCAAAAATCGTCGGCTTATCCGTGAGCAGGTAAAAACCTTTCGTGATCGCCTTTTCCTCCGGCGTCAACTCCAGCAGGATTGCCAGCTTGCCTTCGTTCAGATGCGGCACCAGCTTGCCCAGCACCTCGGCTTCCGCGATGGCCACCTTGTCCCCGCGCTTGGCGTCCTTCGCCCCCTTCTCCTGCCGCTTCTTCGTCGCTTCCAAATCCGACAGCACCAACTCCGTGAAAATCGTCTCAATATCCCGTACCGGATCAATCGCCCCGGCCACATGATGAATGTCCGGATCTTCAAAGCAACGCACGACCTGCACAATCGCATCCACTTCGCGAATGTGCGTCAGAAATTTATTGCCCAACCCTTCACCCTGCGCCGCGCCTTTCACCAGCCCGGCAATATCCACAAACTCCACCGCCGCCGGGATGACCACGTTGGTCTTGGCGATTTTCTGCAGCACCTCCAACCGCGAATCCGGCACCGTGACGATGCCCACATTCGGATCAATCGTGCAAAAGGGATAATTCGCCGCTTCCGCCTTGCGGGTGCGGGTCACGGCATTGAACAGGGTGGACTTGCCCACGTTGGGCAAACCGACGATACCAGCTTTAAGCATAAATTAAGTTTTACGGCGCCGCGCCTTCGGTTTTTCCTTGGTGGGTTTTTCCTCATCCTCCACCGCTGTCACGGCCTCGCGGATGGCCTGTCTGAATTTGTCCACGCCTTGATCAAACGCCGCCGAGATGGGCAGCACCGGCGTCTTGCGAAACTTACCCTTGAACTGCTTCAAATAATCCTCCGCCACGGCTTCGTCCATTTTATTGGCCACCACCACGCGCGTTTTGTCGAGCATCTCGGGATCATACAACTCCAACTCCTTGAGCAACTGCTTGTAATCATCCCACGGCTTGCGGTTATCTGTGCCAGCCATGTCGAGCAGCAGCACCAAAACTTTGCACCGCTTGATGTGCCGCAGAAAAGCGTAACCCAGCCCCACGTTGTTATGCGCCCCTTCAATCAGCCCCGGCACATCGCAAACCGTGAGGCGATGCCAATCCTTATATTCCAGGATGCCGATTTGCGGATGCAGCGTCGTAAACGGATACGCCGCAATCTTCGGCCGTGCATGGGAAATGGCCGTCAACAATGTGGACTTGCCCGCGTTCGGATAACCCACCAAACCCACTTCGGCAATCATCCGCAGTTCCAAACGATATTCACCCTCGCCCCCCGGCTCGCCCGGTTGGGCAAAACGCGGTGTCTGATGCCGCGCGGTCGCAAAATTTCGATTCCCCAATCCGCCGCGACCACCCTTGCACAGCACAAATTGCTGGCCATGCTCGGTGAGGTCCGCCACGAGTTCCTCACCTTCGTTGGTGGGTGCGGTGCCGGGCTTCTCCTCCTCTTCCGCCGCCAAATCAATTTCCACCGCCCGCTCTCTGCCGGAATGACGGATCACCGGTCGCTTGGTCGTGCCGAGAATCGCTTTCGTTTCGTCGGCGCTCTCTTCGCCCTCTTCCCCTTCTTCCTCTTCCGCAGGCACCGGCGGAGCGGGCAGCTTCCAAACCAAGGTGCCGCACGGAACCTTCACAAGCAGATCCTTGCCGGCATGCCCATCCATCCCCTTGCCCATGCCGCCTTCACCCTCTTGCGCAATGAGCCGCGGGACATAAAATTGGCCAATCAGGTTGTTCAAATCGTGGTCGGCTTGCAGTATGACACTGCCGCCGCGACCGCCATTGCCACCGCTGGGCCCGCCCTTGGTGATATAGGCTTCACGATGAAACGAAACACTGCCTTTGCCGCCGTGACCGGCGCGGGCGTAAACTTTGACTTGATCGATAAACATGAATTGAGGAGGGAACGCGAACGCGCTGGACGCTTTAGCTTCCAGCCAGGCGTCTTCCCTCTGCCGAAAGAATAACATTGTTGGGCTTGCGCACCAATCGATATCTGAAGCCGGAAGCCATATTTCCCGCCATCCTAGGCCAACCACCTCCTTTCAACAACCTCCAAATACCAAGCACTTTCGGGTTCGAAGTTCAATCCCGCCTGCATTGCGGGATTGTCTTTCCCATTCAAATCCCCCAAACTATCTCCGTTAGTTTTGAATAGATCCGTTCACAACCGGTCTAACTTTTGTCCACCCCTTAATTGGGATTAACCACGACTAATAGCAGCATGAATAATACAACAGCCAGCACGTCGAAAAATGTTTTGAACTCGGACGTCGAGATCAAAGGCACCCTGAAATTTTCCGGCGAACTCACGTTCGATGGCAAATTGGAGGGCGAAGTACAAACCGATGGCATCCTCAACCTCGGTGACAGCGCGGTGATTAACGGCAACATCAATGCCCAATCGGTGGTGGTGCGCGGCAAAATCACCGGCAACATCAGCGCCAAGGAAAAAATCGAGATCAAGGCCAAGACCGAGCTCTTTGGCGATATTCGCGCTTCCAAACTGGTCATTGAGGAAGGCGTCACCTTCGTCGGCCGGACGGACGTGAATCCCAACAAAACCGCCCCCACCACGCCCGCGCCGCGTCCTGGTCTGGCGCCCAATGCCGCCGACCCGGCCAAACCAGTCCTCCGCTGACCTGGCCGGACGGTTTGCCTGGCAGGGTTGACCGGATGACGTCCCAACATTGAATGCCAGCAAGCAAGCAGGACAAGGTCCTGATGACGTGTCCGCACTGCGGCAACGCGCAGGCGGAATCGCGCCTTGCCTTCTCCACCGTCTGCAAGAAATGCGGCCGTAATTTCCGCATCCAGGAGGCCCTTCACCCGACTCGTAAGGAGGCTCCCGCCGCGCTGGAACAAAAGCGCATCACCTGCTTCGAATGCGGCGCGGAATTGGACGTGGCCCTCAGCGCCCAATCGACGATGTGCAAAAAATGCAGCCGCTACGTCGATCTGAAGGATTACCACATCACCAATGCCGTCTCCAAAAACTTCAAAACCCGGGGCAGCTTCACGCTTGAAGCCGCCGGCTATGTCTTCAACACGGAAGCGCAGGTCGGCGACGCCATTCTCAAGGGCAAATTTCTCGGCAAGTTAATCGCGGAAAAATCGCTGACGATTTACTCCACCGCCGAGATCAAGGGCAGTTTCAAGGCCGCGCATCTCATCATCCCGGCCACGAACCGGTTCAACTGGCCGGAAACCATTCAAGTGGGCTCGGCCGAGATCGCCGGCGAACTGGCCGCGAACCTTCACGCGCAGGGCACCATCGTCATCAAATCAACCGCGCGGTTGTTCGGCGACCTGGAAGCCAAAGATCTGGTGGTGGAAGCCGGCGCCGTGGTGGTGGGCAAAATAAAAGTCGGCGTGCCGGCCACACCGGCACCCACCGCTAAAAAACAAAAAGGCGAGGCCGAAGCCTCGCCCTGAAATGTTTTGTCGAACGCTTAGTTGTTCGCAGGAGCGGCGGCGGTCACGATATTGACGCGCTTGCTGCCCTTGTCGAAAAATACCTTGCCGTCCACGAGGGCGAACAGAGTCCAATCGCGACCCGTGCCGACATTGGCTCCCGCCGAAAATTTGGTACCGCGCTGGCGGATGATGATGCTGCCTGCGGTGACAAACTCACCACCGTAGCGTTTCACGCCCAGTCGTTTGCTCGCGCTATCGCGCCCGTTCCGGACACTGCCTTGACCTTTCTTGTGTGCCATAAAATTATGCCTTAATTTCTTTGATTTTAACGACCGTCAATTCCTGGCGATGCCCCACCGTGCGATGATACCCCTTGCGGCGTTTCATCTTGAACGCGATTTTCTTCTCACCGCGTTTATGGGCCACCACGTCGGCGATCACGCTGGCGGAAGCCACGGTGGGCGAACCCACGGTCAACTTGCCTTCGTTGCTCACCAACAGGACTCGGTCAAAAGTGAACGGCTTCCCGGCTTCTACTTCCAGGCGCTCGATTTCCAACGTGTCGCCAGCGGCCACACGATATTGCTTACTGCCAGTTTCCAATACAGCGTACATAAAATAAACTTTCCCCACAAAGGGGAGGGATAAGTAAGCAAATGCCGGAGAAGCTGTCAACTTCTCATTTTCGACTGATGCTTAATCAGCAGGCAATATACCGGATTTTGCGCTTGCCGCCACTTCGTTTCCCCAACAATCTTTTACTGTGCAAAACAGGCTGCTGCCCTTGGTTTTAAGCATTTTGGTGCTCGCCTCACAGGGTTTCGCCCAATTAACCCTGACGGACGTCCAAACCATTACCGCCCAAGCTGTAACCCGTTCCAGCCAAATATCTTCCAATAGCGTCATCGCCATCGTGGACCGCGAAGGTTTCGTCCTCGGCGTCTGGAGTGTCAACGGTACCACCCCTAATACTCCAGCATTCACTAATTTGGTGGCCAATGCCATCGCCAAAGCCGGCACTGCCTCCTTTTTAAGCAGCGATCAGCATGCTTTTACCTCCCGAACCGCCGGTTTTATCGTCCAACAGAATTTTCCCCCGGGAGTGCAGAATAAACCGCCCGGCCCGCTGGTCGGGGTCAATTTCTCCAATCTCCCCTTTTCGGACATCAACAAATTCAAAGGTCCCGGTAGCGTCATCGTGCTCAGCAGCACGCCGGGAAATGCCATCGTCCCGGTTCCCACGCCGGTCACCGGCGGCTTGGCCGGCACTCCCGGCGGCGTGCCGCTCTTCAAGAATGGTAAATTGGCCGGCGGCATCGGCGTGGCGGGCGACGGCGACGGCCCCACCGACTTGCAAGTCATCCAAACTCCCGATGTGGACGAGGATGTCGCGCTCGCCGGTCAAACTGGCTTCGCCCCGGCGGAAATTTTCTTCGGCAGCCATGTCTTGATCGATGGCATCCGCGTTCCCTACGTCAACAGCACCACCAGTCTCGGTGCGGTAATTCCTTTTGGCAGCCTGCCCGGCGTAAATGTCCCGCCTTATACTTTGATGGCCGCGCCCGCGCCATTTCCCTATCCCACAGTTTTCCTCGGCGGTTCCACCAACCAAATCCGCCAACCCATCACTTCCGACCCGATTGGCGGCACAATCAATGGCCAGGCCCGCCTCACTGCCGCTGAAGTGACGAACATTCTCGCGCTCGCCGCCAATCGCGCGCGCACCACGCGTGCCGGCATTCGCCTGCCACGCGGCCAGGTGGCCCAGGTCTTCGTCACGGTCGTCAATAATCCCAACGCCAACGGCGTCGCACCCACCGTGCTCGGCACCATCCAAACTCCCGGGGCCACCATTTTCAGTTGGGATGTCGCCGTGCAGAAGGCCCGCACCGCGGTATTTTTCTCCAGCACCAACCGCGCTTACTCCGCGCGCACGGTCGGCTTCCTCGCCCAATCCCATTATCCACCCGGCATCGTCAACACTCCGCCCGGACTTTTCTTCGCCTTGCAGGAACGCTTTTCCATGTTCCAGGGAACCAATCCCGTGGACGGCGCCACCGTCACCAACGCGCCCGCGCTCGATCCCAATCTCCCCAACGGCATCACCATTTTTCCCGGCGGCTTTCCGCTCTACCGCAATGGCGTGCTCATCGGTGCCATCGGCGTCAGTGGCGACGGCATCGACCAGGACGATCTCATCGGCGCTTCCGGCACTGAAAATTTTCAACCGCCCGATCCCATCCGCGCCGACCGTTTCTTCTACCGCAACGCCCGCCTGCCCTACGCCAAATTCCCCCGCAACCCGGCGCTTTAGGGCCTGTTAACACTAATTGACAATCGAAGGGTTTGAGGCATTCTTGGTGGGCATGGAGTTAACCGAAAGTCAGTTTGAACGTATTGCTCATTGCCTGCCGCGCCAACGTGGCAACGTCGGCA
>JAQGPA010000159.1 GCA_028293325.1 Pedosphaera sp. | reverse complement strand
TCATCGTCTTGTTAACCGGACTCTCTGCCCAGGCAGAACTGTTTCAACTGCCCACCGCCAATCGCGCCCTCTTTGAAAAAGGAGGCGAAGATCGCTTCTTTGCCGCCACCGTCGGCAAAACCTGGGTCAGCGGCACCTTCGGCTGTGTGCGTACAGACGGCTGGCAAATTCATGAAGGGCTGGACATCCGTTCCGTGCAACGGGACAAGCGCGGCGAACCCACGGACCCGGTCATGGCCACAGCGGACGGAACCGTCGCTTACATCAACACCCACCCTTCTCTCTCGAACTATGGCAATTATATTATTCTCCGGCATCAAATCGAGGGCCTGGAGATCTATTCTCTCTACGCTCATTTACACAGCGTCCGCGACGGCTTGAAAGTGGGGCAGCCGGTTAAGGCAGGAGAATCCATTGCGATCATGGGCCGGACCGCCAACACGCATGAAGGCATCGCCAAGGACCGTGCGCACGTTCATTTTGAGCTAAACCTGCTGATGAATGATCGCTTTGCCGATTGGTTTAAAAAGAATTCGCCCGGCCAGCGCAACGACCACGGTGAATGGAACGGCCAGAACCTGAACGGCATTGATCCTCGCCTGATTCTCCTGGAGCAACAGCGGCTCGGCGCCAAGTTCAGCTTGGCCGATTATGTCCGCTCGGAAACCGAGCTCTGCCGGGTATTTGTTCGCAGTACCAGCTTCCCCTGGCTCAAACGCTACGCCCCGCTGATCAAGCGCAATCCGACCGCTGAAAAGGAAGGTGTGGCGGGCTACGAAATCGCGCTGGATTTCAACGGGGTGGCCTTCGAATTAATTCCGCGCTCCGCTTCCGAGATCAAAGGCAAAGGCAAGTTCATCCTCCTCTCGGTCAACGAGGCGGAAGAAAAAAAGAACCCCGCCCGCCGTTTGGTCGTCCAGCAGGGTGCCCATTGGTCATTGACCAGCCACGGACAGAATCTGCTGGAACTGTTGACTTACTGAAGAAAATACACAGTCCTGGCTTCAGTCGGTGAGATAGCAACTCGCCAAAAACCGCTGACCGACCTGACCGGAATGCAGGTTGCCGGCGTTGTGATTTATGTCACGAATGGCACCCTTTTTCCGAACCACAAAAACGCGGTGGTTTCTCCTGACGGCGTCACAAGTCTTCGTGAACCAGCTTCCGGACTCCCCAAGTTCATAATTGACCACCGGTCATCGTTCTGGTTAGTGTTTCCACTTTACACCTTGTACATGTTGTATAAAGCAGGCTTCCCAATGAAATCCAGAATCGCTCTTGTTGTACTCGCCGTCCTCTTGTCGCTCCCGCTTAATCGCCTGACGGCGGCGCTGCCTCTCTCCGAGTCTTTTGAAAATTATAAGCCCGGCGTTCTGGATGCGAACTTCAGCGGCGGCACGAACGCTGCCCCCAACGGCGGCCCCGGCAATCCATGGTGGGGCACATTCGATTCGTTTCCAAACCTTCAAGTTGTCGGGACGGAAAACGGCATTGTCCCCCACACCGGCACAAACATGGTGCGCGCGGCCGGCCTCTCAGCCGAGCAGGACAAGGTTTATTATAACCTCGCTTACCGCCTTAACAACTCCAATGTCTATTCTGGAAATATTCAATTGGACTGGTGGTTTTACGATTCCGCTGGCGCCACCAACAGCCCCACCGACTTTAGCGATTACGTCGCTCTGGCTTACTACGACGAAATTCCCACCAATGCCGACTATGCCGATACCAACTTCACCGAGGATGGCCTGCAACGGCTTTCTCTCGGTGGCACGGACGTGCACGATATCGGTTATATCAGCACCAACTATCAGGCGCGGGTCGAAGGCGCCACCAACGGCTATAGCATCGATGGTTGGTTCAACACCTCCACTCCTCGCACCATCGGCTGGCATCATGGCCGGATCGCCGTTTACCCCGTTGCCACCAACGCCACCGTCCAGGTCGCATTTTATATCGACGACATGACCACCGCCACCCTGACCAACTCCACCACTTCCTCTCCTGGCTTTAACTGTATCGAACTCAATGCCAAGCGCGGCAACACCAGCGCTTATTATGACGACATTACCTTCGACCGCCTGCCCGCTCCCATGCTTCAAATCACCCCGCCTGACTTGAACGGCAATGTCGTCCTCACCTATCCGTCCGCCTGGATACTGCAATCCTCCACCAACCTCATCGGCACCAATTTTGTGGATGTATCCAACGCGACAAGCCCTTACACCAACACCGTGAACGGGAGCCAGCGCTTTTTCCGTCTCCGGAATTGATTGGATCGCTATGGGAGCGTGCCGGGCAGCCTGAATTCCCGCTTGCACTCCCCTGCCCCGCTCGCTATTCATTTGCGCCTGTCTATATGAACTATAAGATTTCACATCGCGCCGCGTCGCTCTCTTCATCGCTCACTTTGGTAATTGATGCCAAAGCCAAACAGATGAAGGCGGAGGGTCAGGACGTCGTTGGCTTCGGCGCGGGCGAGCCGGATTTTGACACGCCGCAACATATTAAGGACGCCTGCATCAAGGCATTGAACGAGGGCTTTACCAAATACACCCCGGCCAGCGGCATCCCCGAATTGCGCCAGGCCATCGCCGACAAGTTTAAACGCGAAAACGGCCTCAGCTATAAGCCCTCTCAAATCATCGTCTCCTGCGGCGGCAAACATTCCTGCTACAACGTCATTATCGCTACCTGCGAGGCAGGTGATGAGGTCATCATCCCCGCTCCGTACTGGTTGAGTTATCCGGAAATGGTCAAGCTCGCCGGCGCCACGCCCGTCATCCTGCAGACGACGGATAAAACTGAATTCAAGGTGACGCCCGCGCAACTCCGCGCCGCCATTACTCCCCGCACCCGGTTGTTCGTTCTCAACTCTCCCAGCAACCCTACCGGTTCACTTTACTCACGCGAAGAGATCAAGGCGCTCGGCGATATTTGCGTTGAAAAGGGCGTGCTCATCATGAGCGATGAAATTTACGAGAAACTCGTTTACGATGGCGCGGAACATGTCAGCGTCGCCGGCTTCTCGCAGGCTCACTACGACCACACCATTATTGTCCACGGATTCGCCAAGGCCTATTCGATGACCGGTTGGCGCCTGGGTTACATGGCCGCTCCCGAGCCCATCGCCAAGGCTGTCGATGCCATTCAAAGCCACAGCACCAGTAATCCAACTTCCTTCGCTCAGAAGGGCGCCGTCGCCGCGCTCAATGGTCCGCAGGACCATCTGAAAACCTGGCTCGCCGAATACACCAAACGACGCAGCTTCGCCTACCAGCGGCTCAATGCCATTCCCGGCATCAGTTGCGTGAATGCCAAGGGCGCTTTCTATCTTTTTCCGAACATCTCCAAGCTCGGTCTCAACTCCACCGACTTTTGCGCGAAACTACTCGAACAGGAAAAAGTCGCCGCCGTTCCCGGCATCGCCTTCGGCGCGGATGACTATATTCGCATCAGCTACGCCACCAGCATGGCGAATATTGAGAAGGGCATCGCCCGCATCGAGAACTTCGCCAAATCCCTGGCAAAATAATTCCGCCTCCGGGTTCGGAGTTCAAACTTTAGTTTGTCCCCTCGAAGTTCTTTTCGAACTTCGCCAGCCCAAATCCGTGACTCATGCCCCTGCGTCGGTAAAATAAGTTGGGGGCTTGGCATACTTTGCGCTATGTTGAGTATTCGATGATAATCAGTTTTTCAAAACCCACGCGCTATGTCGCGGGCTGGCTCGGCATCCTTTCGTGCCTGGTCATGCCCTTGTCAGTGTCCGCCGGGTTAATGTCCTCTTTTCAGGCAGGCGATGGCGACTGGCACCTCGGTACTCTGACCGTCGGCAATGTGGATGCCTCCCCAGACCTGGAAATCATCGTTCCCTATCGCAACTCCAGCGGCCAGTGGATGCTGGATGCGTTCAAATGGAATGGCACTCGGCTACCCGGCTTTCCCTACGCCAGCAGCCAGAACGCCGTCATGAATACTTCGCCCACCTTGGCTGACCTCAATGGCGATGGCATCAATGAAATCATCT
>JAQGPA010000215.1 GCA_028293325.1 Pedosphaera sp. | reverse complement strand
CATCCCATCTTTTTCGTCGGGATGATTTGGGCGGCCATCGCCTTTTGGCGCTCGGAAAAGAACCGCCCGTTGCTGCTTTATTTATTTTCCATGGGCGCGCCCATCTTCATTTTTTATTTCCTCTTCTCCATCCGTTCGCGGGTGCTGCCCAACTGGATTGCTCCCGCCATCGTGCCGTTGTTCGCGCTGATGGTTGTCTATTTTGATCAACGCTGGCGCGATGGCCAACGTTGGGTGAAGTCACTGCTCATCGTGAGCCTGGTCCTTGGCGGCATTGCCACCTTGTTCATGCAAGCGCCCGGCATCGTCCCGGCCATCACCGGACGCCCACTGCCGCCGCGCAGCGATCCGTTGCGGCGGGTCACCAAATGGTCCGAGATGGCGCGCCTCGCCGGCGAAGAGCGGACGAAGCTGCTCGCGGAAGGCAAACCGGTCTTTTTCATCTGCGACCATTACGGCACCACCTCGCTCTTGACATTTTATCTGCCGGAAGCCAAGCAAGGTGTGCCCGATCATCCGTTGGTTTATGCCTGGCCGCTGGCAGCGCCGGAGAACCAGTTTTATTTCTGGCCGGGCTACAAAAATCGCAAAGGCGAAAACGCGCTCTTTGTCAGGCAAGGCACCGAGCCGCAGGCCGCGCCGGAATTTTTGGGCAAAGATTTTGAGTCCGTCACCGATCTCGGCATGCGCGATGTTTATTATCACGGCCAGGTCTATCGCCGAATCCAGATTTTTGCGTGTCGCAATTTACGCTGAACCAGCCAAACTGAACTGATGTCGCCGGAAATTTCCATCATCGTCCCGATGTATAACGAAGCCGACAACGTGGCGCCGCTCGCCACGCAGGTCCTCGCGGCGTTGCGCGACGAAAAACGTCCCGTCGAACTTGTGCTCGTGGATGATTGCAGCACCGACGACACCTGGGCGCGCATCCAGGCCGCCCACCAGGCCGACCCCCGCGTCCGCGGCATCCGCCACAGTCGCAACAGCGGCCAGAGCGCCGCTTTGTGGACCGGCTTTCGCGGAACCACCAGCCCTATTATCGGCACGCTCGACGGCGATTTGCAAAACGACCCCGCCGATTTCCCCAGGATGCTCGCCGAACTCGGCCAATACGATCTCGTCTGCGGCAAGCGCACGCAGCGCAAAGATACCTTCGTGCGCCGCGCGTCATCGCGCATTGCCCGAGGCGCGCGCCGGACAATTTTGGGCGTCGATTTCCAGGACACCGGTTGCGGCCTGCGCATTTTCAAGCGCACCGTGCTCGAAGGCCTCTTTGCTTTCAACGGCTTTCACCGCTTCATGCCCATCCTTGTTCACGGCAGCGGCGCCAAGGTCTGCGAAATCCCCGTGAGCCATCGTCCCCGCGTCGCCGGCGTTTCCAAATACGGCGTTTGGAATCGCCTCGGCCGTGGCCTGGTTGATCTTTTCGGTGTCGGCTGGTTTCAAAAGCGCCGCACCAATCCCATCCCCGTCACGCAAATTCCGCCCGCCAAGCCGCCGACATGATTACTTTTTATGGTCGCAGGCATGGCTAGATTAATGCGCGACGACGATGCCACGTTGGCGCCGGACTCTTTTGAAGAGAAAAACCAACGGCACGCAGAGCAGGCAGAGCAATCCGAACAGGCGGAAGTTATCCACGAACGCCCAAAGCGTGGCCTGCTGTTGCAGCGTCGAGTAGAGCAATCCTTGCGCCTGCAATTGGGCGAGCCAGTCGCCGCTGTGCGGCGCGAGCGCGGCCTGGGCGCGGGCCAGAAAATCCCGGTAGGTCTGATCGTACGGCGTCAGGTGTGCCACCATCATGGCTTGGTGCGCCTGCTCGGCGCGCGCGACAATGGTGGTGACGGCGGCAATGCCCACGCTGCCGCCCAGGTTGCGCATCAGGTTGAAAATGCCGGTGGCATTGCCCAATTGGTCCTGGCGCAAGTGGCCCATCGTCGTCGTGGTGAGCGGCACAAAGATAAAACTCAACGCAATGCCGTTGATCACCGAGGGCCAGATCAAATAGGCAACGCCCACCTCCAAATTAATCCGCCCCAGCATGAAGGAGGAATAAGTCAAAAAACAAAACCCGAGGCCGATCAGCATGCGATTGCTGGTGCGCCCGACAAGTTGGCCGACCAGAATGTTGAAGAGAAACGCGCCCACGCCGCGCGGGCTGAGTGCGAGTCCGCTTTGCAGCGCCGGAAACCCGAGCAAGGTCTGCATAAAGAGGGGCAGGGCGGCGGTGGTGCCGTACAGCACCGCGCCCACTATCGCCATGAGAAAAATGCCCACCGCGAAGTTGCGGTTCTTGAGAATGCGCAGGTTGACGATCGGCGCGTCGGTGCACAGCTCCCGGATGATAAAGGCAATCATCGAACAAAGCGATGTGACGGCGAGTCCAAAAATCCAGCGCGAAGCAAACCAATCCTCTTCCTGTCCCTTGTCGAGAATGATTTGCAGCGTGGCGAGCCAGATGGCGAGCAGCCCAAAGCCGATGTAATCCACCGGTTCATGGCTGCGCTTGATGTACGGCGGGTCCTGCACGAACATCCCGGACATGAACGCCGCCAGCGCGCCAATCGGGAGATTGATGTAAAAAATCCAGCGCCACGAATAATTATCCGTGATCCAACCGCCCAACGTGGGCCCGAGAATCGGTGCCACCACCACGCCCATGGCAAAGACCGACATCGCCACGCCGCGTTTGGCCGGTGGAAAACTCTCCAGCAACACCGCCTGGGAAATGGGCTGGAGCGCCCCACCGCCCACCCCTTGCAAGACGCGGGCAATAATCAGAAAACTGAGACTGGGCGCCGCGCCGCACAATGCCGAGGCCACGGTGAATATTGCAATACAGGTAATGAGCAATCGTTTGCGGCCAAATCGGTTTCCCAGCCAGCCGGTGATTGGCAGGACGATGGCATTGGAAATAAGATAACTGGTCAGGACCCACGTCGATTCGTCCGTGCTGGCGGCGAGACTCCCCGCAATGTGCGGCAGCGCCACATTCGCCACCGAGGTGTCGAGAATCTCCATGAACGTGGCCAGCATCACGGAGACGGCGATGACCCACGGGTTATGCGCGGGATGCCATTGTGCCGGCTCAGTTGTATCGGTCTCGGGCATGGGCGACTCGAATTATGCGGGTTGAGGTGAAGGTTTGGATTTGGCCGCCCGTCGCAGCCCAAAGAGAGCAACGAAAATGCCCACCATCACTGCGATGAGCAGCAGCAACCAAACCGGCAGCGAGGCGTTCCCCACCTGGACCGAGGGAACCGTTGACATGCCGGGACCGTAAACGTGCCGTGGATTCAACGGATCATCGAAAAGGATTTTGACCGGCACCCGTTGCACCACTTTGACGAAGTTCCCCACCGCATTTTCCGGCGGTAACAGGCTGAAGCGCGCGCCGCTGCCCGCCTGGATGCTATCGACGTGGCCGTGGTAGATGTCATGCGGGAACGCGCTGACGTCAATTTGCGCCGGTTGACCCGGGTGCATGTTTTTGAGTTGTGTCTCCTTGAAATTGGCAACCACCCAAAGATTGGTCGGCACGATGGCCAAAAGATTCTGGCCGACTTGCACGTACGAACCCGGCGCCACCGCTTTACGCGTCACCCAGCCATAAGCCGGCGAACGGATTTTGGTATAGGAGAGATTCAGTTCGGCGTTTTCTAAATCGGCTGCCACCTGGCTGACCTGCGCCACCGCGGTGTCCACCGCGGCTTGCGCGGCGGCCATTTGCTTCTTCGCGGCGTTGAGGACGGCCTCGGCGCTGGCGACTCTGTGGCGGGCCGCCTCGAGGTTGGCCTTGGCGTTCGCGGCGGTCGTACGGACGGCGTCAAACTCCTGGGAGGAGATGGTCTTGTTGCGCAGCAGCTCCTGGTTGCGTTGCAAATCCCGTTCCGCATTGGTGGCGATTGCGGCTTCGGCTATCGCTTCCGCTTCCCGCTGGCTGCGGTCGGCTTCGGCGGACACCACGCGGGCACGGGCTTGCTCAAGATTGCTTTGCGCGGAGAGAACCCCGGCTTGCGCCGCCTGCAACGCCGCCTGGCGTTCGTTGACGCGCGCCTGGTAATCGCGGGGATCAATTTCCACCAGCAACTCTCCGGTGCGAATGAATTGGTTGTCATTGATATGAACGGTTTGGACCTGTCCGGAAACTTTTGGCGCCATGGCCACAACGTCGGCCTCGATGAACGCATCGTCCGTGGACACATGCGTCCGGGAGTGGGCGAGATAGCGGAGTCCATAAAAGCAGAGGAGCGCGATCAACCCTGCGGTGGTAAATATGACCCCGGGGCGTTTGAAACTAAACTTCCGGGGGCGTTCCACCGGCGGCGGATTGTTCCTGGGCGGTCCGGGTGGATTCGCTTCGTTCATGCTGTTTCCTCCTTGCCAGCTTCACTCTGGAAGCACCGGGCACTTGCTGCCCTAATTTAACACGCTCAAAGCCATCGTCCATGGGGGTGTTCGCAATCAAGCTGCGTGCCCTTGCGCGATTTGGCCGGATAGGTGATATTCGGGCCACACGAAATCGGTTGGAACAATTTGCAGTACAGTCAGAATTGGTCAGAATTGGAACTTTATGAGGAAATGGATATTGGGCGGTGTCGCGGTTTTGTTGGGGCTGGGCTGCGGGCTCAGCCAGGGTCAGGAATCGGGCGGCGAAGTTAAGGACAATGAAACGGGACTGCGTCCGGGGTTGGATGCGCGATTGAGCTTGTCCAAGCCGGAGCCGCAAATTTGGAAAGCTGGAGTGGGCGAAGGCTTTCGCTCGGGAACGCACCAGGCCGGTTTTTCGCTCGGGTTGGCGCTTGGCATGCACCGCTGGATTAAAAGCTCCCCCTCGCACGATATGGTTTTGGGTGCGGTGCGCTACGGCAATGTCATCACCGATTTGGTCGGTCAGGGGCATTGGTTTCAAGGCAACTTCGAGTTGCTGGGTGAGGGCTTTGGCGGCGAACAATATTACCCCCACACCGCGTTCCTGGGCGGCGGGCTGGGCATTTTGCGCTATGATTTCATGACCGGCACGCGCCTGGTTCCCTATTTGCAAGTAGGCGGCGGCTGCTTGTGGACCGATATTCGCCGGCCGGCTTTGGGCACGGACTTCGAGTTCACCGAACAGGGCGGACCCGGGATAAATTATTTCTTCTGCCGGAATTTGGCCCTCACGACCGAATACCGTTTCATGCACATCTCCAATGCGGGAATCAAAAAACCCAACGGCGGCATCAATGCGAGCATCCTTTACGCGGGCATGAGTTGGTACTTTTAATGCCCTTCCGCGTCCCCGCTGCTTGTAGGACGCTTGGAAGCGGGAATTTCTGAATTCACCGACTACACGGCCCGCCATGGTGGTGCTATTACCGTGTGGTCATGAATCGCACATTGGACTTGCCACAGGGTGCTTCCCTGCTGGGCGACCGTCACACGTTTCATCGCCGTTGTCCGGATTCGGCCGATCCGAAATTGAACCGTCGTTCCGTGGTGTATCGCACCGGACGGCTGATCATGAGCGTGGGCGACCGGGTCAAAGTCCGCGTGGTGGCTGGCGAATGGATGATGGCGCGAGTCGAGTTGGTTTCCAGCAAGGGCCGTCCGCTCATCATCCGCTTGGAAGAGGGGCTGCAGAAATTTATCGCCGTCCTCTGCCTGTCCGGCCGCTCCTGGGATGACACCACCGGCCAGGAACTTGAATTTGCATTGCTGCGCTCCTGAGTTGCGCGCCTATTGTTCAGCGGCGCGATAAAAGCGGAACGGGAGATTCGTGGCTTCCGTATCGATGAATTGAAAGGATCCGGTCACCGGCAGATTGGTAAAAATCGGTTGCCAATTAATCAAATTGGTGGAGGCGTAAATAATCACCGGGCCGTGCGCGAACAAGTTGGTGAGTTGAAGCATAAAGCCGGTATTGGTGAACTGCAAAGCCGGCGGCAGGGTGGCGAATTGAGACGGATGCGGGAGAACGGTGAGCAGGGCGTTGGAACTGGTAATGGAGCCGAACCCATTCGTTATTATCACCCGATAACTGCCCGCATTGGTGAACTGCACGTTGGTGAGGCTCAAGGAGAAGTTGGTGGCGCCGGAAATATTGTTGCTTTTGAACTGCCATTGATAATGCAGCGTCGGCGGGCCGGCGGCCGTCACGGCTAAAAGAATGTTCAGCGAGTTGGTGGTGGTCTGATTGGTCGGTTGGTTGATGATGAATGGCGGACTATCATTGAGAACGGCCAGGCTGTGATATCCCCCGCCGGCAAAGGCAATGATATTGGTGAGGCTGGCTGGCGCGTTGGTCTGGCCGTAAACGTTGTTACCCCAAATGACCAGCGTGTTGTTACTTCTCAGGGCCAGGCAGTGATATTCACCGGCGGCAATCGCAACGACATTCGTTAGATCGGGTGGCACGTTGGTTTGTCCTTGGGAACCATCACCCCAGGCGACCACGGTGCCATTGGTTTTCAGTGCAAGGCTGTGATATTTGCCGCAGGCGATGGCCGTGACGTTGCTCAGCAGTCCGGTTGGCACGTCGGACTGGCCATATAAATCATTTCCCCAGGCAACCACCGTGCTGTTGCTGCGCAACGCGAGACTGTGAAAGCCACCGGCAGCGATGGCCATGACATTGGTCAGACCGGCGGGAACGTTGGTTTGCAGTTGGGAATTATCCCCCCAGGCAATCACAGTCGCGTTCGAGGAAGTCCGCTTCAATGCCAAACTGTGGAAACCGCCGCCGGCAATGCCAACAATATTGGTAAGGTTGGCCGGGACATTTGTCTGGCCGCTATTGTTATAGCCCCAGGCCACCACCGTGCTGTTGCTGCGCAACGCGAGGTTATGAAATTCTCCCGCCGCAATCAGGATAATATTGGTCAACCCAGGCGGCACGTTGGTTTGTTGATGAGTATTGTCGCCCCACGCAATGACCGTGTGATTACTGGTCATCGCCAGGCTGTGCAGTTCACCGCCGGCAATGGCGGCGGCCACCAGGTTGGTGAGCGCCGGCGGAATATTGGTCTCGCCTTCGGCATTGTTGCCCCACGCCACCACCGACGTAAACGCCTGGGCTTGCCAGCTCAGGGCAACGCAAACCAGGATCGGCAAAAAGTAACGGAAACAAAATAATAAGCGGCCCGAACAAATCACGCGGCTGTCGTTGTGGGCCGGGATGAAATTGGAAATTCTGCTTGCGAGTTTATACGTCATTTCGAGCTGTACGGCTTAATCTGCACGAAGGGCTAATTTAAGCACGGAAAATGACGGCTGGCAAGCCGGCGGAAGATGGTGTCCTAATTTAGACTTCCCGGGATGGAACCCCCCCAGCGATCTGGAAAGGCCTTAACCAAGTTTTTAATATCCACCGCATTGCACGGTTTGACCAGGAAAGAATGGGCGCCCTTTTTGTAGGCGCGGTCAACCTCCTTCAAATCATGGATACCGGTTAAAACAATCACCAATTTTGAGCCAAGCTGAGTTCGATTGTTGAGCCAGTCCAATACCTGAAACCCATCCATCACCGGCATTTTCAAATCGAGGAACACAATACGGGCAGGCGGATACATTTTTGAGTCTGAATAAATGCCTTCGCCTTGAAAGTAAGAGATTGCTTGGGCACCATCAGTGACCACGTGCACCGGATTTGGTATTCCCGCGTCTTTGATGGCGCGGAGCAATACCTGCGCATCATCAGGAGAATCATCTACTATTAAAACTGCGTTTTCATCCGTCATAGCATGAAAAAAAAGCTAACCATCACTACGAAGACTGCCACGAGAGGACATATGGGACATTCACCCATAATTTCGATTCTGTTCATATTAACGGCAAACAATTCGTTTGCCAATTTAAATTAGAACACTACCGAAGATTTTTATGGCAGGGTCGCTCCTCGCGTCGGTGAAGGATTTTTAAACCGTAAAGGGATACGTCTCCGGCAGTTCGTCTTCCTTCCATTCCGCGGTGCGCTCCAGCGGCTCCACCGCCCACGTCTCGTCGCAGTGCAGCACGGCGTCAAATTGCTCGCGCAACCGCGCCCGGAAGTAATGGCTCGCCCGTTCGGTTTCCGGACGATAAACCACCCCAATCGCCCGCTCGAGCTTCGCTTCGCGCAAGCCTTCCAGCACTGTGTCATCCTGACCCCAGGTGAGCAAAAAGCGATCATAACCTGCGTCATGAAACAGCGCCTCGTAACTGCCGGCCAGCGCGGGACGAACGCGCATGCGCTCGGCCGGCTCTCCCCAATCCGCCGCCGCCGTGACGGTGCCATGGTGCGTGGTGAAGCCGACCAATACTGATTCTCCGCCATATCGCTCACGCACCAACTGGCCTACATTCAGTTCGCCTAGTTCCCCCATTCGCGTTGCTCGCGCGTCACCCAAATGCGAATTATGCGCCCAGACGACAATTTTGGCGGACTCACCCCCACGACTCAGATGTGTTGAGAGTGCCTCCAGTGTCTCCACCATGTGACGGTCGCGCAAATTCCACGAAGACACTGTTTCGTCAAACATCGAGCGATAATAATTCTCCGCGTTCTTCACCAGCCGGGCATTCTGTTCGACATAAAAAAGCTCATCCTCGGCAATACGACCATCGTGTCGCGCATAATCCATCGCATGCTGTTGCAGTTCCACAAGCTGGCTCACCACCTCCTGTTCGCAGGATTTGGCAAGACCGGCTCTCGTGGCAAAACCATAGGTCTGCGTGTCTTCCCCGAAATGGTCAAAGCAGGCATAACGGGCGCGGGCGCGTTCCGCCGCCTCGGGATCAACCTTCTCCAGGTAATGGAGCACGGCCTCCATCGAGGAGTGCAGGCTGTAAAGGTCGAGACCGTAAAAGCCGATTCTCGCCGTCTCCAATCTGAGCGTCTCATTATGCGCCCGCAACCATTCGATAAATTCCACCACGTCGAGGTTGCGCCACATCCACGTGGGAAAACGTTTAAAATTCGTGAGGGCTTCGATGGCGTACTCATCTTCTTCACTCACGCCGCGCACGTAACGATTGATCCGGTACGCATCCGGCCAGTCCGCCTCCACCGCCACCGCCGCAAACCCTTTCTCCTCGATGAGTCTTTGCGTGATCCGCGCGCGTTCATGGTAAAACTCGTGTGTGCCGTGGGTGGCCTCTCCCAGCAGCACGAAACGCGCATTTCCAACCCGATCCATCAGTGGGTCATAATCCACGGGGGTGCCCAGCAGCCGGTGCGCCATGTCGCGCACAGTCGCTATCAATGTGGTGGTCCTTGTTTGCATAGTCTTGCTCCACTTCTGTTGATCAAGGCAAACCCTCGGCTTTAGCTCTGCGGGGATGGGGGAAAATTGTCAAACGCAACAACCCAATTGCCTGAACTCGCCCGTCTCAACACTTATAACTTCAGCCCTAATTATGGATGACGCAAGCGATAGAAATTATTTCCCGGCGCGACGGTGTTGGTAACGTAATTGAAACCGCCCTGGGGCACGGGCGTCGGTGCCACCGTTGACCAGCCATTCGATGTGGTCAGGTTGCCGTTGTTTTCCAGGACATAGCCGGCGGCACCACTGGACCAGTAAAGCACCGCATTGTTCCCGGATGTCGTGATGAACAGCGTCGGTGCGCCGGGCGTTTGCACCGCGACCAGGGACCAGAAACCGCCGCTCAAGGAATAACTCCCGCCGGTCATCGCCGCGCTCGCATCATGCTGGCCGATGGTGCCGCTCACCGAATAAACGCCGCCCGTGCTCGTGCCGCCGCCACCGGCGACTTTATACCAATCGATCGCATAGGTTTGCGCGGCAACATTCGACGAAAGTTTTGCCAGCAGCAGGAAAGCCAAAAACGAGAGGCGCAGGGTTTTCATTAGATTATTTTCCTATTTGGCCGGCTTCATCCGCCAGCCACTGTTCATAGTCACGTTTGGGAATGGAGAGCACGGCGATATTTAAGATAGCACTTGTTTTCTCCTTGGCGAGATAAAATAGAAACCCGCCGGGCGTCTCAATCACCGCGCTCACGTCACCCGCCCTCCGCAATTGCGCTTGCAGCACGCTTTGTAAATCATCGGGCAAATCCATGAAATAAAGCTTTCGCTCTTTGTCCGCATCCTGCGGTGCGGAAAGGACTTGCGCGTTTGGGCCAAAACGTTTCTGCGCTTCCAGCAGTTCCGCGTCCGGCGCATTGGTTTCCGCGGGTCGTGCGCCGAGTTGCCACGTCAATTCGGAAACTTCGGCGCGATGCGATTGCTGGAGCAACGCCAGCCGGTTCGTGCCGTCCGCACCGCTGTTTTGGGTGGCCAGCAGTTGTGTCCGGACCTGCTCCCCCTCCCGACGCTGCGCTGCATGCAGCGCGTCATCATTCTCGAACCGCACGTGCAAGTCACGCTCCACGAGAATCGGTTTGGCAAAGACATTCGCAAATTTAATAGGGTCGTTGCCCAGCGCGGCCTTGAGCTCCGCCAGCATTTCCGGCGCGCGGGTGGTGCTGTTGATGCGCTGCACCTCGGCTTCAATCATCGCGGGCGTAATGACGATGCTGTATTTTTTTCGGAGCACCGCTTCCTTGTTCAAATCCAGGCGCACCAGCTTTTCCAGGGCGGCGGGCGGCAGCGTTTCCTCGAACGGCGGCTTCTGGCCCAGGCGATGCTGATAATACACGCGCTCAATCGCCGCGCGGTCCCGCACCAGCGCGGCAAAGTCATCCGCCCGCGCCACCGAACTCAAGAGCAACACAAGTACGATCCAGATTTTCATTCCCAACAAATTTCATTCATGGCTTTTGCAGCCCGGTTCACGGGTGTGTTGCCGGCCTGCCCGCGTGGTTAGTGGTCATATGCCGCACGGACAGAATTACGTGACAGGACGATAAGCGTAAAAACTCCCAACGCGGTGCCAAAAGGAATCTGCAGGCAATTCAAAGCGCCAACCACAATGGAAAAAGTGCGATGCCTTCGTTGGCGGAGGAAGAGGCCGGAGAGCAGATTCAGGGCACCCGCGCTTGCGAATAGCGTGCCCATGAAAATGTAGAACCAAATGAAGATTTTTAGAAATTCCTTCGGCGGCGGGTGTGCGTTTGGCTGGGACTTCCACATTTCGGGATTGGAGAACACAGCGTTCATGAACAAATAATGCACCAAAAGGAAGGCAACCCCGCAGAAAGCGAGACCCGCAACGACGAAATGAAAAATGGACAGCAGCTTAAGATGTTCGCCATCAATAATGCGCTGAGTGTCGGTAACGGGTGATTGCGGTGCGGGCGGCGGCATGGGAGCAACCGGCTGGAGCGGTTGCCTGTCAATTTCACAAACAGACGCTTCGTCCGGATATTCTTTACCGCAGTAAGTGCACTTTTTCATAAACATTCGGTTTCACCCGGACCGGGATGAGAAACACCGGTGTTGGCTTGAGCAATTTTGTCAGGCGTCAGCAGCCTCACTTTTGGCACTCTTCTTTTTGGCGTCCTCAAGCTCGATGGTGTTGGCAACTCGCGCAAGATAGTTCTGGGTTGAAATGCTGAAATGGCCAAGCACGATTACATAAATTGCCATGAATAATAAACAACTGGGAGAGCGAAGCGCGCCTGCATCAATAGCCTTGCTGAAGAGCCAAATCGAAAGGCCCGCAAGCAGGGAGCTCGTGCCAAGACAACCGTAAAAATTTGAGCGATTGTCCCCGAAGATTTTCGATTTCCAAGTCTTCATAATAAAGTTGGTGTTGATGCCGCCTAATCATCCAAAGCCGAGCCGCAGACCCAGCGCAGCCAAGATAACAAGCTAATCTGATGTCGCAATCCAAAACGCAGGGCTACCGCTGACTTCGGCGTGGCTTGCGGCGCTGAAATTTAACATGGTTGGGTGCGCAAAAAATCCCCGAGGCTCTTGTGAGGCTCGGGGGGTGGCGCAGCTAAAGGCTGCCGCTGCGATTATGGGAGTCGCCGGGGTGGCGGGTCTCGCAGATGCGGGGGCCGCCAGAACAGCGGCGTTCCGACTAATCGCTCACGGTGACTTTGCGCGGTTTCACCCGCTCAGTTTTGGGCAGGTGCAAGGTCAGAATTCCCTGGTCCACTTTCGCGTCGATCTTTCCGGTGTCGATCGCCGGGTCGAGTTCAAATACCCGCCGGTAATCGGACACCGACGATTCGCGATAAAGCAACTCCGCCTTGGGCTCAAATGATTCACGACGGCCCACGATGGTTAGTTCGTTGCCTTCGACGGTAATTTCCAGGCCCGCTTTATTCACACCCGGTATCTCGGCTTCGAGAAAATAGCCGTCCTTGGTTTCAAAGATGTTCACGTCCGGGGCAACAAACGGGCGCTCGCTGCCGTTGGGCAACTGCTCCCCGCGCAGGTCTTTTGCAGTTTCTGGTTGAGTTACGGTATTCATAATATGGATTGGTAGGGTGAACCCGGCGGGAAAATTCCCGCCGGAGGTTTGGGTTGCTGGTTAACCGATGTTGACTTCAATTTGTTTTGGTTTGGCTTCCTCGGTTTTGGGCAGCGTGATGGTCAGCACGCCGTCCTTGTATTGCGCAGTCACCTGGTCGGCGCTGACGGGCGAGGGCAGGGTCACGCTCCGTTGGAAGCGGCCCACAAAACGCTCGGACCGCTGCGTCTCACCCTCCGGGAATTTTCGCTCGTTCTTGCGCTCGCCGGAAATGCTCAAGGCGCCATCATGGAGCGAAACGTCAATGTCTTCCTTCTTCATGCCGGGCAGTTCCGCCTTCACAATGAGGCTCTCCTTATCCTCATAGAGATCGATGGCTGGATTCCAGACCCGAAGCAGTTGGGAACTGCGGGTCAGTTCGGCAAAGGGCTCAAAGAGACGGTCCAGTTCATTGCGGAATCCAAATAACCGCTCGAAAGCAGGCCAGGCGGAAGGGACAGGCTGTTGCGATCGTGTCTGATAACTCATAAGTTTTATTTCCTTTCTGTTGGTAAATTGGTTTTACTGCGATTCAACAAATAGCTTTGCGCATGCCAACGAAAAAGGCGCACCGCTGCATTTTTGCAAATGGCTCATATTCAGCATGATGTGAAACAGGTGGTTATTTCACCGGATAAAAATATGAGCAATTATGACTCAAATGAAATGCGCGGAGTGACAACATATAGAGACAAAAAGGCTCAAATACGGGCGTTGTGATAGAAAAGCTCTGAAGGAATGGAAATCCAATGGTGGGAAAAGAAAACGGCGTCGCTGGAGTTAGCCAACGACGCCGTTTATTGAAAAGGCTGGTTTAATCGAATGCGTGCCCGGCGCAGCAAAGGACGTCGCGGACTTTATGCCGGACGAGTTCCTTCACTTTGGTGCGGGCGGGAGCCAGGTATTTGCGCGGATCGAATTCTTTGGGGTTTTCGGCGAACACCTTGCGGATGGCCGCCGTCATGGCAAGCCGCAGATCGGTATCGATATTGACCTTCGTGCAACCCACGCGGCGCGCGATCTCGATGTCCGCTTCCGGAACGCCGGCAGTTTCTTCACCCATCTTGCCGCCGTACTTGTTGATCTCGGTGACGAGATCCTTGGGCACACTGGAAGCTCCATGGAGCACCAGGGGATAATCACCCATGCCGGCGTCGAGCAATGCTTTTTTGATGGCCTTGAGGCGATCGAGGTCGAGATGCTGTTCACCTTTGAATTTGTAAGCGCCATGCGAATTACCAATGGCCACAGCCAATGAATCCACGCCGGTCAGGCGCACGAATTCCACAGCTTCGTCGGGGTGCGTATAGCAACCGCCCTTGGAGTAACCGCCGCCTTCTTCGCCGTCGTCATGTTGCGCGCCGACGAGCATGCCGAGTTCGCCTTCCACCACGCAATTATGTTTGTGGGCGTAATCGACCACCTTCTTGCAAACTTCGACGTTCTTCTCGAACGGTTCGTGGGAGGCATCGATCATCACGCTGGTAAAACCTTCGTCGATGCATTCCTTGCAGAGCTCATAGGAATCGCCATGGTCCAGATGGACGGCGATGGGGATGTTGGAGAGGCTGACCGCGGCTTCGATGAGCTTCTTGAGATAGACCGGGTGAGCGTATTGGCGCGCGCCCTTGGAAATCTGGAGCATCACGGGCGCTTTTTCTTCTTCGCAAGCCTCGATGATGGCTTGGAGCAATTCCATGTTGTTGACGTTAAAAGCTCCGAGCGCGTACTTGCCTTTGAGGGCTTTGGCGAACAGGTCTTTGGTATGTGTCAGTGGCATAAGTTTCGTTTAGCGATCAATTCAGAATAAGAGGTCACTTAAAGTAACCAGCTTCCAATAATAACTAAACAAGCTGGGAAAAGAAACCAAAATTTGCGCTGGGCAGGCAGGATCCACCCCCAAAAAGGCATTTGCAGCAGAAAAGGGCAGTTTTTGGCAGGAACTGCCAGGCAATCCCGCCTCAAGCGTTGCGTTCGTCTTCGGAAAGTTTCCGATACAGTGTGGCGAGGCTAATTCCTAGCGACAACGCGGCTCTTTCCTTGTCGCCCCCGGTTTGTGCCAGGGTGCGGTTCAGATAGGCAAGTTCCTGCTCACGCAAAAAGTCCTTCAGGGACGCATCGGATTGCGGCGCCGACGGCGTGGGCAACGGAGTTGCGGCCTGATTGGCAGGATTGAGCGGATAAAGGTGGGTCGGCGACGCCATGGGCGTGGGCAATTGGGCGATGTCGCCCGCTCCGCTGGGTTGAGCAAGATTTTGGACCAGGCTGGGCGGCAGATCGGTGACCTGAATGACGTTGTCTTCGCACAACGTGGCGGCCCGCTCAATGGCGTTCTCCAATTCCCGCACATTGCCCGGCCAATCATGGGCGCTGAGGACTTCCATGGTCTGCCGCGTGATCTGGACCGGTTGACCGGTGCGCGGATTGATTTTGTTTTTCAGGAAATGGGCCACCAACAGCGGGATGTCATCCCGGCGTTCGCGCAGGCTGGGCATCGTGATGGCGATCACATTAAGCCGGTAATACAAATCTTCGCGGAAGGTGCCATCCTTGATCTTTTTCTCCAACGGCTCATTCGTGGCGGCCAAAACACGAACGTTAATATAGGTGGGAATGTTCTCCCCCACACGGCGCACCTCGCGCTCTTGCAACACCCGCAAAAGCCGGCTTTGCAGCATGGGCGACATGGAGCCTACTTCATCGAGAAAAATTGTCCCGCCATCGGCCTCCTGAAACAGGCCCTTCTTATCGTTGACCGCGCCGGTAAAGGATCCCTTGCGATGCCCAAACAGTTCCGACTCCAGAAGATTCTCCGGCAGCGCGCTGCAATTGACCGGGATGAACGGGGCGAACTGCCGCCGGCTGTTGAAATGCAGGGCGCGGGCGACCAATTCCTTCCCGGTGCCGCTTTCGCCCAGTATTAATATGGTGCTGTCCGTATCCGCCACGCGTTCAATCATCTTGAACACCCCCTGCATTTTGGGCGCCGTGCCGATGATTTGGCTGAACTGATATTTCTTCTTGAGCTGCTTCTTGAGGTAATGGTTTTCTGAAATCGCTTCGTTGTACGATAGCGCGCGCTGGATGCACAGATTCAGCTCATCCAGTTTGAACGGCTTTTCCAGGTAGTCATAAGCGCCGCTCTTCATCGCTTCGACGGCCGTTTCAATCGAACCAAAGGCGGTGATGACAATGACGCTGGCCGGCGGGGTGATGGAGCGCGCCTTTTGCAGAATCTCCAAACCGTGCGCGCGGGTTTTATCCAGGTAAAGGTCGGTGATGACAATTTCCGGCGCGTGCGTTTCAATGCCGGAGATGGCATCCTTGAAATTGGTGAAGGGAAATACTTCATGGCCCTCCTGCCGGAGCATCTCGGTGACCATTTGCACCATGGTCAATTCATCGTCCACCAACAGAACCTTTGCCATTCGCATAAGATTAAAGGAAAGGCGCGGCGGTGGGCAAGGGGGATTCTTGCTTCACCGCCGCGCGTATTAAAGGGTCTTTTAGTGGTTGCCGCTGACGAGATCGCTCAGCTTAAAGATTGGCAGGAACATACAAATCACAATGCCACCCACGACCACACCCAGGAAAACAATCAGGATGGGCTCGATGAGCGCCGTCAAGCCGGAGAGAACCGTTTCAATCTCTTCATCTAAAAAGTCCGAGATGCGTTCGAGCATGCTATCGATTTTGCCGGTCTGCTCGCCGGCGGTGATCATACGGATGATCATGCTCGGGAAAATGGGATGTTTGCCCAGGGCCGTGGAGATATTCTCCCCGCGCTCAATGTCAATCGCGGCGGTCTTGATGGCCTTTTCCATAACGACATTGCCGCAGGTGTTCGAGACGATGCTCATGACTTCCAGAATCGGCACACCGCTGCGAATCAGGGAGGCAAATGTGCGGGTAAACCGGGCCAGGCAGATTTTGTGGGCGATGTGGCCAAAGATGGGGAGCTTGATGCGCCGTGCGTCCCAGAACTCGCGGCCCGTCTTGGTTTTGATGAAATACAGCCAGCCGTAAACACCGCCACCACCGGCCATCAGGATCAGGATCAGGTATTTTTGGACAAAAGCGCTGACGTTAATCAGTACCTGCGTCGGCGCGGGTAATTTACCGCCAAAACTCGTGAAGATGTCGCCGAAGACCGGCACCACCTTGACCAACAGGAAAATCGTGATGCCAATGGCCACCACCGTGACCACGATGGGATACATCATGGAGGATTTGACCTTCCGGCGCAACCGGGCGGCGTTTTCCAGATAAGTCGCCAGACGGGAAAGAATTTCCGCCAGCAAACCGCCGCGCTCACCAGCGCCAACCATGCAAACGAAAAGTTTGTCAAAAGCCTTGGGATGCTTGGAGAGTGCTTCCGAAAAGCTGTCCCCCGCCTCGACCCGCGCACAGATGTCCTTAATGACATCCCGCATCACCTTGTTGGTGGTCTGCTCCGCCAGTCCCTGCAGGGATTGGACCATGGCCAAACCGGCATCAATCATCGTGGCCAATTGGCGGGTGAAGATGACCAGATCCTGCAAAGCGACTTTGCCGCCCGAGGTCTTACCCTTCTTGCCGACCTTTTCCTGGATGGTGACGACCAGGAGGTTCCGGTTCAGGAGCGCGGAGATGGCGGCCTGCTCCGTGGCGGCTTCCACCGTATTGCGAATTTCCCGGCCAGTGGCCGTTTCGCGGGCGACGTATGAGAATGAGGGCATAGGGTTTTAGGCTTGGGCTGAATCCGGCCGGACGCTCGGCTGGGCCGGTCCGGACACTTTGGTTATCAGGTTACAAGTCACGCAAACTTCATTAGCAAGGGCCATTCCAATTCCGTTGCCGCGTTTCCCAAGGCCCAAACTACCCACGTAAACCCCATTAATTTAGTATTCTGACTTTGGGCCCAAACCGCCACCTGCCCCATCTTGGGACAGCAATTGTCCGTCGGAAGTGCCTTTAAAAGGGAGCGTCTGAGGGGTCATTCCAAATGCTAATTCATCCCTAAAACACTATGGCCAATGGCACTGGGACGACCAAAGCGGGGGTTTAAGGGCGGGAAAGAGGGCCAAATGAATCAAAAAAACTTGTTGTCAAGCTCCCCGCTTTTCCCTATTTATTCGGGAAATGCACCCGTTTTTGGGTGCGGGGTAAACCGGATTTGCCCCCAAAATGCATAAAATAGAACACAACTAACTAACATCGGAGGAACCAATGAAGTTTAATAAATGGACACTCGGTTTGGCTGCTGTCGGGGCTGTTAGCCTCGTCTCGGTGGCGCAAGCGGAAGAAAAAGCCAGCTCGGTCATGACCGCGCTCTCTTCCACCACCCTCAGTGGCTATGTCGATACCTCGGCTCAATGGAATTTTGGCACCGGCAACGCCAATAACCCTAAGTACGCGTTCAACACACCTAACAAAGCGGACGGTTTCAACCTGAACGTCGTCAAGCTGACCCTCCAGAAGGACGCTGACGCCTCCGACGGTTGGGGCTCTGGTTACAAGGTTGATCTGTTGTTCGGACCTGACGCGAACATTGTCGGCGGACTGGGTACCCAATCCACCGGCACCTCCTCGGACTTCGCCGTCAAGCAAGCCTACGTGGACCTCAAGGCTCCCCTGGGCAATGGCTTGGATATCAAGATCGGTGTTTTTGACACCATCATTGGTTACGAAGTCTTTGAAGCGGGCAACAACCCCAACTTCACCCGTTCGTACGGCTACACCATCGAACCGACCACTCACACCGGTGTCCTGGCTTCCTACCAGTTCACTGACATTATTGGCGCTTCTGTGGGTGTTGCTAATACCTTCGGGCCGACCATCAATGGCCGCGCGCTCAATACTTCTGGCGGTCAGAAGGAATCCTACAAGACCTATATGGGTTCTGTCTCGCTGACCGCTCCCAAGGATTGGGGCTTCATTGCTGGTTCCACGCTCTACGCGGGTATCATCAATGGCTTCAACAGTGCTTCCCCCGCCAAGGGTGGCGCAGCCGACCAGACCAGCTTCTACGTGGGCAGCAGTCTGAATACGCCGATCACCGCGCTCAAGCTGGGCGCCTCCTATGACTACGAAGCCGTAGCCAAGCAGCCTCTCACTGGCAATACTTCCGGTTATGCCAATGCGACGGCGCTCTACGCAACCTTCCAGGCCACCGACAAGTTGAGCCTGAATGGTCGCGCTGAGTACTTCTCGCAGACCCCTGGCAACGCTGTTGCTGGTTTGCCGTCCAAGGTGTTTGATTTCACCTTGACCGCGCAATATGACCTCTGGAAGAACGTTATCAGCCGCGTGGAATTCCGCTGGGACCACCAGGCTGACGGCAAGCCTGACGAGTTTGGTGGCACTGTTGCCGGCACAGGCAACCGCCGCAACGCCTACGAGCTCATTGCGAACGTCATCTACAAGTTCTAATTTAATTTAGAATCCTTTCACCCCTTCCGGGAAACCGGAAGGGGTTTTTTGTTGCTCACACAACTGCCTCCTCGCGCCAAACCGCCCGCCACTGCTAATCCCCAAACAACTTCTTCATCTGCGCCCGCGCCGCGTCTTCGCGACTGTTCTTCCCGTCCTTCGCCACCCAATCCCGCCGCGCAAATTCGAAAAACTCGCAGAAATTCCCCACCGCTTTCTCCGCCTCCGGCTCCGCCCGCCGGTCCCGGCATTGATGCGCCACCCGCGCGTCGTAGCTCACGCAATTCAAACACACCCGCAAGTCCGCGCCGCATTGATGGCAGCTCTCGCTCCGGCCCGGCTGCCCGGCCAGCGTCCACTCCCATCCACACTTGTGACAATGACGTTTCATGCCTCCACCCTAATTTCCCCTCGCCACTTTTTCCAGCAGAGAAGTTCGCCCCACGCTCCTGCCTCGCGCCCGCACACCGCACTTGCGCCCAACCGCAACGTGCGGGTAAATTTATTCCATGCCTTGGAAGGTTCTCATTACCTCGGCGCCCATCGCCAAAGTCGGCCAGCCAGCCGCCGCCCGGCTGCAACAAGCCGGCTGCCAACTCATCCACGCCTCCAAAGCCGGCGGCGTCAACGGTCAGGAATTGCTCGACCTCCTCCACGGAACCGACGCCGTCATCGCTGGCTCCGACCAATTTTCCGCCGCCGTCCTCGCCTCGCCCGCCGCCGCGCGCCTCAAAATTATTTCCCGCTGGGGCGTCGGCTATGACGCCATCGACATCCCCGCCGCCACCGCCCACGGCATTGTCGTCGCCTACACCCCCGGCCTCACCGACAGCGCCGTCGCCGATTTCACTTTTGCCCTCCTCCTCGCCCTCGTCCGCCACATTCCTGAAGGCCTTCGTTCCATGCGCGACGGCCTTTGGCTCCCCGCTTGGGGCCACGACATGGCCGGCAAAACCCTCGGCATTCTTGGTTTCGGCCGCATCGGTCAAGCCGTCGCTCAACGCGCGCGCGGCTTCGATCTCCAAATCATCGCTCACAATCCCACGCCCAAACCCGCTGCCGAAAATCCCGGCGTCCAATTCGTTTCCTTCGACGAACTCCTCGCTCGCAGCGATTACCTCACCCTCCACGCCGCCGCCAAACCGCAGAATCGCGGCCTGCTCGGCGAAGCCCAATTCCGCCGCATGAAACCCACCGCCTATCTCGTCAACACCGCCCGCGGCGCGCTCATTGACGAACCCGCGCTCCTCACCGCCCTGCGCGAAGGCTGGATTACCGGCGCTGCCCTCGATGTTTTCTGCGAGGAACCCTTGCCCCCGCAACATCCCTTTCGCAGCGCGCCCAATCTTCTCCTCTCGCCCCATCAGGCCTCCAGCAGCCGCGAAACCGGCGAACGCGTCAGCGCCGCCGCCGTCGATGCCATCCTCGACCTCCTCCACGGCCGCCCGCCCAAACACCTCGTCAACCCCGAAGTCCTTACCTCCCCCCAACTCCGCGCCCCCATCTCTTCGCAGTAATTTTCTTTTCCCAATTCCGCACTCCGCACTCCGCACTCCGCGTTCGCACCTTGTCTTTTCCATTAGGAAGTGCATAATGTTCTGCTAATGCAATTCGTTCGCGACATCCACGCCGCCAAGCTTGCTGCCAAGCAGCCCGTAATTTCTTTCGAGTTCTTCCCCCCCAAGACCGACGAAGGCGACCGCAACCTCCTGGAGAAAACCATCCCTGCGCTCCTCCAGCTCAAGCCCGATTTTTGCTCCGTCACCTACGGCGCCGGCGGCAGCACCCGCGACAAGACCCTCATGATCGTGGACCGCATCCAGCGCGAGCATCGCCTCACCGCCATGCTCCACCTCACCTGCGTCAACTCCACCCGCGAACAACTCGGCGAAGTCGTCCAGCAAGCCCGCGCCCTCGGCATCAACAACATCCTCGCCCTCCGTGGCGACCCCGTTGCCGGCAGCAACGCCGAATTCGTCAAAACCGAAGGCGGCTTCGAGTACTCCTATCAACTCGTCACCTATCTCAAGCAACTCGGCGGCTTCTCCATCGGCACCGCCGGTTTTCCCGAAGGCCACGTCGCCTGCAAGGAAGGCAAATACGTCGATTGGCAGCGCCTCAAAAACAAAATCGACTGCGGCGCCGACTTCGTCATCACCCAGCTCTTTTTCGACAACACCGACTTCTTCCAGTTCCGCGATCACCTCACCAAGCTCGGCGTCACCGTCCCCATAGTTCCCGGCATCATTCCTATTATGAGCGCCGGCCAGATCAAACGCTTCACTGCACTCTGCGGCGCCCGACTCCCCGCGCCCCTGATCCAATCCCTCGAGAAATTCGGCCACGACGACACCGCCGCCACCCAATTCGGCATCGACTACGCCACCCAACAATGCGCCGACCTCCTCCGCGCCGGCGTACCCGGGTTGCACATGTACACCTTGAACAAAGCCCACTCCACCACCCAGATCATCAAAAACCTCGCCCTCGCGTAACCAGACCGCACCGAAGCGCTCGGATGGGAGATGGCTGAAATGAGGGCAACTGCCTTTTCTTCCCATCGTCCTCGTCGTCGATCCCATTTCTTCCGCCTTCGTGGTGAAATTCCCTGTCCCAAAACCCCGAACCTTGTGTTTTGTCTTCATAATGACCCGTGCGGAAGCACCCATAAAAAAACAACCTTCCGTTACCTTAACTGACCTTCCGGTTACCTTCCGATACCTTGAATCATCTCGTTGTGGCTTGCGCCCTGTGCCTGCCGTCCCGAGTGCCGGAGGCACGCAAGAACTTAGCCCACAGCGCAAGCTGTGGGACCCGCCCCAACTCATCTCAAGCCCCGGAGGGGCGACACCACCATTTTGCAAACTCCTCATATATGTATATTCCCTTTCCCCATGGTGACCCGTCCAGAAGGACACAAAAAATTGATTCTTAAATTGCCTTAAATTATCTTGTCCATCCTTAAAACCACCCTGACTAACCTTGTCCAAACTTAAAACCCGGCAGCTACCCGCACGGATCCTTAAGCTACCTTGTTTAACCTTGTCATTCATAATGCCCGTCCGGTCCCCGTTCGTCCTCGTCGTCGTCCTCGTCCTCGCCTGTCCGTCGAAGCCTTGGCGAAGGCGGATCGTCGATCCCATTCCCCCTTCTCCCACCTCCGCGGTGAATCCGGATAATTCCGCATTCCGCGGTGACCCGTCCGGAAGGACCCGCACTCCGAACTTTTATATCATTCATCGTGTCCATTTCACCACAAACGCAAACCCGTGGATGTCGCTCGTGTCGCTCCTGTCGCTCAGCTTTTTTTGAGGAAAACCCCAACCAGCCCCTTTGTTTGCCGGCCCTGGGTGCATTGCAATCTCCCAATATGTGAAAAACCCACGGTCGCCCAACCACCATATAGGTAGGCGACGACGTAAGGAGGCTCAAACATTTCCCCGCCCAAGAACTCCGAATTTAAAAACCCCGCCACAAAAGCATTTCGCAACCCCACACAGCCGAAATCTCCCAACCACCTCAACGGAGCGCGGCTATGGGCAACGCCTTTGGTGCCCGTGCGGAAGCACCCGCAGCAACTAAGGAATGACCGGCCCGAAGAAATAAACCCGAAACCTCTTCCTACCCAGACAGCCAATTTCTTTCAACTCTGAACGCGGAACCCTGAACTCTGAACATTTGTGTAAGCACAAATTTTGTTCGGTTTTCCATTCCAGCGGCTCTTTACTATTAGGTAACGATTACGATGAACGACACCGACACCCAGAAACTCCTTGCCGACTTCGTCAACCACGGGTCCGACCCCGCCTTCCGCGAACTCGTCACCCGCTACATCGATCTTGTTTACTCCGCCGCCACCCGCCTCGTCGATGGCGACACCCACCTCGCCGAAGACATCACCCAAACCGTCTTTGCCGACCTCGCCCGCAAGGCCCGCACCCTTTCCCGCGAAGTCATGCTCGGCGGCTGGCTCCATCGCCACACCTGTTATATCGCCGCGTCCATCCTGCGCCGCGACCGTCGCCGACAATCCCGTGAAAGGCAGGCCGTTGCCATGAATACCCAACCCGATCACTCCGCCGCCAACCTCGCCCTCGTCGCCCCCCTCCTCGACGCCGCCATCGACCAACTCGAGCCCGAAGACCGCACCGCCATCCTCCTCCGCTACTTCGAGCAACGCGATTTCCGCTCCGTCGGCCAGGCCCTCGGCAGCAACGAAGACGCCGCCCGCATGCGCGTCAATCGCGCCTTGGACAAACTCCACACCCTTATGAAACACCACGGCCTCGCATGCTCCGCCGCCGTCCTCGCCGCCACCCTTGCCGGTGGCGTCGTCACTGCGGCCCCCGCGGGACTCGCCGCCACCGTGGCTGGCACCGCCCTCACCGGCGCCGCCGTCGGTGGCACCGTGCTGGCCATTATTAAATCTATGAACATAATGAAACTCGCCCTCATCGGTACCGTCGCCGTCGCCGCCATTGCCACCCCTGTGGTCATGCAACAATCCGCCGCCAAACTCCGCGCGGAAAACCAAACCCTCCGCCAGCAAACCGATCAACTCGCAAACCTCCACGCCGACAACGATCGCCTCTCCAACCTCCTCACCCAGGCCAACAACACCCTCGCACTCTCCGAAAAGGAAAAAAGCGAACTCCTCAAACTCCGCGGCGAAGTCGGCCTCCTCCGACGCCAACAGTCCGACCTCGAAAAACTGCGCGCCGAAAACACCCAGCTTCGCACCGCCATCACTACCATGGCCAAAAACACCACCCCCGTCCGCGCCACCGCTGGAATCAAAACCGTCGCCGATATCCAATGCGAAATCTGCATCAACAACCTGCGGCAAATCGACGGTGCCAGCCAGCAATGCGCGTTGGAACGCCACCTCACCGCCACCAACATCGTCACCGCCGCCGACATCGCCCCCTATCTCGGCCATCTTGCGAACCCAAAATTCCCCACCTGTCCCTCCGGCGGCACCTATACCTTCGGCTCCCTGACCAACGACCCCACCTGTTCCATCCCCGGCCACACCCTCCAGTAAAAATTGAATCAACCACCCAGTTGGGAATTCAACCCCGCGTGCGGGTTTGTCCCCCAGCCCGTGCGGAAGCACTCCGAAATCAGAAACCCCGAGCCCGTCACAAAAGCGTTTCGCAACCCCACACAGCTGAATACATCCGCACCCTCACACGGAGCGCGGTTATGGGCAACGCCTTTGATGCCCGTGCGGAAGCACCCGCAGCAATGGGAGAACGACCGGCCCGCATAAACTTGAAAAACACAGTTTACAACCGAAGACATTCCATTTCCCCGCCCCGCCCAAGCGGGGCGGCAAGGTGCGCGGAATTTATTCCACTTCAACCACAGAACGGAACGAGAGCTCAGCAATATCCAAACGCCAAACTTTGAACTGAACTTCCGTCACCCATTGCCCGTGCGGAAGCACCCCCGCGAATGCTTGAGCGGGGAGGAGGAAGGGGAGAGGGGAATCAAAATAAAAATTGTCCGCGCACTCCTTCGTGCCCTTACCTGATCTTCGTGATGAAAAATCCATTTTCCCCTTCCGCATCTGCGTTCATTTTCTTCTATCTGCGGTAAAACATCTTTCCTGCTTCCGCGTCCGCTTCGCGCCTTCGCGACTCCGCGGTGAAATCCTTGTCCGATTGCCATTTTGGTTTTACTTCATCTCCAGCTTGCACTTCTCTTCCAACTGATAACAGATGCGCTGGATAAGATTCGCATCGAGACATTTCTGCTTCAAAGCGCAAAAGTTAAGGATCTCCTTTGGATTTAGCACCTCAACCGTCGCATTCTGTGTTTTCCGGTTCACCATCCAGCCGGGCAAAGTAAGGATGGGATCTACGCCAACCTTCTCGCCTACCACGCTGGACAACCACTGCCCAAGTTTCCGTGCGCCGTTCGCCGCTTGATTAACTTCCTGACTTTTGGTTCCCCAAGGCCAGAGCAGCGACGAACCATCAAACTCAACCCGATAATCCTTGCCTCCCGACTCTCTCACCGGCTTGCGATGTGTTTTAGTCTCGACTGCAAAAACTCCCGCCGGGCCGACCAAAACGTGATCAATATTGAAATTACCGAATGGCAGATCATGAAAAATTTGATAACCCTTCCCAACCAATTGAGTCAACACTTCACCCACGAAACGCTCTCCGTCGAACCCAAGTTGATAATTGGCGCGCTCATAACCCACACGATACAACTTTCGCCCAAACCATATGGTTGGAATGAGGGAAAACAGAAATATCATGACTGGATAGGCAAATCCGGACCAATGGGAAACCGTACTAGCGGCCGTGAATGCAATTGGCATCCCCACAAAAAACAGAAGAGAATCATTAAATTCTTCGTCTAACTTTTCGAGTTTGAGGCGCAATGATTCGCCCGCCGGACGGCGTCGCAATTCAGAAAAAGGAACCACCCGCTGTGCTCGCCAGGCGCGCCGCTTTTGAAAAATGATGAATAGCGCGGCAACAGCCGGCGTAAGACAGAGAAACGCCATCAACAGGAATCGTGGAATAGCAGTCATATTATAAAATGTTAGGAAATCCCGCCTGCATGATTAATTCTGCTTTCTAAAACTGATTTGCCTTTTCTTCTCCGCGCCTCCCATTGCCAGTGCGGAAGCACCTCTGCGTGAGAACTTCCCCATCCGGCAACTCGGAACTCCGAACGCTGAACCCTGAACTTGGGAATTTAAAATTCGACATCCCGGCACTTCTGATCCAACTGCTGCACGATCTGCTTCATCTCCTGCTCCGACAACACCGGCGACTCCGTGATAATGGCCGCCCGAATCTGTTTATGATTCAGCACTGCCACTTCGCCCGGCGCTTTCGTCGTCACAGACCAACCCGGGAGCGTCAACACCGGCTTCACTGCCACCGCTGTGCCTACCTCGCGACCAAGAAAAACACTCAAGCTCTTCGCCTGATTCCGCGCCTGGATTAAATCCTCCTTGTCCTGCCGTTCCGGAAACTGCAACCGCTTCCCGTCATAGATCACTTCATGCGCCTTTTGCGTCTTGGACGCCTCACCCTTGCTGCGCGTCTTCGTCTCCACCGCGTACACGCCCGACGGCGCCACCACGATATGATCAATGTTCCCCTTTTGATCCAGCGGAAAATCATGAAACACATGGCACCCATCCGCCATCAACCGGTTCAACTCCTCACCCACCGCTTTTTCCCCGCTCAAACCGCGACGCCAATTCTGCCGCTTTTCCAGCAAATCAAGCACCCGCACCACCAGCACCCCGTAAATCCCCAGCGCCACGACGAACAAAATCGTCCAAAACCCGGCCGGCAATGTTTGCACAAACCGCGTCGCCGTCAGATAACACGTTACAAACGTCAGTGGCAGTCCCAAAATATAAATAAACGCATCCGTGATTTTGTCATCCAGCTCCTCTTTCTTCTTTCGCGTCGATTCCCCCGGACCGCGCAGCAACTTCTCCTTCACCGGCGTCTTCAGCCCCTTCGTCTCCTGCAACCAGTGCCACACCTTCACGATCACGACCAGCACGCCCATCGGCATGGCGGACAACAGTGGATACAAGAGCAGGGGAAACATAATCGGTTAAGGTGTTGGGCAAATTACTGCATGAGTTGCGCTGTCGGTCGCTGTCTGCCCTTAATCAGCCGGACCATCCGCGCCGTCTTGAAGAAAATTCCCACCACCGAAGCGCCCAGGATGATCTGCCACACCGGATGCAACGAATACGTTTCCGCTCCGTGCCCCATCAACAGCGCCACCATTACCACGGTATTCAACGCCAGCAAAACCACCGCCGTCCCCGCCACCTGTTCCCGGTAATTCGGCGTTTCCCGCGCCATCGCCTGCGCCCGCGCCGTGAACGGCTCACTCATCGTCTGCACCCGCCAATCCTGAAAATCCGCCGTCCAATGCCACCGCTTCACGATCGAAGCCATCGTCGTCACCGGATTCAAAACTTGTAATCTCATAGTTGTAAAATGTTGTGCTGCTGATTGTTGCTGCTTATAGGACACTTTTCACCGCTGTCTGGCCCGTTTACCCGCTACTTCCAACCCCAATTCATCAAAACCCCAGTAAAACACC
>JAQGPA010000149.1 GCA_028293325.1 Pedosphaera sp. | reverse complement strand
TTTGATGGTCACCTCGCCGTAGGGTGTCGGCACAGTGGCAAACTCGCGCTGGAGTTTGCGTCGCTCGGCCGAGGAACGGCGCACGCCGAACGCGCTGCTCTGGCGCAGCATCATTTCGGTGAACTTGTCCGTCTCGGCTTCCGCGCACAGCACGGTGAGCAATACGCCGGGGCGGTTTTTCTTCATCTGAATCGGTGTGTGAAACACATCCAACGCGCCGGCGGCCAGGGCTTGCTCGACGAAATGGCCCAGAATTTCCGCGTTGATGTCGTCCAGATTAGTTTCCAGGACGGCGATGGTGTCAGTCTGCCAATCGTTGGCTGACTGCGGGCCGGGCGCGGTGTTCGTAATGGTTTCGCCGAGGATGGCCCGCAAGACATTCGGGCGGGTCTGGTTGTCCCGGGTGCCAACGCCAAAGCCGATTTTGGCGGCCACCAAATCCCGCATGGGACCGAAGCTCTCGGCAAATTCGGCGAGCAAGGCCGCGCCGGTGGGGGTGATCAATTCGTTCGGTTCGTCGCATTGCGTGAGCGGAATGCCGCGCGCGCCCAAGATGTGCAGCGTGGCCGGAGCTGGGATGGGAAAGCGCCCATGCGCGCAGTTGATCCAGCCGGTGCCCTCGACGGCGGGACCGGCCAGCACGCGCGGCTGGTTGAGCATTTCGAGCGCGATGCAGGCGCCCACGATATCGACAATGGAATCCACCGCGCCGACTTCGTGAAAGTGAACTTCTTCCGGCGGTTGCCCGTGAATGGTTCCTTCCGCCACTGCGATGCGATGGAAAACATTCACGGCTTTTTCCTTTACCCAGGGGGACAAGTCGCTCTTGAAAATCAATTCCTTGATCTGTTGGTAATTGCGGCCGTGCACGTGTTCATGCTCATGCGCGTGATCGTGTTTCTCGCCATGTCCGTGATCGTGGGCGTCGCTCAGGTGAACATCGAATTTTACGCCGGCGATATTGGCTTTGTGCTGGCGGCCGACGTGCAGGTGAAAGCCGCTCAAATGCAGCCGGGCCAGTTCGCGGTTCAACAGGGTGGGATCGACGCCAAGATCAATCAGCGCGCCCAGGAACATGTCGCCGCTGATGCCACTGAAAATATCGAGATACAACGTTTTCATGCCACACCCTGCTCCGCCAACGCATTGATCTGGCTGGCGGCATAACCGGCGCCAAAGCCGTTATCGATGTTCACCACCGTCACGCCACTGCCACAACTATTGAGCATGCCGAGCAATGCCGCAAGCCCGCCAAAGCTCGCGCCGTAACCGACGCTCGTCGGCACGGCAATCACCGGCCGCGACACCAACCCCGCCATCACGCTCGGCAATGCGCCTTCCATGCCGGCAACAACGATGACCACGTTCGCGCTTTGGACGAGTTCCAATTTACCAAACAGCCGGTGCAGTCCTGAGACACCGACGTCGCTGACGCGTTCCACGCGGTTGCCCATGATTTCGGCCGTGACCGCCGCCTCTTCTGCGACTGGCAAATCGCTGGTGCCGGCGCAGACCACGGCGATGTAGCCAGGGCGGGGCTTGAGCGGTTTTTTTTCGATGGTGACGCAACGGGCCGTGGCGTGATGCACGGCACGTTTGAATTTTTTGCGCAACGCACGCGCATGTTCCGGGGTGATGCGGGTGATGAGGATGCGCTGTTCGCGTTCCAGCAACTTGGCGGCGATGCCCACGACCTGCGCCGGCGTTTTGCCCGCGCCATAAATCACCTCCGGGAAACCTTTGCGCAACGCGCGATGCGTGTCCACCTGGGCATAGCCGAGGTCCGCCACCGGCGCGGCCTGAAATGCGCGCAGAACTTTTTCACGGCTCACGCCGCCGGCGCGAAATTGTTCCAGGAGTTTGCGGGCTTCAGTTGTTGTCACGGTTCAAGCTTGTCATCAATTTCACTTCCGGTCACGCAGGAAAAAGTCGGACAGGCATTCCGCCGGCAGGCCGGAAAGTTTTCTAATGACGGGGATGGTGGTGTCGGAAAAGGCGTTCGCGATTTTGGAACAAGTACCAGAGCATGGCGATATTCAAAATCAGGATGATAAAGACCGGCCGGGTAAAATGGCGCATGAGTTCCAAGACTTCAATCGGGATGAAAAAGGCGGATTCGCCGATGGCGAGCCAGCCGGCCCAGCCCACGCGGAACATCAGGCCGACACCTTCCACGAGCGAGAACAGGCTGTAGATGAAGGTGCCGATGGCCACGCGCACCACTTCGCGTTCCGTCAGGTTGCCGACTTTCACCGCCAACTCGCTCCAGAATCGACGGTCCGGATTGAGGCCGAGCGAATGCAACGCGCTTTGGTACTGCGTCGGCAGATCATTATCCGACATCGTGTAGAAGATGAACGCCAGTGCCACGAGCAGCGATCCCTTCAGGAGCTTGAAGATGATGATCGCATAGAGCGTCGGCGCGCGCTTCAACACTTGCGGTGCATTAGCGGGCGTCTCCTTGCCGGTCTCGGCCGATGGTTCGGAACTCGTGGGCATTTGGCTTATTGACTTAGCGAATCTTGGATAAGAGCAACGGCAGCAGTTCGCTGATGTTGACGCGTTCCTGTTTGCCATCATCGCGATAACGAATGGTGACCGTGTCCTTCAACTCCGGCTTCTCGCCGAGCGTGTCAAAATCAATGGTCAAACAGAATGGCGTGCCAGCCTCGTCCTGGCGCGCATAGCGGCGGCCGATGGAACCGCCATCATCATAAAAGGCGCTCATCTGGCCGCGCAAGAGCTCAAATACTTCGCGCGCCTTGGCGACGAGTTCGGGTTTATTCTTGAGCAACGGCATCACACCGACCTTCATCGGCGCAATGCGCGGATGAAACTTCATGATGACGCGGGTCTCCGTCTTGCCTTTTTCATCCGTCTCGGTGACTTCGGTGAACGCATTGGCAATCAAGGCGAGAATGAGGCGGTCCACTCCGGCGGAAGGTTCGATTACGTGCGGGATATATTGTCCCTTTGCCAGGCGTTCAGCGGCGTCCTTCGCTTCCTTGGCGGCCTGGTCCGCCGGCACGCCGACCTTGGTGAGATATTTCAGGCGCGCTTCGTAATAGCGGCTGGACAGCTCCTGTTTTTTGGCGTCGTCGAGCTTGCCCCACGCGGTGCGCAATTCTTCATCAAACACGCCCATCGGCTTGCGGGAAAAACGTTCGTGCTGGCTGAGGTCGAAATCGCTGCGGGCGGCGATGCCTTCGAGTTCCTGCGTGCCGAACGGAAATTTAAACAGCAGGTCCACCGTGGCGCGGGCGTAGTGCGCGAGTTCCTCCGGCTTCTGCCAATACTCTTCCAGCGTGGTGCGCGGCAGGCCGATGTTTTCGTAAAACCGGATGCGTTCTTCCACCCAATATTTATGCCAAATCTCCCAACCCCAGGAGGGCTGCGGCTCGCCGGGATGCGCGGCACCGGGTTTCGCGATGGTGCCGGCGATGGCCTCGGTGGCTTCATCCGGCTTGATGAAAAATTCCAATTCCATCTGCTCGAACTCACGCGAGCGGAACGTGAAGTTACGCGGCGTGACTTCGTTGCGAAACGCCTTGCCGACTTGCGCGATGCCGAACGGTACTTTCTGGCGCGATGTTTCGAGCACGTTTTTGAACTGTGCAAAAATGGCCTGCGCAGTTTCGGGACGGAGATAAGCGACATTGTCCTCACTCTCGACCGGACCCACGTAGGTCTTGAACATCAGGTTGAACGGGCGCGGCTCGGTGAGACGGGCTCCACTATCCGGACTGTAGAGTGATGTGTTGTCGATAGGTTCCGCCCGCTCTCCCAACAAAGTCGGGAACTGGACGAAACCGGCCTTGGCATAATATTCCGCCGCAACTTTGCGCGCTGACTCAGGCGGTTTGCCTTTGGCAACCAGAACGGAAAAGGGACGCGTGTCCTCATACTGTTTGGTTGGGGATGGCGTCTGCTTCTTTTCAGCGAGCCAGGCTTCATATTTGGCGCGATCTTCAGTGGCGCCGGAATAGTAATAGACAATTCCGCTTTGCGGCTCGACCTGATCAACGCGATAACGACGGTTCGTCACCGGACATTCTACCATCAGGTCGGCAAAAGTATCCACGTGGCCGGAGGCGCGCCAAATTTCCGGGGCCATGATGATGGTGGCTTCGAGGCCGGCGACGTCTTCGCGCATCCGGGTCATGGTCGTCCACCAAGCATCCTTGACGTTGCGCTTGAGTTCCGCGCCCAGCGGACCGTAATCCCAAAACCCGTTGATGCCTCCATAGATCTCCGAGGATTGAAATACGAAACCCCTTCGTTTGCAGAGCGAAACGATCTTTTCCATCAATTCGTTGGTCTTAGGTTCGGCCATAAGGAGAGTCAGTTTTCTTTAACCATCGTCCGGTGTCAAGGTAGCGGCATACTAAGTTGCGAAGATACCCCCAAAGGGCACGCTCAAACGAATCCTAATATCTTATCATAAAGCAACTTACATTGGTAGTCAGGGGGTAGGTAATGGTCTTACTTCCGCACGGGGCACTTCAGGGGAGGATGTTTTACTCCACCGATAACTTAGGGGAGAGTTGACCGCAAAAAAACGAGGAAGATTTTAACCGCAGATTTGCGCAGATGAACACAGATATTGGAATAGCGGATAACCGGCCTCCGGCCTGCTTTTTATCACATTGTGCCTGTTTCCGGCTACCGAACTTAACCCGCATCGCCACCCTTACTGTGTAGTAACGGGTGTTTGGGAGAAGAAGAGAGCGGTTCGATTTTGAGCCATAATAAGCTGCAAATCAATCGATTGCGCGACAGACAAGGGGGGAATTATGCAAAGTGATACTGGTATTAGACTTGCTCAGTTAGAACTGCCAAAGTCGCAAGTATTGCGGTGTTTCGATTGTTATGAAGCCATTTTCAAAAATCATTCGCGTTAGTCTGTGCCTGATAATCCTTGGGTTCGCTATTTCGAGCATGGCCGCGCCGTCGCTGACGGTTACCCCGGCGGCGTTCACCAATGACTATGTCGGGACGGTCAGCCTGAGCATTACCGGACTGGTCGCGGGCAGCACGATCCGCATCGAGCGGTTTTTTGACGCCAACAGCAATGGCATCGTGGATGTCGGTGATTTGATGTCGCAAAGTTATACGGTTACGGATGGCCAGGTGCCGCTCATCGGCGGGGTGCGCAATATAAATGTGCCCGGCGATGACGACGGTTTGACCAATGGCCAGATTCGGGTTGATCTGACCTATCCGGGCGCGGCGACACCCATTGATCTTTTCGCCGGGAATTATTTGCTGAGGGTTTCCGATCCCGCCAGCGGCTTTACACCGTTCACCCAAGCGTATGCCATCAAACAGAAAACATATCCGCAGGGAGTGACCGGCCAGGCAACGGCGGCCGGAACGGGTCTGCCGCTGAGTCACGCCCGGGTTGTCCTCGGCGATCAAAGCGGGAATGTGTTCGACGGCACGATCGCCGATGACAATGGCAATTACACGCTCTACAGTCCGGCCGGTAATTTTGGGGTGTTTTGTGTTGTGCCCGGATTTGTTGCGGATCAGAACGTGGCGGGCGTGACGGTAACTTCCAATGTGTTTGCCGTAAAAAACATCACCAATGCGGCGGCGACCACCACGGTTTCAGGAAACATCACTGACAGTTCAACCAGCATTGGATTGCCCGGAGTAATGATTCAGGCCGAAACCACCAATAGTTTATTTGCCCTTAGCTTCACGGATACCAACGGGAATTATAGCCTCCCGCTAAGCGCCGCGCAGTGGAAGGTCAAGTTATCGGCCGAATTCGGCACGCTGCTCGGCTACGTCCGGCAGAACAGTTCAATTAAAGTGAATACCACCACCGGCAGCGTCGCCAACGTCAATTTCCAACTGACCAAGGCAGCGGCCTTGGTTTACGGCTCCATCAAGGATAGCCAAACCAATCCGGTGCCGATCCTGATCATGTATGGCCAGGATCAGGGCAACGTATTTGATGCCAAAGGGCAAAGTGACGTCCATGGCAATTATGCTGTCGGAGTTCTGGGCTCCAGCGCACTGAACATCGGTCCCGACAACGGTTCGCTGGCCCTGCTTGGATTCATTGGCCAGGGAGCCACGGTGGCCATCACCAATGGCCAGGCAATATTGCAGAATTTCGTGGTGCAGCACATCACCGCGCATCTGCGCGGGCATGTAATTGATGGCAACAGCAATGCCGTGCCGAATGTAACGATGGCGGTGTTTCCCTTTTTGACCAACGGGACCTCCGCGATCAGCCTCAACCCCACCACGGCTGGCGATGGGAGTTTTGATGTGGGTGTTTTCGGCGGCAGTTGGAATGTTGATTTGGAAACGGGGTCGGCGGACAGTCTCGGCCTGGTCGGCCCCAACCTGATTTTCAGCGTAACCGATGGCGTGGATCAGAATAACATTATCGTCATGGCCCAGAATGCCACGGCGCAAATCTCCGGCACGGTAAAGGACACCAATGGCGTGCCGGTGGTCGGGGTGCGGCCTTCCGGCAACGTCACCGTTAATGGCGTGAATTATTTTGGCAGTGGCAGCACCGACACCAATGGGTTTTACCAGTTTAATGTTTTCCCCGGGAGTTGGAGTGTCGGCATCCAGGATACCGACATGACTGCGCGCGGCTTTCAACCGGTCGGGAATCAAGGCGCCATCATCACGGGTACGAACAATCAGGTAGTGAATTTCGTCGCCCTGACCAGCGCCAACACCCCGCCGGCGCTCGGGCAGATGGCATTTGCCGGCGGGCATTTCCAATTTCAAGTGAACGGATTATCCGGGCGGAATTATCGCATCGAAGGCACGACGAATTTGACAGGCCCGTGGATTCCACTGCTCACCAACACGGCTTTTGGTGGCAGCTTTAGTTTTAGCGATACGAATGTGCCGCCCTTCCCGCGCCGCTTTTATCGCGCGCTGCTGTTGCCGTAAGTGCGGGGATGGTTAGAAGTTCCAGCCTTAGCGTAGCGGCATCGTGACGTGTCAGCCCCGGGGCGATCTGGGCGGTCATTGCCCATATGCCCACACCATTCTCAAGCGCATTCCTACAGAATAGTTGTCTGGCTCCCAAACTACTTACGGTTTTCAATATCAAGGTCGAACCAGTTTATTTGTGTGGGCGAATGTCACAACAACCAGACAATATTTTGCGAGTAGCCAGGTCGTGTGTTAGGAACTGCGCGGCCCGAACAATTCTCTAGTACTTTAGTAATTGCCCGCGAAATGAGCCATCCCGTTCATAGCATTCTGGCCGCTGGCATGCGCATTGTAACTCCCAATGATGTCAACCACCATTGGCAGCACAACTCGTTGTAGCCGAACTGCAATAGGCTTAATGAGTTTTTGCTGACGACGATGGGGTCTGAGTGTACCATTTGTGACTTGTCTGATGAATCCGGATTCATTTATTGCGCTATTAACAGGGCGCGGACTGTCCACTGACTTGGCGCAACGCGTCAAGGTGCGCTTTTCCAATTGGGAAATGCTCTGCGCTGCCAGACCTGCGCTACTAGCAGAACTTTTTTCCCAAAAAGAACTCGATGAGATACGCCAAGCAAAAACGCGGCGGGAAATTCCCCGTGAGGCAGTGAACCGTCTCATAGATGAGTGTGCGTTTAGGTGTTGTCTCTGCTGGGACATCGACGGCGACACCGGGGTCATCATTCACCACATTCGCCACCACGCCACCGGACCGGACGACCGATACGAGAACCTGGTCGTTCTTTGCACCGATCACCATTCGAAAGTTCATACCAAGTGGGAGCTAGCACGGCACCCCTTCCCACCCGAGCTTTTGCTGCGACTAAAGACGGACTTCGTTGCTGCGATTGCCGCATTCAGGGCGGGAAAGCGTGTAGCTCCCGGAAGAGAAAAAGACGCTCTGTCCGGTGTACTGGTCTCCCCGCCCCTTCCACCTCCCCACTTTATTGGACGGAATGTTCTGGCACGAGATATTTCTGAAAAACTGAGGTCACGAAGTGGCCGTGCTGCCATCATCGGGATGGGTGGTGTTGGCAAGACCGCACTTGCGTTGAAGGTCGCAGACGCATGTCTGGCAGATTTTCCAGGAGGAATTCTATGGACCGAGTTGGCGACCGATTTTGGAGGAACTACAGAGATACTCCGGACTTGGATTGGCTCTCTTGGGTATGACGTAGCTGGCATGAAGCACGAGGAGCAACTGGCCCTTTTTGCCGACCTGCTAAAGAAACGTGCAGCAAACTCTGGGCGGCTGCTTCTTTTGATCGACGACGTCGGCGAACGCATGGCAAAAGACCTAGTCACCTTCATTTCGTATGTGCCGCCTGACGTTTCCATCCTGATCACTACTCGGGAGGCGGCGGTCGGCACGGCTATTGGGGCGACTCAGTTTCGGGTGGAGCCGCTGGAACGTGCAGATTGTAGTCAACTACTTGCATCGGTTTCAGAATCCGCCCTCGTCCGAACGGAGGTAAGTGCCGTGGACACGCTGCTTTCGCTGCTAGGCGATTTGCCGCTCGCTGTGGAATTGGTGGCACGACAAATCGCCGTGCGCGAGCGCAAGCCGGGGTTCAGCATAGAAGGCCTGTGCCGTCGACTCCAGGAATTTGCCCCAGAAATCCTGTCATTCCCGGGACATCGAGGAATCGCGATGTCGTTCGCGTTGAGTTACGATCACTTAGACGAAATCGAACAACGGATTTTCCGCTCGTTAGGGATTTATGCATCTGGTCCGCTCGCTGCGATCACTATTGCTGCTGTTTGTATGGCCGAGAGGGAGAAGGCAGAGTCAATTTTAGATCGGCTTGTCGTGGTCTCAATGTTAGACTGGGGAACTGGCGCGGGTGAGTACAGGATTCATCCTCTCTTGCACAAATATTCCGAGTTTCTTTTCGGCCGCTCCGCCACCGCGGAACAGAATTTTACGCGCCACCGTTTCTATCAGCACTACACTTCGGTGGCTACCGCGGTGTGTAAAAACTCTCCGAAAGACCTCCATGCCATCGACCGAATGCTTCCTAATCTGACAAAAGCTATTCAGTGCGCTGCTGCCAACGGGGATCATCTGGCTATATCCGAAACAGTGCTCGGACTTTGCGTTAGGATGAGTTTCTTCACAATACGAAATCTCGAACTTGAATCGATGTCATTTCTTGAACTGGCAATTGCAGCTGCGAAAAATCTCGGTGACCGGGAACGCGAATCTATCTTCAACGGGCACCTCGGCACTTCCTACGCCAGGCTTGGCAAGATCAGAAGCGCCGTAGAGCATTACGAGCGGGCCGTTGCCATCGCCCGTGACATCGGAAATGACTATGACCTAGCGAGCCACCTTCAAAATCTCGGGGGCACTCTGCTTTCAGAGGCGAAGAACCTCCCGCGAGCCGAAGCATTGCTTCATGAGGCTCTAACTGTTGCGAAGCGTTCCCAAAATATGGAGGTGGCTATTAGCTGTTTCGGCACGCTCGGAACCCTACATCGCCAAACCGGAAATTTCAAAGAAGCTGCACGGCTTTATGCAGGCGCGCTTGAGGGCTCGCGTCTGGCTGGAGACCGACTCGCCGAAGGCAACAACCTGAGCAATCTTGGTTTGGTCACCAACCAACTCGGCGATGCCTCAGAAGGTGAAAAAATGATCCGCGATGCGCTTGCAATCGCAATTGAAATCGGTGACAAGCGCGGCGAAGGAAACCGCACCGGTCATCTCGGTGGAATTCTTTTGGCGAAAGCTAGGCGCCTTGCCCCAGGCTCGGAGCAGTCCGGTATTCTGAAAAGCGCGCGTGAACATATTACTACCGCAGTGCGTCTCGCCGAAGAAACTGGAGATGCGGAGAGAGCCGGGGCTTGGCTCATGAACCTCGGAAATATCTGCGTGCTGGAAGGCAACACTGTTGAAGGAATCAAACGATTAGAGACAGCGTTGGGCATCGCAGCTGTCGGAGGTTTTGGGCTTTTGGAAGCACAAGCGCGTTACAATCTGGGATCATTACTTGCGCAGCAAGGCCAACTACAGTTGGCACTTGGTCACTTTCGTGCCTCAGGCGCCTTGTTTCGAAATATGAGATCCCCAATAGCCGCCCAAGTAGAAGCCACTATAAACCATTTGAACGAAACCCTAAAATGAGTTTCATTCCCAATTATCAATGCCCCACCTGTTTGGCGCAAAATCGAAACAGGTGGAATATCCTCTGCCCTTGATTGCTGTCTATTGCGGATAATCAGCCAAGAAGTGTCTGGCTGACAAGTAGCCGGCATCAGCAGCTTTTTTGATCCATTGGAGTCCAAGTTCCTCATTCTTGACCCCAGCGTTACCTAAAACCAGCATAAAGCCATAGTCGTACTGGCATGCCGGGTTGCCCTTCTTTGCGCCGTACTCATAATAGCGAAACGCCTTGTCATAGTATTTGCGCGGCAACAAGCCATTTTCATGAGCCGATGCATAGTGTGCTGCGATATCGTGCAACGACTCCCAGTCGTGCATCACATGGGCTCGAAAAAGAAGCTGAAATTGTCTCCACTTGCTCACGTTAATTTTTCAATCCTGAATCACGACTAAGCGATGTTTAAGGATACAAAAAGTAGAAGCGCACGTCCAGAGGCGCGCTACCCCATTTATTATTGGGACGCGACTGAGGGGACTAAAATTAGGCGATAAGCTCTCGGTTGAGATGCTCGCGGTGCTCGCCGCGCTGGGCGCGGAAGTGAGGTGGACGTGAGGGGCGTGTTACCCAAGGTAGCTCGTGCCTCGCAACCTTGGGCTTTGTTCCACAACCTGCTTCGAGGTTGGTGCTTGCGCAATTGTCTTCTACCCAGTTTTGATTTGGTCGGGAGTGTGATTGCGCGGTGGTTGGGGCGGTTGAGTTTCGGTGAGGATGGCGTATGGGTAGGTATGGAGGTGCGCGGGAAACAAGCGCTGCGACGGGCGCGAGCGCGAGGGGGTTCGGAAACCGAAAGCGAAACGAGCAAGGTTCGATTCGACATCGACATCGTGATGGCCCGGGTGCGCGAGGCGGTCCAGCCTTACCCGAAGGCGGCGTTGTTTGAGTTGGCGGAGGAGGGGTTCTCCTCGGTGTTCGAGCAGCTTGTCGCCTGCATCATTTCCATCCGCACGCTGGATGAAGTGACGGTGACAACGGCGCGGCGGTTGTTCGAAATCGCGCGAACGCCGGCGGAGGTGATCAAACTCGAGGTGGCGGAAATCGACAGGTTGATTCGTGACTGCACATTTCACGAACCGAAGGCGCGCACAATTCGCGACATCGCCATCACAGCGGCCGAACAACACGACGGCGTTCTGCCGTGCGATGTGGAGGTGCTGTTGGGGTTGCGCGGGGTGGGTCCGAAATGCGCGAACCTGGCTTTGGGAATTGCCTGCGGGCAGGCGCGCATTGCGGTAGATATCCATGTGCACCGCGTGACGAACCGCTGGGGCTGCGTCCAGACGCCGACGCCGGAGCAAACCATGGTGGCATTGGAATCCGTGTTGCCGAAGCGTTACTGGGTGGAGATCAACCGCCTGCTGGTCCCGTTCGGAAAGCATATTTGCACGGGCAAACTGCCGCATTGCTCAACGTGCCCGGTATTGGAGATGTGCCGCCAAGTGGGCGTCCAGAGGCATTCGTGAGGCACACTGCTTGCGGACAGCCAATATGAAAACAAACACAATGTTCCGCCGCCGTCGCCCAGCTTTGGCGGGCCAAGGAGTTTTGAGTTCGGCGTTCAGAGTTATCGGATGGGACGAGCGTTTGGCACCCCTCACCCTGTGTCCTGCTTCCCGCATGCGGGACGAAGGCGGCGGAAGTTCAGTTCAAGGTTTGGCGTTTAGGGTTGTTGGGGCTCTCATTCGGTTCTGGAGTTGGAGCGGAATGAATTCCGCGATCCGTTGGGCACGGGTTTTCAGGGCTTGGCTGGGCGGAGCTTTTGCCGAGCCTAGGGAATTGTCTTCAGTGCAGTACGCTACCGAATTAATTATTCAGAAATCAGGATTCCGCGCGCGCCGGGGATTGGGTGATTCAACCTTTTCAAGGTTGTGGATTTAATCGGCATTGCCCCTGGGTAGCTCGGTGCTCGCAACCCAAGGCTGGATGATTCAATCCCTTTGGGATTGGTTTCGGATGGGTGAAGAAATTTTGATTTTTGAGTTTTGATTTTTGGTTAGAAAAAAACAGACTTTTCACAAATCAGGAGGTCAAAACGCGTCAACATGGCTTAAACAAAGGGGATGGTTGGGGTTTTCTTGGAAAAAAGCTGAGCGACACGAGCGACACGAGCGACAGCCGCGATTTAGGGAATGTGATTAAATCGCCAAGATGAGCAACAAGAATGTTCAACGTTCGAGGTTCCGAGTTCAGGGTTTTCGGAATTCGGAATTTAACCGCGGAGGCGCGGAGGCGCCGGGGGAAATACAATGTTCCGAGTTCAGCGTTCCGAGTTGGGGGAGGCGGAGTCGCGGAGGGTGCGAACGAATCCGGAGGGGAGTTTTCTTGATCGACCGTCGCCAAGGCTATAGCGCGGCAAGTAGGATTAACAGGATTGAGAGTGGATTGGGGACAGAGATGGACGGACGGACAACCGGGCTGGTCAGGGGGGTGAATTTAAGGATAGTCAAGGCAGCCTTAAGGATGGACAAGACCAGTCAAGGTAATTTAAGAATGAATTTTTTATGGTCCTAACGGGCAGGTCCTTCCGGACGGGTCACTCTGGGGACAAATACAAGGTTCTGCCACGCCCTTCGGGGGTGCTTGCGCACGGCCATTATGGGGAAGGAATTGTATGATTGGGGTTCCGGATTTGTGTCGCGCTTACAGCGCTTGGAGGAGTACGGATGGTTTACCTGGGCCTGCGCTCGCCGGTGCTCGCTCCAGCCCAGGCTATCACATGGCGGGCTTTCAGCCCTCG
>JAQGPA010000118.1 GCA_028293325.1 Pedosphaera sp. | reverse complement strand
ATAGACCACAAAGGCGCGGCGAGTATTCAGCAAAGCACCGTACTCGTAGCCATCATAGGTGAACAGCATCCTCCGCTGAGAGACCAGATCAATCAATTGCTTGAGCTTGTAAGGGTAGGCGAAATTCCACATGGGCACGCCGAGCACGATGCGGTCCGCTTGCTGGAAGCGTGCCGCCAGCTCCTGGATTTTGTCCCAGACGGCGGTCTCGGCCGGGTCCATCGGTTCTTGGTTCACGCCTTAGTACTTCGCCCCGATGGCCTCCTGGTCGAAGTCCGGCAGCTTTTCCTCCCAGACGTTCAAGGTGTCGACCATGACCCCAGGACAAGCTTGACGGTAGGCTTCGAGGAAGGCGTTGGTGACCCTGATCGACGCAGACTTGGACCCGCGCGGAGAGGATTGGATGTTGAGTAGACGCATGATCTTAAACCTTGGTTGGATACCCGGCGGTATCAGTGAGTTCGGGAAGGATTAAAGGGGACGTAGCTCTTTGTTTAAGAGCTACGTCCGCTTTAATCAGCCATCGCCCATCACTTCGCTTCAGTCGCATCGGAACATTCTGGCCCCCAGTGGCAGTCCATCAGCGGCATTATTTGCCGGGTGGCCGGTATCCTGACTTTGCTGCGCGCTTCATCGCCTCGCGGCCCTCGGGAAGTTCCAGCAAAGGGGTGGTTTTGATCGACCGCAAAGCGCCGCCTGCCATCGCTGCCAACGCAAACGACGCTGCGCTCACATTGTCCGGGAACTCCGCGAGCAGTACGATGTCGTGGTCGCCGAACGCAAACCAAGAATTCACCAGGCTGCCGCCCAGCTTCTTGATTACCGGACGGACGGCTTTGTCGCGGTCCACCGGTTTCTTGAGCAACGACTTCCATGCCTCGGCTGTGTAGGCAGCCTCAATCAAGTAATGTGCCATAGGGTCTCCTTTTCCTTTGCCTGCATCGTCCAGGTTTTCTGGCTGCATCAATCACCACACGGACTCTGCAACTGCAAAACCGCGTGACCGACTGGGCGGGTGGTTTTAGGCAGCATCAGTATAAACTACGGCAGCGGATTTGCCAAATTTCCAAACGACTGGCGGACGAGCGCAGGCACATCCGCGCACTGCCCCCGGACTGACCAGAACGGGAGATTGCAACCTCGTTCCAAATCCTGGCCGGAGCGGCTGCCGGTTCACCTTCTCCCGGGGGGACCACAATTCGCGAAGCACAGCGGCGGGCCCTCATAGCCCGCCCAAAGCGTCAATAGTGAGGAAAATCCATCCCTTGCGCGTCTGGTTTCTCAGGCGGTTGGGGCCTGGGGGGAAAGGAATTCCGGCAGGAATTGCTGGCCTCGCTGCGCGAGCAGGCCGGCGCCCATCACGGCGGCGGGGAGCTCAGGGAGAGTGAGGCGGCCTGGGCCGGCCAGCTGGCGGCCAGGGAGCGCAAACGCCTGGGCCTGACCGAGGCCGAGCTAAAGCGCCGCCGCAAGGGCGACGCAAAGAAACTGCAAGTGGCCCGGCTTCTGCGCCGGGAAACCACCATGAGCTTGAACTGGATCGCGCAACGATTAAAGATGGGCGCAGCCGGCTCGCTGGCGAACCGGCTGCGCCGTGAGGAAAGAAACTGAAAATATGTGGATGTGCGGGACTGACCCGTTTATTTGCTCACCACGCCCGTACAACAAAAACCCACCCGCCTCCGCTTACTTCGCCGCCGTAAATTTATACAGCAACACCCCGTGCGCGGGGATCCCGAGCGGCAGCGTCTCGCTCGCTGTATCCAGGTCCCCCACGTTTTTTTGCCGCCACAGGTCGCGAACATGCTGCTTGCCCGTCAGCCCGAGTTGCGCGAATTCTTTGAACGGCACCACCGCCGCCGTCGCCCCCAGGTTGAAGAAGCCGATGGCCGTTCCGCCGTCGGCCAGGTCCTTTTTGTAGATCCGCACGTCGTCGTGCTTGATGACGCACGTCGCCTCCTTGCCCAGCACGTCCTGGTCGATCGCCAGCACCTCGTCATTGCTCAACAGGCTCAGCGTAAAGTCATCGAGCTTCTCCATGTCACAGCCGATCAGCAGCGGCGCGGACAACAGGCACCACAGGCTGATGTGCGTGTATTGCTCGTCGGCGGACAGGCGCGTCGGATGGACATTGCCCCAGCCAACCTGGCCCACGATCAGCATGTCCGGGTCAGTCCAGTTGCCCGGCTTCGCCAGCGGCGCGGCCTTGTCCTGCCTGAAACCGATGCCGCTCATGCTGCGCCACGTGTCGATGATGTCGCCCGTCGTCCGCCAGCTGTTGCCGTCCACCGAACCGCCCCAGTTCCACACATCCGACATGCCGTACTGGCAAAGGCTGAAAACGATGTCGCGCTTTTGTTCCCGCAGATACTTGCCCATGATGCGGTACGGATAAATCGCGACTTCCACGTCGTTCTTGCCCTTGCCCCCGGACCACGTAGGAATGTTCGTGGCCGTCTCCTGCGAGCCGTCGGCGATGCCGCTGTAGCTGCACCAGTCATACTTCAGATAATCAAAGCCCCACTTCGCATACGTCTGCGCGTCCTGCTCCTCGTGCTGAAAACTGCCGGTGCAACCCCCGCACGTCCACGGGCCGGGCGAGGAATACAAACCGATCTTCAACCCCAGGCCATGCACATAATCCGCCAGTCCTGTCATGTCCGGAAAACGGGAGTTCGGCACCACAAACCCTTTGGCGTCACGAAACGCCCCTTGCAAGGTCGGGTCCTGCGAGTCGTGGTTGTTTTGCCAGTCGTCGTCGATGTTGATGTACGTCCAGCCGTGGTTGATCAGGCCGCTCTTGACCATCGCATCCGCCGCGCGTTTCACCCGGTCCGCGGAAACGGCATGGCCGAAACAGTTCCAACTGTTCCAGCCCATCGGCGGCGTCAGCGCGATCTGGTCGCCGCATTCGATGCGGAATTTCTTCTCTGCCATGCCGAGGATGTTCTTGGCCCGCAAGGTGACGATGAATTCGCCCTTGGATTTCAAGGTGCCGGTGATGTAACCGGTCTCGGTATCCAGCTTCAGGCCGCGGGGCAGGTTCTTCGCGGAAAATTTCATCGGCCGTTCGCCCGTCGCCGGGATTGTGAAAAGGAATGGCGAACCGGGCCGCACGCCAAAGACATCCGCGCCGTTGATGCGCGGCGTGGCCGGCACCGGCGGCGTCAAAATGTAAGGCGTCACCGGCAAAGGAATCTCCTCCCCGCTCACGGTAAAGGTTGTTGCCGTCGTCTCAAACTTGGCATCCGCCCAGTCCGCATGGTCGTAGCTGTTGCCGTCATCCGCATCGCCGACCTTCAAGGTGATCGCCTTCACGCCGGACAGGTTCACCGCGCATTCCTTCGGCGCATCGCCGGCGTGCATCACGCCGCTGTTCCACAATTCCTGGCCGTCGCCGATGACGTAGAACTCCACGCTCGCTGCCGGGTTGTTCACTTCGTCATCCACGCCCACGCTCGCGGAAAACGATTGCGCGTCGCCGCCCAGGTTGATGTGCAGGTCGCTCTCCGCATGCGTGCCGAAGCCGCGCTCAAAAGCCTTCCCGCCGATGGTCAGCGGGTGGCCGCCCACCGACTGGTTTTTGTGCGGCTCGCCCCAGCCCTGTGCGGCCGAGCTGATCTCCAGTTGATCCAACCAGACCGTATTCGCGGTGGCGGTATCCCAATTGCCACTCCCAGCAGTTCCTGCGCTGGCATGCCCATGTCCGACGTCCCCGGTCCAATTCGTTTGCGCCCGGCCGGTGGAGGCAGAAAGTATTACCAGCGTGGCGGTTGCAACCAAAAAAACCTTGAAAATAAATGGCCTGAATCGCACTGGAATTTCTTTGAACGGGGTTGTCATAATTAAAACGTCGGAAACTCTGATTTTGTTGTGCATGGATTGCAGGTTAAAAGTTTACCTTTTTTTTTAGCTCTTGCTATACCCCAAATTGGGTATAATGCGGTAATAAACTATCAAACGCAGCTACCTGCCTCAAAACACCACCAACTTCGATGATCTTCGATGATTTCCAATCAGTGGTGCTTATCATCCAAACAATCCCGCACCGCCTGTGCCAGTTTTCGCGGGTGATACGGCTTCTGCAAAAAGTTCAAACCTTCCTGCAACACCATGTCCGACCCCACCACCGCCAGGCTGTAACCACTCGAATAAATCACCTTGAGCTTTGGATTTTCGCACCGCAACTTTGCCGCCAGTTCGCGACCGCTCATGCCGTGCGGCATCACCATGTCCGTGAGCAACAAACTGATTTGACCCTTGAATTCCTCCCACACCGGCAGCGCGGATACGCCGGACGCCGCATCCACCACCTTGTAGCCGTAACGCTCCAAGACATTCCGCACCAGGATCCGCAACGGCGTTTCATCTTCCACCACCAGGATGGTTTCCCGCCCACCCCGCACCTTCGCGGCCGGTGCCGGCGTTTCCACAGCTTCGGCTTTGGCCGCTGTCGCTGGCAGAAAAATCTCGAACTTCGTCTCTTTGCCGAGCGTGCTCGCCACGTTGATCCAGCCGCGATGCTGTTGCACGATGCCGTACACCGTCGCCAGCCCCAGCCCCGTTCCCTTGCCCACATCCTTGGTGGTAAAGAACGGCTCGAAAATATGCCGCAAATTCTCCGCTGAAATTCCCACGCCCGTATCCCGCACCGTCAAACAAACGTAATCGCCTGGATGCGCCTCATGATTGTGCTGGACGTAGGCTTCATCCACCGTCACCGCCGAGGTGTGAATGAACAATCGTCCCCCTTTGGGCATGGCATCGCGGGCATTGACGGAAAGATTGAGCAAAATTTGCTCCATCATCCCCGGATCCGCCTGCACCAGCGGCAGACCGGCGGTATAATTCACCTGCAAGGTCACGTCCTCGCCCAAAAGCCGCCGCAACATCTTGCTCATGTTGTTCACCACTTCATTCAGGTCCAGGTTCTTCGGCTGCATGATCTGCCGCCGGCTGAAGGTGAGCAATTGGCGCGTTAAATTCGCCGCACGTTCGGCCGCCAGCCCGATCTGCTGCGCCGATTCCTGCGCGCTCTCGGACAATCCGCCCGCCATGCCCAGCAGCGACGTGTGCCCCTGGATCACCGTCAGGATATTGTTGAAATCATGCGCAATGCCCCCCGCCAGTTGGCCGACGGATTCCATTTTCTGCGACTGCCGCAACTGGGCCTCCAGATTCTGCCGCTCCGTGACATCCCCCGCGTAGCAATGGACCACGCCAATTTCCCGCACCGGAAAAAACGACCAGGAAATCGTGCGGCCTTCAATGACCGTTTCCAATCGCGAGCGGCTCCGTCCCGTCGCCAGGCATTCATGGACCATGCTGCCCGTGTTCGGCGGCAGAATCTCCGCCGGCTGTTTCTTCCCGAGAGACTTCGCCATCTGCAACGCGGCGTCGTTAAAATAATTAAGACTCCCATCCGCCGCCAGTTCCAGCACCGGGTTGGGATTGACCTGTGGAAACGCCGCCAGCTTTTGGTTTTCCGCTTCCGTCCGGATGCGTTCCAGCGCGCCGCCGCAGTGATCCGCCAGTGCCTGCAACGTGTGCAGATCATCCTCCGTGTACGCATCAAAGGAATAACTTTGAATCGACAGCACCCCGATTGCTTCGGGCCCGTTATGCACCGGCACATACATCAGCGACATCGCCTGGCGGGATATCTCGCCTCCCTGGCCGGCTTCCGCCGCGATCATCGACTCCGGGCGCAAGATCAGTTCCGCCCCTTGTTCCATGACCTGGCACATCAGCGGGCTGACTTCGGTCTTCAGCCGGGCGTTGGAAAGATCTGTGCGCCGGCCATTGACCAGGTCCATGTTCAGGATGGAATTAAAGACCGCTTCTTCCGCCGAGCAAAGATCGAGACTGCAGGCATCCCAGCCAAAAAGTTTATCCGCCACATCCGCAATAATTCCGGCGGCATGCCGGGAGGTGCTGGCTGAACTGAGCCGCTGGCCCAGATTGGACAAGGCAGCGATGCGTACTTCCGCCTTTTTTCTTTGGGTGATGTCCAGGACCGTGCCGAGATAGCGAATAGGCTTTCCGTCTGCATCCAGGACCGTCTCCGCCTGTTCATTCACCGTCCGGATCTCCCCGTTCGGCAGCACAATTCGATGGTCCACCGCATACGGCCGGCCAAACTCCAGCGCTTCTTTCGCGGCAGTCCGCACCAGTGCCAGGTCATCCGGATGCACGCGATCAAGGAAATCTTTATACGTGCCTTCAAACTGGCCGGGCTCGATGCCAAAAATGCGGCAGGTCTCATCCGACCAGATCAGCGTGTTGGTTTGCAAATCCCGCTCCCAACTGCCGAGGCGCGCAATTTGCTGCGCCTTCGCCAGCCGCGCCTCGCTTTTGCGCAACGCCTCTTCCGCCTCCTTGCGTTGGGTGATGTCCCGCGAGATCGAGGAGGCCCCGATGGTTTTGCCCGCCGCATCCTTGATCGGGGAGGCGGTCACCGAAACATGCAACCGGCTCCCGTCCTTGCGCAGCCGCACGCTTTCATAATTATCCACCCGCTCACCGCTCCGCATCCGTTCCAGAATCTTGGCCACTTCCTCTTCCTTGTCGGGTGGCGTGATGATGGAAAGCGAGCGGCCGTTGGCCTCACCCGCCGTGTAACCGTAAAGCCGTTCCGCGCCCGGGTTCCAACTAAAGATGATTCCGTCAAAGGTCATGCTGATGATCGCATCATGGGTCGATTCAATAATCGCGGCGTATTGCACCAGCGCATCCTCCGCCCGTTGCCGCGCCGTGATGTCCTCGATCATCGCAATCGGAAATTGCGGCTGGCCCGTGACATCGCGGATGATGGTAACGGTCAGCCGCCCCCAAATGATCCGTCCATCCTTGCGCACAAACCGCTTCTCCGCCTGATACGACGCCGTCTCTCCAGAGAGCAGCCGCCGGAAATGATGCGTTTCCTCCTTGTGATCCCGCGCATGCGTGAAGTCCTTCCGGGTTATTTGCTGCAATTCCGCCGCGCTGTAACCGAGCATCTCCTGCAACGAGCGGTTCGTATCGATGATCTTCCCTTCCAGATCCTCGACGATGATGCCGGTGCCCGCCCCTTCAAACACCGCCCGAAAACGGGATTCGCTGTGCCGCAACGCCGCCTCGGCCTGTTTCTGTCCGGCCCGTTGCGCGACCTCGCGCAGGGCGCGTTGGATGGCCGGACCCAACTGGGAGAGCCGTTGCTTGGAAACAAAATCAAGCGCTCCCTGCTTTAATAGTTCCACCAGCTTTTCCTCGCCAATGGCCCCGGAGACGCAGATGAACGGTATATCGGGATGGTCTTTTCGGAGCAACACCAGCGCCTGCATCCCGTCAAAACCGGGCAGGGTATAATCGGCGAGCACCACGTCGGGAAGTTTTTTCTCCAGTGCTTGAATAAACTCCTGCTCGCCCCGGGCATGCTGAAAGGAAAAAGTAAAACCTGCTTTCCGCAGTGCGTCCGCCACCGCCTCCGCATCCTGCGTGGAGTCTTCCAAAAGCAGAAAATGCAGGTTCTTGCTCACAGCCACAACTCAACGGTTTCCGCCCGGCATAATGCCGAAAGCGGCTGCGTCATGGCAGTTATTATGTGAATCGGTGAGAACAATAAGGCGAAACTAACCAAAGGGGTTTCATTGGTCAATCGCACTGTGAAGCAAAAGGGAGGCGCAGGGCCCGGGCTGGCCCCTGTCCCAAAGACAAAACCGGGCTGGGTTAGCCTTGCTTATGCACCAGCACGGACTTGCGGGCGGACACGTTTCTTGCCTTGCTGCGCGCGCCTGCCCTGCGGGTTGTTTTGCCCACCGATTGCTGGCGCTGGCCGGCGCTTCCGTTTTTGCGTTTTGACTCGGCCTGGACCAGAAAGTCGAGCTCCGCCTGCTTGATTTCCAACTGGCGGTTCAACGATTCGATCCGCGACTGGAACTCGCCCCGGGCCTGTTTGATTTCCTTTTGGAGTCCGGCGGCCCTGTCTCCGAGCATGTGACGGGCCGCCTCCGCTTTTGGGCTGCCGGAAATCTCCATCCCCTGCGGGCCAATCACAAATGGAAATTCCTCCTCCGCAAATCCCGAGCCCCGATACTTCAACACGCGCACCGTGCGCGAAGCCGTCGGATTGCCCACCTGATGCGTCAAACTGATCACGCAATCCGCCATGAATTGCATAAAACCGTGCCGCTGGGAAATAAACGGATCATCCCCCTCCACCTGGGCCGTGATCACCGCCGTCAACCCGCTCTCCAAAAGCCAGTCGCGCAGTCGGAACATTTCATGCCGCTCCGTGGTGCGGTCGCCGAGCAGGGAAAGCAATGCGTCCAGCGAATCAAAAACAATGCGTTGGGCGCCCATCTCGCCGGCCACCACCTTGATCCCCGCCAGCATCCCGGTCAGGTAAAGTTCGATCGATTTGAAAACATTGGGCCGGATGCGCGCGTCGAGAATGACCAGCTTGTCCTTTTCCAACTCCGCCAGGTTCCAGCCAAACGTGGCGGCATCTTCCACGAGTTGCCGCGGGCTTTCCTGAAAAGTCACCAAGATACCCGGCTCTCCCCGCTGCACTCCCGTCACCAAACTCTGCATCGCAAATACCGTTTTGCCGGTGCCCGGTCCGCCCATGACGAGGCTCGTGCGCCCCTGCGGCAGTCCTCCTCCCGTGATGTCATCAAAACCACTGATGCCGGTTGCCAACTTCATGAGCCCGCCACGCTTTTTGGTGTGCAACATAAGTGCCCAGATGGTTATTAGGAAAAATTAAAATGACAAGGCTCAAATGCGATTAGTTATTCAAAACTTGATAACATTTTGCTTCAGACATGCTTCTGCCCGCCAAAAGCCCCTGATTTTCGGCCCGACCCGGAAAAACCTGCCGTCTATTCTCCGTGACTGGTTTTATCCCGCGGGGAACGCGCCGGTTCCACCACTTGCGCGGCGGGCGTGTTGGTTTTTGGGGTGCGAAACGCGGAACGGAAGAGCCAATGACGCTTCAACCCCTGCACAAACTGGTCGCTGTGCACGATGGCGTCGGAAATACGCGTCAGAATGTTGGTGTTGGACTGCACCTGGTTGTTCAGGTTGCTGGTCACGTTGGCCAGGCTGTCGAGGGACCGGCTCAATTCATCCGCCAGCACCGTCAGATTCGTATTGGCGTTGGTCAAGGTGAGGTTGGCGTTCTGCAAAATGGTGTCCAATTTCGGATTCATGTTGGTCGGGATCAGCCATTCACCCAACGAACCCTGCGGTTCCTTCAAGTGCTCGGAAATCGCCGTCAAGTTCGTGATCATCGGCCGCGCGCTCTGGGCCACGATATTAAGATTGGAGGTCAACTGCGCGCTATTGGTCAGGACGCTGGTAAGGTCGTTCGTCAACCGCAGGAAATTGGGCAGCGCCCCTTCCACCTGTGCGACCAGGCCTTTCAGGCGTGCATTCAGCGCCGGGGTTTCATCCGGGGGCAGGCCGTAACGTTTGGATTTGGTAAAGGGCTCATAATAATGTGCCTCATTATTCCAAATGGCCGTCAACGATTTCTTACCGACCGTAGGATCGATTACCCGGACATCGGTTTTTCCCAGACCGGCCACTTTTTGGAGCACTTCCGGCGAGAGCGGTTGCCAGGCTTTCAGTTCCAGGTTTGTCCCCACATAAAGATCCTCGCCCAAACGCCATTTATCCAAGTGCGGCAAGGCTTGGGCCACTGCCACGGGCACCACCCGAAACACATTGGTGAGATAGGTGGCATGACCATTGGTTCCCTTGGTCAGGTTCAGTTCCCGTTTGCCCAGAAAACCGGACTCGTTCACCTCCGCCAGCGAGCCCTCCGACCAAAGATACCCATAGAACGGCTGCAGTACCACAAAGGCAATGAATACGTTGGACTTGGTATATGATCCCCACTGTGGCGGCATCGCAGTGATTTCCGTGATTGTGCCAGCCGGAAACCCCATCAATTTCACCTGGTCTCCCACGCTGAGGCCGTCACCGCTTTCCGCATAGGTATAATAGGGCGCCTTGATTTTGAACCAGCCCTTGCGCTCCGCCGTGGTATAAATGTAATAAGCAAAGCCGGAAATAAACAGCAGCGTCGCCAGCAGCACGAACCAGCCCACGGCCCGTTCCATCCGGCTGAGCCGCGTGCGTAACTGGGGGGTTAAATCTTGGAGCGCCATGGCTTATTACTTACCCGAAGGTCCTTCCGCCAACAATTCTTTTACGAGCGGCTCGGCATGCTCGGCCATTTGTGGGCGATTGCCCAACGGAATGAAATGTTTGTTTTTCAGAATCGCAAACTGGCTGGCCCGCTCGCGCCATGGCCGCAAATCTTCCGCCGTGGCGGCCAGCGTCACGCGGATGCCGCCCATAATCTCATGGCCGACGTGCAGTTGATCCAGAAAGTTTAACCACCAATGGACCTGGCGCATATCCAGGCCGCCCAGTGGATTGTCCAGCAGCAACACTTCCGGTCGCAGCATCAATGCCCGCGCCAGTCCGGCGCGCTTCTGTAAATTCCGCCCCAGGGCGCTGGGCACCTTGCCGGCGCTGTCAACCAACTCGGTAAGTTCCAGCATCGCATTGACCCGCTGCTCAATTTCCGACCGGCCCACTTCCTTATGGTAACGCAACGGCAGGGCAATGTTTTCGCGCACCGTCAATTCATGGAACAACTGCCCGCCGTCAAAAACCAATCCGACCCGCAACCGTTCCTTCAGCAATTCCCCTTCGAAGATGGGCATCTCATGACCAAAGAGCCGATACAGACCTTTCTGTGGCGGCGTCAATCCCGCCGTCATCGCCAGCAAATCGCTTTTCCCGGAGCCTTGCATTCCCGCGATCACCCAGTAATCCCCCGCGTTGACGGTCCAATCGACATTTTCCAAAACGATCACGCTCAAGTCCCGCAGGGAACTGACGTTGACCCCCATCATCTCAATGACCGGTGTGCCTGGCGCTGTCGGGGTTGTGTCCATTAGATCTCGAGGTAAAGGATGATGAAGAGCGCGTCCAGCAACACGCAGGCAATCACGCTTTGCGCCACGGCCCGGACGGTGGCGCGCGATACTTCCTCCAACCGCAACGGCTGCGCCAGCCCATGATAGCAGGTGATGATCGCGATGATCACTCCAAAGAGGCACGACTTGACCGCCAGCACCACAAAATCCATCCAGTTCAAGGCCCCCGCCAGTTGGTTGAAATAATCACCCGGCCGCAACGGCACGTTTTGCAAAAACGCCCACAGATAACCGCTCACCAATGATCCAATAATGAAATAAATCGTCAGGGCAAAAATGCCCCCCGCCATGCCAATGACGCGCGGCATGACGAGATAATGGATCGGATCAATCCCCAGCGCTTCCAGGGCCTCCACTTCACCCAGGGCCCGCGCCGTGCCCAACTCGATGACGTTGGACGTGCCGGAACGGGAAAGCACCAGCAACGCCGTCAGCAGCGGCCCCAATTCCCGCACCACCACCAATACCATCACCGTGCCGAGATAAGTGTTCGCATTCACCCGCGTCAACCACGAGACTGTCTGGCCAATCACCACCAACCCCAGCGCGCCGGACAGGAACAGAAACATCGGAAACAAACGCGTCCCCGAACGGCTCAGTTCCTTGATGATGGCCGGAAAGGTGACGCCGCGCGCTTTGCGAAATTGGGTGAGAATGACCCCCAGTGTAATCAAGGCAAACGCCCCGATGCCCTGCACGGTCACCAGAAAGCGAAACAGCATGCGCCCAAGGTAATTCGTATAGGACCGCGGCAACGGCGCCCGCATGATGAAACGCGTAGGCGGCGCATCGAATGCCCTGATATCATCTTCCACGCGGCCAAAGTATGGTTTTTAACCAAACGGGTCAAAGGGGTATTTCCCCCTGCGTCCATCCTTCTCAAATCGCCAAACCGGTTTAAGCTTTATCGCCGGGCGCATCCGGAAAGGATGTTTTGACTTGTGTTGTGCCAATGCCCTTAAATTAACCGTTCGCTGATGAAGAACATTGTTTATTTCGATCTCGAAACCCAGAAGTCCGCCGAGGAAGTCGGCGGCTGGGACAAAATCAGCGCCATGCGCATGAGCATCGGCGTCACCTACAGCACCGCGCGCGATGGTTACAAAATCTACGGCGAGAAACAGGTGGACGACCTCCTCACTGAATTGCAACGCGCCGACCTCGTCGTCGGGTTCAACCATCTCCGTTTCGATTACGAAGTCCTCCACGGCTACACTTCCCTGGATCTGCGCCAGCTTCCCACGCTCGACATGCTCGTGGAACTTCAAAACACGCTGCAACACCGCCTCTCGCTCGACTCCATCGCCACCGCCACCTTTGGCGTGGAAAAAACCGCCGAGGGCCTCCAGGCCATCAAATGGTTTCGCGAAGGCAAAATGTTGGAGATCGCCGAGTATTGCTGTTACGACGTGAAGCTCACCAAACTGGTTTACGAATACGGCGTGGCCAACAAGCAACTCCACTACCAGAATCGTTTTGGCAAGAAAATGACCGTGCCCGTGAAGTGGTAAACGGCGTCTTTGTGCCGGCCTCGAACTGCGCCCGCTCGCAATGGGCGTCAGTCTTTTGCGGAGGCGGATTTCTTCTCTCGACGGGCAATCGCCTCGCGGATCAATGTTTCCACAAACCCGAATTTGTTGTGTTCCATGCCCTCATCCTTCGCGAGACGAACGATTTCGGCGTGGAGAACTTTATCGATGTAACCACCGATATAAGCTTTGTTTTTGGACCGCTTATTGGGCATAAACTTGGGTCGCAGACGCGACCCGTTTTGCTAACCTAAGTCATATCGTCCGGCCAATCAATCCTTTTAGAAATCGCTGGACATGGTGTTGAACACCAATCATTATCCCGGCCCAATGAGTGCTAAGAAGGTTCGTGTCGGCGGGTGGGTGGACAAGCAGTTAAAGACCGAATTTTTGAAGCATTTGCGGACCTCGGCGCGCGTTGAAAAAAAGCCGGGAAAAATTTCCCAAAGCCAGTTGTTGGGATTGTTTTTACTCGAAGGTGTTGAACACCGCAAAAATCTCCGGCGCAATCGGCCGCTGCGCAAACAGTAAATTTTTAAATCGCCCTGGAGGTGGGTCGGCCGGTATGGCCCGAAGCACCAAAGTTTTCTCATCCTCAACTCCCGGTTGGCAAACACGCAAAAGGGTCTGTTACCCGTGCGCGACGTTGCCTCTTTGTGAAAGGGTTGTAAACGTGGAACGGAAGGACATTTCCCCGGTTTGGACCCGTAGCTTCCCCGTTTCAAAACAACCCGAGACCATCGGAGCGCATCTTAGAAAAAGAAGATTTGATTTGGGAATCCGTCAGTCGGAAGCCGCAGAACGGCTGGGAGTTAGCAAGCGAACCCTCAGCCTGTGGGAAACTGACCGGGTGTATCCAACTTGGCCCCAACAGCCTGCTGTGATCGCCTATTTGGGCTCCAATCCATTCACCGATCCTGCCCTTGGAAGGCCGGGGGCAACAAACCCCAACTCGTTGCCCTTTTATCATTCAGAGACTCCGGTCAGCCTTGGTCAACAGATCATAAAACGCCGCATGGAAATGAAAAAGACCCGAAAGGAATGTGCCAAAGAGCTGGGGGTAAGCGTCAAAACACTTCTGGGATGGGAAACGAACTGCCGGAAGCCGAGCGCCCTCCTTCGCGAGCGCGTAACAGGATTCTTTGGATTTGATCTGATGCAGAGCGAGTCCTGAGGCAGGGCTATCGGGAACTTGCCAAACGAGTCTTTTCTGTCTCGGAACGCAACTTTTGGGCCAGCCCTCACGTCCACAATTGCCGATCAAGGAGCGGTATTGGATGGCTTCGGAGACGTGCTCGCTGGTGAGATTTGCGGAGCCGGCCATGTCGGCGATGGTGCGGGCGTCTTTGAGGATATCCGATTCGCCCTAAATGGAATGATTGCCGGTGGCTCCGTGTGACGCTTACGGGGAAGAAGCCGTGCTCGGACGGGACGGTTCGCTACTTTTTCTTTAGCCCTCGCACCAGAGCCAACGCCACCGCGTCAAACATGTACAGCCGGTCATCCTCGCTCATCCACGCCAGACGCTTGGGCGGCAATCGGTCGCCCAGTTCCTCTGGAAACCGCTGGGCAAGAATTTCTGCGATGGAGTGTTTTGTCCCCTTGCCATCCGCAAAAAACATTCGCTTTATGGTTTTGTCTGAGAGCATTGACACCTTGATATTCTCATTTGATGCCAGCGCGGCAAATCCCCTGAATAAGCTCCCGTATTCGCAAGCAGCGTCGGGAGGGTTCGGCTGAATAATCTTGCAGGACCATCACCTCGGGCCGGTAGTGACTGATCATCTTCTTCACCTTCGCCAGGCACTGGCCGTTTTTATCCCCTTTGACTGACCATCGGTGAACCGACACCCCGTTCCCAATTCTTGAGAGCTTCAACATGGATTGCCAAGCTTCGAGCAACCTGCTTTTGAAGCATGTGTAGTTCCAAACGGCGCTTCTTTAAATGCTCTCCAGGGGTCTGCCATTTCTAGTGCCGGTGTTAATTCTGGTTTGGTGGCTGTTCTTCAAAAAATAAATCCGCACGAAAAACTATTTTCCTGAAAAATGTTCCAGTAAAACTTGGTGAAGATGAATGCCATTTTCGAACTGTTCGAGTGGAAACGTTTCGTTTGGCGCATGGGCGTTGCAATCCGGCAGACCAAGGCCGATTAGAAGAACATCTCTTTTCAAAATGTGTTGAAATAAACTGACGACGGGAATGCTCAATCCTTCCCGAACCAAAGCCGGCGCGCGGCCAAAAACTTCTTTCAACGCAAATTGAGCGGCGCGACTGAAGGTGGAATTTGCGTCGGCGTAAAAAGGTTCGCCGCCATGATCGTAGATCATTTCCAGGCGCACAGTGTCGGGACAAATGGATTTCAAATAATCGCACACGCGCGCGGCAATTACGTCCGGTTGTTGCTTGGGAACGAGACGGAAACTCAATTTCGCGCTGGCTTCGCGCGGGATAATGGTCTTGCTGCCGGCACCTTGATAGCCGGAGGTCAGGCCGTTGATTTCCGCCGTGGGACGAATCCAAAGGCGTTCCAAAGCAGTGAAATCTTTCTCGCCGCTTAATTTTGAAAGGCCGGCGGCTTCAAGAATGGCTTTGTCGTCGAAAGGAATGTTCCGCCAGCTTGCGCGCTCGGTTTCGCTGGCTGGAATCACGTCATCATAAAATCCCGGCACGGCAATCGCGCCGTCCGCGTGATGTAATTGTGCGAGCAGCCGGACCAGTTCCGTCGCTGGATTGGCAATCGCACCGCCGAATATCCCGGAATGCAGATCGGTTTTTGGCCCGCTGATTTTTACTTCGAGGCAGGCTATGCCGCGGAGTCCGCAGGTGATGGTCGGAACTCCCGGCCCGGCCATGCTGGTGTCCGAAACCACAATCGCGTCGCAGTTCAATTCTTCGCGATGGCTTTCCAGAAATTTGCCCAGATGCGGACTGCCGATTTCCTCCTCGCCTTCGATGAGGAAAATCAGGTTGACCGCCAGTTCGCCGCGCGCCCTCAGCGCCGCTTCCGCACCAAGGATGTGGCAGATGGTCTGGCCTTTGTTGTCAGTCGCTCCGCGCGCGACGACAAAACCATTCACGATGACTGGTTCAAACGGATCATTTCGCCAGAGCGAAACCGGGTCAACCGGCTGGACATCGTAGTGTCCGTAAATCAAAATGGTTTTTTTGCCGGGAGAAAAAGCCGATTTGGCCAGAACGACCGGGGCGCCTGCGGTTTGATGAACGGCGGCGGCAAATCCAAGACTGGAAAATTTTTGCGCCAGCCATTCCGCGCAACCGGTCATTGCCGGTTTTCGAGTCGGGTCGGCGGAGATGCTGGGAAATCGCAGATACGAAAAGAAATCGTCGAGTTGCGATCGGGCTAACATACGGATTTCAGCTTGAGTGAATAATGACGGCTAGCAAAAACCATTTTTTGTTTTTCGTAAAAAAGATGAGCCTCGGTCCGCTGCACGCCGGAATCCAGATGCAATTCCTTGCAATCGGAAATTTCGGCCAGCTTTACCAGCCAGTCAAAAAGTTTTTTGCCGTGGCCTTTCCGTCGGGAAGCGGCAAGCGTCACCAAATCGTCAACGTAAAGAAATTTTCCGCGCGCCAGATGTTCACTAAACCGATAACCGGCGACGGCGGTGACTTCGCCATCGGCTTCGAGGAGGACGAGAAAATAACCGTCGCTTTGAAATCGCCGGATGGTCGGGAGAAAATTTTCCAATTGCAGATGCGGGCGCAATTCGCGCAGGACGGGAAAGCAGCGGACAACGTCTTTGTCTGATTCCGCAGGCAGAATGAAAATTGTTTGCACGGAAAAATCTTAAACCGTTGTCCCAAACCGCGAAAGTTGAAACGGACTCAAATCAAATCGCTGGGAGCCGTTCATGACCAGATCGGTCATCAGTTCGCCGACGGCGCTGCAATATTTGAAGCCGTGGCCGCTGAAGCCGCCAACGATCCACGCGCCTTGCTCGCCGGGCAACCGGTCAATGATGGGCGCGCGATCCGGCGAATTTTCGAAGAAGCAGGTTTCCATTGAAAGAACCGGGCCGTTTGCGTCCGGGAAAACGTTTTCCACAAAACTGCGCAGGTCGGCCTCGTCCGCCAAATCCGGTTCTTGGCGGGGCAGGTCGGGATCAATCGCGGGCGATGGAATCTCTCGCAGGCGGCCAAGTTTGAAACCGGGAATTCCAAAAATTGGAAAGCCGTAAAAATGCCCGATCTCCGGCACATCCACGATCCAGATGGGCAGCCGGTCCGGTTTGAAGTTTGCGAGATTGCATTTTGGCGAAAACCAGCCGAGCACCGTACGTTCGGGCACGACCGGAATTTTTTGTTCGGCCAGCAATTTTCCGATCCATGCGCCGGCGGAAAAAATGATCTGCTTCGCTTCGTAAGCCGAGCGGTCCGTGCGGATGAGATATTTATCTCCGTTCGATTTCCAGCCGAGCACGCGCTCGTGCCCGTGAATTTCCGCGCCGTTTTCCAACGCAAGATTTACGTGCGCCGTAATGGCGAGTTCAGGCAGCACGAAACCAGAGCCGGGCTGGTAAACCGCGAGCATATCTGTGGCGGGCTTGATGGCCGGAAATCGGCGGTGCGTTTCAGCGGCGTCGAGGATTTCGCGGGCGACGCCAAATTTCTCGCAGGCGGCTTTCGAGCCTTTGAAGATGCGCGAATCAGGCATGGCCACGTCGAGTCCGCCGCAATTGTGAAAAATCCGCGTGCCGGTTTTTTCGCCGAGTTGTTTCCACAATTCCACGGCGCGGAGCACCAGCGGCACATACGTCGGCCCTTCGTGCAGGCCCAGCCGCAGGATGCGCGTCGCACCGTGCGAGCTGCCGCGGATGTTCGGAATCGAAAACTGTTCGAGGCCGAGCACCCTGAGCTTTCGTGCGGCGGCGTGGGCGACGATGGCGCTGCCCATGCCGCCGACGCCGATGACAGCGAGATCGTAAGTTTCCATTTTGGAACGGTGTCGTTAAAAAATCGTAAGGTAATACTCCGTTTCCCAGCGGGAAATCTGGCGGTGATACTCGTTCCACTCCTGCCATTTGAGTTTCAGAAACTCGTTTTGAATCGGGCCGAGCGCATTCAAAACCACCTTGTCGGCTTCCAGGGCGGTCAAGGCCTCCTTGAGCGATTGCGGCAGGGTCGTCAGCCCTTTTCTGTAAATTTCGTCCCGGTTCAGGTTGTAAAGATTTCCCAAATTCGGTTCGCCGGGTTCGATTTGGTTTTCAATGCCATCCAAACCCGCCGTTACATAAGCGGCGAAAACGAGATACGGATTGCAGCCGGAGGAAATCGAACGATCCTCAATGTGGCCGGGGCCGCAAATGCGCAACATTTGCGTGCGATTGTTGTCGCCGTAGCTGATGAACGCGGGCGTCCAGGTGAACCCGGAACGCGAACTATACAGTCCGGGGCCGACAAGCAGGCGCTTGTAACAGTTGGCGGTCGGCGAATTGATGGCGCACAAAGCGGAAGCGTGCTTGAGAATGCCGCCGAGGAAATGATACGCCATTTTGGAAAGGCCAAATCCCCGCTTGTCCTGCATGTCGGTGAATTTGTTTTCGCCCGTCGCGGCGTCCGCCAGATGAAAATGAATGTGCGCCCCGCTACCGGTGCGGTTGCCGAATGGCTTGGGCATGTGCGTGGCGATCGCGCCGTATTTTGCCGCGACCTGGCTCGTCATCATCTTGAAAAACGTGAAGCGGTCGGCCGTGGTCAGCGCGTCACTGTATTTGAAATTCACCTCGAATTGGCCGTTCGCGTCCTCGTGGTCGGCCTGATAAACGCCCCAGCCAAGCTGGTTGCAGAATGTCGTGAGATCCTGAAGATAGGCGAGCGCCGGGGAAATTCCCTTGTAGTCGTAGCAGGGCTTGGATAGGTTGTCCACGTGCGCCGGATCCCACGGCGAAATGCTGCCGTCGGGATTTTTGACCACCAGAAAATGTTCCGGTTCAATGCCCAGGTTAAGGAGAAATCCTTTTTCGCGGACCGTTTTCAGCACGCGTTTGAGATTCACCCGCGGACAAAACGGATACGGCTTCTCGTCCACATAAAGGTCGCTCGCAAACCGCGCGGTGCCGGGCTGCCAGGGGACGGGTGTGTAAGTATCCAGGTCAATGCGCCCCATCATGTCGTGCGAATGCGGACCTTGGCCCATGCCCCAGACGGCAGCGCCGGCGAAACCCGCGCCCTCGTCGGCGAGCATGTCCAGCGCCTCCACCGGCGACATTTTTACCTTGGCGGAACCGTGGATGTCTACGAATTGCGCGAGGATGAAGTGGATTTTATCCTGTTCAAACTGCTGTCGAAGTTGTTCGCGATCGGGCATGACGATTCTTTTTTATGCAGGATTATTTAAAGCAATTACAGTTGCATTTAAAGCAACAGTCGCTAGAATATAGCGCAACAGATTTGATTGTGAAGCAAAATAATTGGATTTAAACGAAGGAATTTATGTGTGGCATCGTCGGACTTTTTCTCAAAAAACCATCGCGGGAACCACAACTGGGCGAACTCTTCAGCGACATGCTTGATAGCATGTCCAGCCGCGGGCCGGACAGCGCGGGCTTTGCCGTTTACGGCGCCACAGTTCCCGCAGGCAGCCTCAAGCTGACCTTGCAGCACGCGGACGAACATTTTTCATGGGATCAACTTGCGAAAGGTTTTGAACGCAAATTCAAGGCGAAGGCTCCCTTCACCGTCAATTCAACGCACGCGATTTTTGTTCTCACCGCGAACGAAGCGGCCATCCGGCGTTTTCTGCGCGAGGAATTTCCCGAAGTGCGGATCATGAGCCTCGGACGCCGGATCGCAATTATGAAGGAAGTCGGCACGCCCTCGTCGGTGCTCGACCGTTTCAACGTCCGCCAGATGAGCGGCAGCCACGCCGTCGGCCACACGCGCATGGCGACGGAAAGCGCCGTGACGACAGCGGGTTCGCATCCGTTTTCCACGGGCCAGGATTTGTGTCTGGTTCACAACGGCTCGTTGAGCAATCACAACCGGCAGCGCGAAAATTTGCGCCGCGAAGGAATTGAATTCCAAACGGACAATGATTCGGAGGTCGCCGCCGGATATTTGACGTGGCGATTGAGAAAGGGTGATTCACTGGAGCTGGCGTTGAAGCACGCGCTGAAAGATCTCGACGGTTTTTACACCTTCACCATTGGCACGCGCGATGGCTTCGCCGTTCTGCGGGATCCCGTCGCCTGCAAACCGGCGGTGATGGCGGAGACGCCGGATTATGTGGCGATGGCTTCGGAATATCGCTCGCTCACGTCTTTGCCGGGAATTGAAAAGGCGAAATTATGGGAACCCGAACCCGCAACCGTTTACAGTTGGAGCGCGCAGACCCGTGAATAAAAATTTGAAAACAGTTGATTTGTCCAAAACGAGCGTCAGGAAACTCAACCAAACCTTGCACAATCTTTCGGCGCAGACGCAACATACGCATTGGCGAATCCTTGAGCCGCGCGGCGCGCACGCCATCGCCTGCGGATTGAATCTGCCGGTCACGGTCGAGATTGCCGGTCACGCCGGATATTATTGCGCGGGCATGAACCAGCTGGCAACAGTGATCATTGACGGCAATACCGGCGTCGGTGTGGCCGAAAACATGATGTCCGGTTTCGTCCACGTCAAAGGCAACGCGAGTCAATCCGCCGGCGCCACCGGACACGGCGGATTGCTCGTCATCGACGGCGACGCCTCGGCGCGCTGCGGCATTTCCATGAAGGGCGTTGACATCGTGGTCAAGGGTTCCGTCGGCCACATGAGCGCCTTCATGGCGCAGGCGGGAAATCTCGTCGTGTGCGGCGATGCCGGCGAGGCGCTGGGCGATTCGATTTACGAAGCGCGAATTTTCGTCCGCGGAAAAGTAAAGGATTTGGGTTCCGATTGCGTTGAAAAAGAAATGCGCGCCGAGCATTTGGGATTATTGGAAAAACTATTTGAACGCGTGAAAATCAAATTGAAGCCAAAGGAATTTCGCCGCTATGGTTCCGCCCGGCAGCTTTACAATTTTCATGTCGATCACGCCGCCAAGTATTAAATTACACCATGAGCACTGAAATTAAACCCGGAATGCGCGAGTCGGCGAGCTTTGACCGGAACGTCATTCACGAAATCCAGCGCGCCGCCGAAACGGGCATTTATGATATTCGCGGCTGGGGCGCGAAGCGCCATCTGCCGCACTTTGACGATCTCGTTTTTCTCGGTGCGAGCATGTCGCGGTATCCGCTCGAAGGCTACCGCGAGCGTTGCGCGACCGATGTGCATTTGGGAACGCGCTTCGCCAAAAAATCCATTCATCTGAAAATTCCCATCACGATTGCCGGCATGAGTTTCGGCGCGCTGTCCGCGCAGGCAAAGGAGGCGCTGGGACGCGGTGCTTCGGAAACAGGCACTTCGACCACAACTGGCGACGGCGGCATGACAGCGGAGGAACGGCATCATTCCAAAACGCTCGTCTATCAATACCTGCCGTCGCGCTACGGCATGAATCCCGATGATTTGCGCAAGGCGGATGCGATTGAAATCGTTCTCGGCCAGGGCGCGAAACCGGGCGGCGGCGGTATGTTGCTCGGTCGAAAAATCAGCGACCGCGTCGCGGCGATGCGCACCTTGCCGAAAGGAATTGACCAGCGCAGTGCGTGCCGGCATCCCGACTGGACCGGCCCGGACGATCTCACGATTAAAATCGAGGAATTGCGCGAAATCACCGACTGGCAAAAACCGATTTACGTGAAAGTCGGCGCGTCGCGGACTTATTACGACACGGCGCTCGCGGTAAAAGCCGGCGCGGATGTCATTGTCGTGGACGGAATGCAGGGCGGCACCGGCGCGACGCAGAATGTCTTTATTGAGCACGTCGGGATTCCGACTTTGCCCGCGCTGCGCCAGGCGGTCGAGGCGCTGCAGGAATTGGGAATGCACCGGAAAGTGCAGTTGATTATTTCCGGCGGCATTCGTTCTGGCGCGGATGTCGCGAAGGCTCTGGCAATGGGCGCGGATGCGGTTTCCATTGGCACGGCTGCGCTGATTGCGCTCGGTTGCAATTCTCCAAAATGGCAGGAGGAATATGAAAAACTCGGCACCGCCGCCGGTTTTTACGACGATTACCAGGACGGCAAAGACCCGGCGGGAATCACGACGCAGGACGAAGAACTGGCCGGGCGTCTCGATCCGGTTGAAGGTGGACGCAAGCTTGCAAACTATCTCCGCGTCCTGGCGATGGAAACGCAGACGATTGCCCGCGCCTGCGGCAAATCACACGTTTTGAATCTGGAACCGGAAGACCTCGTCGCGTTGACCATCGAGGCGGCGGCGATGGCCAAAATTCCGCTCGCGGGCACAAGCTGGATTCCGGGCGTGAACGGCGGCTTGTAGGATTTTTCAACCCTTGGCGTTGCTGATAATGCTCAAGAATTCCACCGGCGGTTGATACACGCGCGTCGGGCCGTGCTCAATGGTTCCATCAAAAAACAGGCTGTCGCCAGGCTCCAGGTGATAAACTTGTCCGGCGTGGCGATAATCCATCTTGCCTTTGAGCATGAACAGCAATTCGTGTCCGGGATGACGGAAAACATTTTTGTCCGGCTCGATGGTCCGCTCCTCGATGCGCATGAGGTAAGGCTCGAAATCCTTTTCAAACGCCAGGCCATAAGCGAGCGATTCGTAGCTGTGGCCAATCTTTGAGCCGCGTCCGACGATCACTTTCCGCTCGGACTTGCGGACCATCACCGCGCGCGGCGGGCTCACGACACTGTTCTGGAAAAAATATCCCGGCTCGACGGCCAGCGCGACGGCGATGCGCGTCAATGTGGAAACCGGCGACGAAACTTTTCCGTTTTCAATCTTGGAAATCTGTCCCTTGGTCAATTTTACTTCGCTCGCCAGCTGATCCAGTGTCACATTGCGGTCAGCGCGCAATGCGCGGATTTTCTGACCGATCTGGCATTCGATGGTCGCCGGTTCTTCTTTCTTCATGGTTTATGCGTGCGCAGGTTATTTGACCCATACTGGCTGCCAGCTTCAAAGTCAAGCCCGTGACTTTGGCACAGAAAATTGCCCGGCTGGCCGTTTTTTATCCGGATGTCTAAATCCCGACAGTCCGGCCGGTTTTGCCAGGGAGCGTTAATAAGATTTCGTATCAAAAAATCATTGTTTCATTTGAAGAAATAGCACGGCGCTCTTTCGATGCAAAAACTGGCGCGATTATTGCTGGCCCTTGGCATTTGACGGAAACTAATGTTTCTTCAAATGAAACACAACGCGAAACCGATTTTAACGGATGCATCCAAAAGCTTATGAAAACATCTGAAACAAAAGGATACGGACTGAAAGCGACCTGCCTGACTTTTCCTGAAACTCTGGCGCAATCGGTCGCGAACATCTCCCCGACCCTCACACCCGTGGTCATCGTGCCGCTGGTTTTCGCGTCGGCTGGAACCGGCACCTGGCTGGCGTATCTCTTCGCCACCATCGGCCTGATTCTGGTCGGCATGAATATCAACCAATTCGCCAAACGATCTGCCAGCCCGGGTTCCTTGTACTCCTTTATTTCCAAAGGGCTGGGATTGCATGCCGGGTTTATATCCGGCTGGTGTCTCATCGTGGCTTATCTTTTCACGGCGATGGCCGTGCTTGCCGGCTCGGTGAACTACGCGATTCTTCTGCTTCAAATGCTCCACATCAACATTCCGCCATGGATTCTATTCGCCATCGGCTCAGCCGCCGCCTGGTTGGTCGCTTACAAAGACATCAAGCTGTCCACGCGCTTGATGCTCGTGCTGGAAGTAATTTCCATGCTGCTGATTCTTATGCTAGGAATCTTTATCATGATTCACAAAGGCACGTTTATAGATGCCACCCAATTCAAGCTGGAGGGTATGAATTTCACCGGTCTCAAAGCCGGCCTGATCCTTGCGATTTTCAGCTTCGTTGGCTACGAAAGCGCGACCACTCTGGGCGAGGAAGCCAAGAACCCGCTCAAAAACATCCCGCGCGCCGTGATCTTGAGCGCGCTCATCGCCGGCCTCTTTTTCATGCTCACGTCCTACATGGCCGTGCTCGGATTCAAGGACATGAAAACTTCGCTCGGGGCGAGTTCCACACCGTTCAACGATCTTGCTGACGCCACCGGCATCGGATTCCTCGGCATCCTGATTTCCATCGGAGCCGTCATCAGCATGTTTGCCTGCACGCTCGCCAGCATCAACGCCGGCTCGCGCATCATCTTCATGTTGGGCCGCCACGGCATCCTACATGCGCGTCTCGGCAGGTCGCATGGCAGCAACGAGACGCCGCACTGGGCGGTTACCTTTTCCTCCGTCGTCACTTTTGCGCTGCCCGCCTTGCTGTTGGCCAAGGGGCTTGGCGTGCTTGACGTATTCAATGACTTGAGCACCATTGCCACCTATGGATTTTTGATTGTCTACGCGCTCGTATCCATCTCCGCGCCGGTTTATCTAAAACAAATCGGCAAGCTGACCTTGGGGAGTATCGTGCTCTCGGCTGTCTCGGTGCTGTTCATGATTCCGCCGATTATCGCCACGGTTTCGCCGACGCCTGCGCCGCCGGGAGATAAATTCCCTTATTACTTCCTGATTTACCTCGGTGTCGGCATTGCATGGTTCCTGTTCCTGCGCCTTAAATTATCCAGCACGGTGGTTGCAGAAATGAAGGCGGATTTGGAACCCGCCCCATCGCAAGTAAGCTCGTGATAGTGTTTTGTCAGCGGTGGTATCTTGTTCTGGCCTCGATGCCCGTCAAATCAGGCATCGGCTTGGGATGTCCAGGCCGCCTCAGCGTTGCTTGAACTCCTTTGCCCGGTCGCCCGCCCGCGCTCCCCGGAGGTACAGGAACAATGGCCCGGTGTCTGGACGGTGACGAAGCAAGCCAGCGATTAGCGAGTGAAGCGAATCGTAGCTGCCGTGCAGGAAAACGTCGCTTGGCCGCCAGGCTATTATGCTCAGGGCAAATCCCACCAGCGCAACCAACGCCGTCAACGCCAGCGCAGCAAGTGCGCGAGTTCGGTTCGTCTTGAGCAGGTCCATAGACTTTACGCAATCGTGGCTGAAGAGTCTGTCCGTGGCGAGTCCGCAGTGAATGTGGAGTTTCTCCGCCATGAACTGCGCGATTCACTGGGCATTTTTCCATCCGGCGTGCGTTATGGGGTTTGCACGCGGTAGAAGGCGGCGGCGGCGTTGGTGGTGACGGTGAATTTATAGGCGACGCCGGGGACGCTGATGTTCAAGACGGCAGCGGCGTTGGTGGTATAGGGGCCGCCAACCTGTGCGGCTTGCAGGAGCTTGAATGTGGAAGCAAAACCGTTGGCCAATACGAATGGGATTTGTACCTGGCCGGCACCAAGGAGGATGGGCGTGCCGAGCACAATGACGGTTTCGGCCACGCCTTTGCGGACGGTGGCGTTAAAGGAATCGGTCACATACATAATGCCGTTTTTATCCACGGTAACTCCCTGGGGGTAATTGAACAGCGCGGCGCTGCCTGTGCCGTCGGCGCTGCCCTGTTGTTGGGGCACACCACCGACGGTGGTGACGATCCAGTCCGTGCCACTGGGGGCAATTTTGCGGAGGGTGTTATCGGAAGTATCGGCCACAAACAGGGTGCCGGTGTTGTCCACGGACAAACTCAGGGGAAAGTAAAACCGCGCGTTATTATTGGTTCCATCGGTCCAACCAAAGCCATCAGCCAGTCCGGCGACCGTGGTCACGACCCAGTTGGTGCCGACCGGAGTGATTTTACGAATCGTAGGACCGTTGGAATCCGCGACGAAGAGGTTGCCCGCGTTGTCCACGGCAAGGCCGGCGGGATAGTTGAAGGTGGCATTCGTGCCGGTCGCATCGACATTGCTGAAAACGTTCACTTTTCCGGCGATGGTGGTCACCACCCAATTGGTGCCAACCGGGGTGAGTTTGCGGATCGTGGAATTGTGCTGGTCCGAAACATAAAGATTGCCATTGGCATCCGCGGCAATGCCGGTGGGAAAATAGAACCGGGCGACGCTGTTGGTGCCATCCGCCGTGCCGGGGCTGCCCGCCGATCCTGCAATGGTGGTGACAACCCAGTTGGTGCCAACCGGAGTCATTTTACGGATGGTCGAATTGCCGGTTTCAGCCACGAACAGATTGCCACTGGAATCCAGAGTCAGGAAACCCGGATAATAAAATGTGGCCGCGGTGTTGGTACCGTCCTGGAAGCCTGACACATTTGGTTGGCCCGCAATGGTGGTCACCACCCAATTCGTTCCGACGGGCGCAAGCTTGCGAATGACGTAACTGTTCTGATCTGAAACATACAGATTACCATTGGTATCGGCCACGACGCCCATGGGAGTGTTGAACCGGGCCGCGCTGTTGGCGCCATCATTGTCACCTATGTTTTTTGCGAAACCAGCCAGGGTGCTGGTGACCCAGTTGGTTCCGAAAAGAGTGATTTTACGGATTTCGGAATTTTGACTGTCGGCGACAATCAGGTTGCCGGCTTTATCCACGGTGACGCCGTGGGGAGTATAAAAAAGAGCGTTGTTGTTGGTGCCATCGGTGCTGCCATTAACCCTGAGCCGCCCTGCCGGAGTGGTGACAACGTAATTCGTCCCGCTGGGGGTGAGTTGACGGATCAGGTAGTTTTGCGTGTCCGCCACGAAAATGTTTCCGTTGGTATCGGCGGCCAGGCTGGTGGGGAAGTTAAACGTGGCGTTGGTCCCGGTACCGTCGATGCCATCGGCCACTCCAACTTTGCCGGCCACGGTGGCAGTCACCCAATTGGTGCCCACGGGGGTGATCTTGCGAATGGTGTCATTGTAGGAATCGGCAACGAAGAGGATACCGTTCTTGTCCACCGTGATGCCGTAGGGAGAGTTGAAAGTGGCGGCGTTATTGGTGCCATCAGCGTGCCCGCTGTTTCCCGACGCGCCAGCAATGGTCGTGACGACCCAGTCGGTGCCCACGGGGGTGATTTTGCGAATGGCATGGTTGCTTGAATCAGCCACAAAGAGATTACCGGCGGCGTCCGCCGCGATGCCTTCCGGATAAAAAAATGAGGCCGTCTCATTCGTACCGTCGGCATGTCCGTAGGTATGGGCAGTACCGGCGATGGTGGTGACCACCCAGTTCGTTCCCGCCGGGGTGAGTTTGCGGATGATTTGATTATTGGCATCCGCGACATAGAGACGGCCGGCACTGTCAACGGCAATGCCGTTGGGATTGTAGAATCGCGCCGAGGAATTAGTGCCGTCCGCGCTGCCAATGTTGCCCGCCAAACCGGCGATGGTGGTGGAAACCCAATTGGTGCCCACGGGAGTCAGCTTGCGAATGGTGTGGTTCGA
>JAQGPA010000076.1 GCA_028293325.1 Pedosphaera sp. | reverse complement strand
GCCGACGTTGCCACGTTGGCGCGGCAGGCAATGAGCAATACGTTCAAACTGACTTTCGGTTAACTCCATGCCCACCAAGAATGCCTCAAACCCTTCGATTGTCAATTAGTGTTAACAGGCCCTAGGGTATTCCCCCGCCTCAACTCAGGGTTTACCTGATAGTCAGGAATTGTCCGACTTGCCACATTATCACCCAGCTGGTTTTCAATGTTTTGATTCGAGCAAGCGGCCAGTGACCCTGAAAGAAAATGCAGTAAAACCGGGGTGGCGCCCCAATTCCGACCATGAACCGACTTAAAATTCTGTTGGTGGACGACAATCCGGAATTTCTGGAAGTCGCAGCCCATTTTTTGAGCGGACATGGGGCGCTGGAGATTGTGGGGCTGGCCAACGGCGGGAAAGAGGGGTTGCGGATGGTGGAGGAGTTTGCGCCCGAACTGGTGCTCATGGACATTTCCATGCCGGGAATAAACGGACTGGAAGCGACGCGGCAAATCAAGGCGCTGCCGGCGCCGCCGCGGGTCATCATCCTGACGCTCTATGAGGGATTTGAATTTTGCTCTTTCGCGCGCGATGCCGGCGCGGACCACCTGATTACCAAGTCTGATTTTGGAGAATCCCTGCTGCCCGCCATTACCCGATTGTTCCCACAATTACAAATCGAACACATGCATGAATGCGCCTGAAATAATTTTATCCGGAACGCCTGGCAGCGCATTACAGAGCCGCTGTTTGGACCAGTTTGAAGTTCTGCCCATCGAGGTGGCGTTTTTTGAAGGGGAGAGTTTTACCGTGGAGTTGGCGCCCGAAGCGGTGTTGGAACTGGAGAGCCAGGTGGGGCTGCGTCGGTGGTTTGATCTGGCACCGGAAGGATTAGGCGCCATGCAGGAATCGCGATGGAATGAATAAACCGTTGCGCATATTGATCGTTGAAGATTCCGAAGACGATGCGTTGTTCGTCTTTCGGGCATTGCGGCGGGGCGGGTATGAATTGACGCAGCAGCGGGTGGATACGGAAGCTGATTTCAAAGCCGCCCTGACCGGGGAGTGGGACATCATCATCGCGGATTATTCACTGCCGCAGTTTAGCGCGTTGGAGGCATTGCGATTGCTGCAAGGCAGCGGGATTGATCTGCCATTCATCATTGTGTCGGGTGCCATCGGCGAGGAGGTGGCCGTGGCGGCGATGAAATCCGGCGCCCATGATTATATCCTTAAAAACAGCCTGGCGCGTCTGGTGCCGGCGGTGGATCGGGAGTTGCGTGAGGCGCACGTGCGGCAGGAACGCCGGCGCGCGGAAGAGGCGTATCTGCGATTGGCAGCGATTGTTGAATCCTCGGGCGATGCCATTATCGGCAAGAAGCTGGATGGAACCATCACGAGTTGGAATGCAGGGGCCGAGCGGCTGTATGGTTATACCGAGAAGCAGGTCGCGGGGCATTCCATGTTCATGCTGCTGCCGCCTGACCGGTTGGAGGAGGAGATGCTGGTCCTCAAGCGACTTAAACAGGGAGAGAGCATTGAGCATTTTGAAACGGTGCGGGTACGGAAGGATGGACGGCTCATTGACGTATCCGTCACCATTTCCCCGGTCAAGGATGCGGAAGGCCGGGTCATTGGGGCGGCGAATATTGCGCGGGACATCACTGAGCGCAAGCGGGCGCAAACGTGCGTGGCCGCGCTGTCCAAGCTGGGACAGAACCTGAGTTCGGCGTCCACGCCGGAGGCAGCGGCTTATATCATCGGCAATATTGCAGATGATTTGTTTGGCTGGGATGCGTTCACGCTGGATTTGTATGCGAGCGAGGAGGATTTGCTCAGCACGGTGTTGCGGGTGGATACCATTGACGGGGAGAGGCGCAAGGTATCTTCGAGCATTGGAACTCATAAGCCAGGGTCGATTATGCGCCGGGTAATTGAGGAGGGGGCCGAGTTGATACTGCGGGAAAAAAATTCCAAGCCCCTGGACGATGGGTCGAACAGTTCGGTGTCGCTCATGTATGTTTCGATCCGCAATCAAACCCGGGTAATCGGCATAGTGTCCATCCAAAGCCAGGCGGTGAATGCGTATGAGCGGAGGGATTTGAGCACGTTGCAGACGCTGGCGGACTATTGCGGTGGCGCGCTGGAGCGGATGCGGGCGCGGGAGGAGTTGCAAAAGAGCGAGGAGCGATACCGCAAGTTGAGCGACTCCGCGCCGATTGGGATTTTTGAAAATGATGTGGAAGGCCGGTGCAGTTACACCAATGCGCGCTGGACGACGATTTCCGGATTGAGCTTTGAGGCAAGCCGTGAATATGGCTGGCTGCAAGCCATTCATCCGGAAGACCGGGTGGCGGTGGAGCAGGACTGGCGCCGATCGGTGGCGGAAGGGCGCGAGTGGGCTTGCGAATACCGGCTGCAGACACCGGAAGGGATGGTGCATTGGGTGCGAGTGCAGGCAGCCAGCATGGTGTCGCGTGACGGCAAACATGTCGGGTATGTGGGCACGGTGGAAGACATCACGCAAAGCAAAAAGACAGCGGACGCCTTGCGCGCGGCCCAGCAGCGATTGCAACATTTGGTTTCGTCGAGCCCGGCGGTCATTTACGCGCTCAAGGTAAATGGCGACGTGCTGCTGCCGACCTGGGTGAGCGAAAACATTGCCCGATTGACCGGGCATGGGCCGGAGGCAACGCTGAGTTCCCAATGGTGGGCGGAGCATTTGCATTTGCGGCGGGGGTCGCATTTGCTGGAGGAACACGCGGAGGAGAACCGGGTGGTGGAGGAATATCCGTTCCGACGCAAGGACGGCACCGAGATTTGGATTCGTGATGAAAAGCGATTGTTGTTTGAGAACGGCGAACTGGTGGAGGTGGTGGGTTCGTGGTCGGACATTACGGAGCGGAAACTGGGGGAGGAGGAATTGCGGAACTCGCGGGAGCAGTTGCGCGCGCTGGCGGCGCATTTGCAGTCGGTGCGGGAGGAGGAGCGGAAACGGATAGCGCGCGAGATCCATGATGAAATTGGCCAATCGCTGACCGGGTTTAAAATGGATTTGGCGTGGATGCGTAACCGGCTGCAGGCGGACGAGGGAGCAGGTGTGCAAAAGATGTTGCTGGAGAAGATCGGTGTGATGGGAAAGTTATTGGATGAAACGGCCAGCGGGATGCGAAAACTATGCACGGAATTACGGCCCGGCGTGCTGGATGATCTGGGATTGACCGCCGCGATGGAGTGGCAGGCGCGGGAATACCGGATCCGGACGGGCGTACAATGCGAACTGAGCATTGAGCTGGGCGATTTGATGGTGGATGCGGAACGCTCCACGGCGTTGTTCCGCATTTTTCAGGAAATTCTGACCAACGTGGCACGGCATGCGAAAGCAACGCGCGTGGACGTAACCCTGAGACGAACCACGAAACATTTATTTTTGGAAGTGAAGGACAACGGCAAGGGGATCAAGGAATCGGAAAAAGCGGGCCGGAAGTCCCTGGGATTGGTGGGGATGCGGGAGCGGGCGTTCATTTTGGGCGGGGAGGTGGAGATTGAGGGGCAGGCGGGGAAAGGGACAGCGGTGCGGGTTAAAATGCCCATTCCCGAGGAGACGCAAGAAGAGGGCAGCGACAGCAACAAAGTTCGGAGAAACGAGAGAATTTGCCCACCGGCAACATCATTGACTTAAAACAAGAATTAAAATGTTGAACATGCAAAAAGCAGAACCAAGCAAAATGGCACCAGTAACCAAGCAAACGAGCAAGCCAGACCTGCAGGCGGTGCGGATATTGATCGTTGATGATCATGACATCATCCGCCAGGGATTGCGGCAAATTTTGGCGGATGAATTCAAGCAGGCGGTTTTTGGCGAGGCGAAAAACGGCAACGAAGGAATGGAACGGATTTGGAAACAAACCTGGGATGTGGCGTTGCTGGACATCACCATGCCGGGCAAGGGCGGGTTGGAGGTGTTGAAGCAGATGGTGGACGCCCAGCCGAACATGGCGGTGCTGGTGTTGAGCATGCATCCGGAGGACCAATATGCGGTGCGCGTGCTGAAGACCGGCGCGGCAGGCTATATTACCAAGAATACCGCATCGGAGGAAGTGGTGGGCGCGGTGAAGAAAGTTCTGGCCGGCGGGAAGTACGTCAGCGCCGCCCTGGCGGAAAGTCTGGCGGTGAACCTCAACTCAACGCCGGAAAGACCACCGCACGAAGCCTTGTCGGATCGGGAATACCAGGTGATGCGGTTGATTGCCGTCGGCAAGAGCGTCAAGGAAATCGGCTTTGAGCTGTCGTTGAGCGTGAAGACGATCAGCACGTATCGGACCCGGATCATGGAGAAAATGAAGCTTAAGACCAACGCCGATCTGATCCGATACGCAGTACACCAGAAACTGGTCGAATAGACAATTTGAGCACTTTTTAACTCAGAATCATCGTCCGCCAACTGCTCCAGAAGGCATCTCCAACCATAAGTTGTTTATTATGTCAGGCTTATGGGTTTTTATTAATGTAGGACGTGGGCGGACATGCGAATCAGCCTCTTGCAAGTTTCAAGCTGGACTCGCCATCAGTTAAATAGAGACCGTGACTAGAGAAGCGACCAGCAGCAACAAGCGAGTGCGGATATTGATAGCGGATGATTCCGAGGCAATCCGGGTATCGCTCTCTTCGCTAATTTCACGATTGCCGAATGTGGAGATTGTCGGAACTGCGCGGACGGGAACGGAGGCGATGGAAATGATTCGCCGGCTCAAACCGGAAGTCGTGACGCTGGATATCCGGATGCCGGAGATGAACGGGATCAATGTGTTGGAAGCCATTAAGCGCGAAAAAGTGGAGACGATGGTCATCGTCCTTACCGGTTTGGCGGAAATGGAATACCGGCAAAAATGTTTGGAGTTGGGCGCACAGCATTTTTTTCACAAGGCCACGGAATTTGAAAAGGTCATAGAAATTTTGACCTATCAAGTCAGCCAACCAGAAGTGCTTTAAGACGTCCGCTTGAACATGCCGGTGGGGCTGGCGCGCTACTTCGAAAGATTCAACGGGGTGCATGGTTACAGGTGGTGCGTTCCTTCTGAGTACAGGAGAGCGTGCGGCATCCAACTGTCGTCCGGAGTTCAATTTAGGGGCTGAAATTAGCGCAACAGCGCCGAGGCGCACCAGAGGAACGGAGCTTGGCCATGCATGTCACCGACGTTACGTCCGCGGGTGAGGTAATAGTTGAGGTTGTTCTTTTTGTTGGTGCCTTCGCAGACTTCGCAGGTGTCGCCATCGGCGTTTAAATATTTGATCATGCCGAGCCAGCCTTTGCGGGCTGCGGGAGCATAGGCTTTTTGTTTCAGCCAGCCGTTTTTCACGCCGGTGATCATGGCGAAGGTGAACATCGCGGTGCTGGAGGTCTCGGGCCAGGCATCCGGCTGGTCGATAAGTTGGTGCCACATGCCGTCGGCATCCTGATATTTGAGGAGCGAGGCCATCATTTGTTTGTAGCCGACCAGGATGCGGGCGCGGTCGGGATGGTTTGCGGGGAGCGAGCGGAGAAGCTCGCTCATGCCGACGGCCATCCAGCCATCCCCGCGGCCCCAGAAGAAATGAACATCGGGCGCGTGATAAAAAAGACCGTTGGGTTGCTGGAGTTCGTCCAGGTAGGTGACCATTTCGTGCGCGGCGCGGTTTAAATAGTTGGTGTCGCCGGTGGCGCGGAAAGCCTGGGTTTGGAGGGCGATGATCATGAACATGTCATCGATCCAAAAGCGGGTTTGCGGGCTGAGGCCGCGATTGACCCAGGCGCGAGCTTCCGGTGAGAGGGAGTCCACACTGGAAACATCCCATTGTTTGTCGGCAATTTTTTTGCCGAGCGCCAGACAACGCGGATCACGGGTCTGGATGTAAATCTCGAAGGGAACGACGCCGAAGACCGAGGCGTCCACATTTTTTGGTGCGGGGACCATGCGCGATTCAGCGGGAGTGAGCAAGGGTTCGAAGCGTTTGATGAGCCGCGCGGAGAGGTCCTGGTCGTGGCTAAGTTGGGCGAAGGTAAGGGCGCCGTACCAGGCACAGACTTCGGGATAGGTGATGGTTTTGGGCGGTTCGCTGCGACCGAAATTCTGGTGGGGGCTGCAAACGAAGCGTTCGGCGACGCGTTTGCCGATTTCCTGCGGGGAGGAGTTTTTTGGCCACGGGCCGAGGTCCACGGTGGCAGACTGGTGCGGGGACATTTGCGCGCAACCCATGCCGGCGGCGAGCAGGCCGGTCATGATTGCCAAGATTAGTTTATTGTTCGTTCCATTCATTATTTGAGCAATAGTTGAGAGAAAGCCACCAATAGCCTCCCGAGTATGCATGATTCTCTTCCACATTCACGCGAGCAGCGCAACTTTTTTTTCGCGCGCGGGCGCGGTTGTGTTTGGTGCTGCGGTGTTTCAGGATTTATTTAAATCACCCTTCAAGTAAAAATTGGGCGATCTGCGCGGCGGAGGTGACGCGGTGTGTTGTTGCCAGGGCAGGGGAGATAAAGATCCCCAAGCTGAGCCAGCCGATAAAAAGCGAATTTAAAGTTATGAGTGAACTATTATGGGAACGCTGGTGAAGGGTGGTGGTTACAAGTCTGAAATGATTTTTGGTATACGATTTTTGATTGGGAAACAGGATGGGGTTTTGCCGCAGATTAACTCAGACGGGGGCCGTTCTTCCAGCAACTTCCGCACTGATTTTTCGCTCAGCTATTATCTGCAGAACCATGCACGGCAGTAAAATTGGTGAATGTCAGCCATCCCCGCTTTCAGGGATGGCGTCATTAAAGCTGTTCTGTCAGGTTGCCAGCCATTCTCACAAACCATGAAAACGCCAGCATACAAATCCAAAAAATATTTCATTCATTTTATTTTCTCCATGCTTGTCCTAGCGGCAATGCTTTGCAAGCCGAACCTGCAGGCAGCAGCAGAACCGGCGGTATCATTTGATGCTGAAAAGGGAACCTGGCATGGATTCGACCGCTATGATTTCATCATGGATGCGGATACGCTGGTCATCACGCCCTTCAAGTCACCGCAAGGAGAAGGTGACGGTGTCAAGCCTCCGGCAGATGGGCAACGCCGGTGCATCGTGGTGGTGCCAAAACAGGCCGCTCCCGGCAATCCGTGGTCCTGGCGCGGATGTTACTGGGATCATCAGCCGCAGACCGAAATTGAGCTGCTTAAGCACGGTTTTTGTGTTGCCTACATCTCGGCTGATGCCACCTTGAAACCAGACAAACGATGGGATGCCTGGTATGAATTTCTCACCGGCAAACATGGATTGTCGTCAAAGCCTGCTTTCATCGGCATGAGCCGGGGTGGAGAATATGCCTACACTTGGGCGACCGCCCACCCTGACAAAGTTGCCTGCATCTATGCCGACAACACCGGATGCAACGGGGGTGTCATGGCGGGACTCGCCGGGTTGGCTGCAAATGATGTGCCACTGCTCCATGTCTGCGGCAGCATTGACCCGATACTGGGCAAGAATTCGCTGGTCATCGAAAGCATTTACCAACAGTTCGGTGGCCGGATTTCCACGATGATCAAAGAAGGGCGCGGCCATCATCCGCACAGCTTGCGCGATCCCAGGATAATCGCCGATTTCATTGAGCACAGTGTGAATGAAACCAAAAAACTCCCGCCGGTTTTTGCGGGGAACAAGTTTAGGAGAAATTCCTATTACAGCATCGCGGGTATTTATCAAAATTATCCGAGCGAGGGAACTTACATTACGTGCCGAGGCCCGCTTTTTACAGAATGTTACGACCGCTATGAAGTTGAATTTCCCGGGGTTTCGGCGTTCACGACCATCATTGTGCCGAAAAAGGCGGCTCCCGGAAATCCCTGGGTCTTTCGCGCAAATTTTGTCAACCGGGATGCAGTCCTTGATCAAGCGTTGCTGGCCAAAGGCTTTCACATCGTCACGGGCGCGGTTCCATTTGATGCCGACGGTCCCCAACTTGAGCAATGGAACACCATCTACAAGCAACTTACCGATCATGGATTTTCCAAGAAGCCGGTGATGGAAGGCGACGGTGGCGCAGCGGGAGAAGCCTATGCCTGGGCCATTGCCAATCCGGGCAAGGTTTCCTGCATCTACGCGGAGAACCCAGTCATGCACAGCAACATGGCGAAAATACAACCATTGGAGGATCTTGCCCCGCTGGCAAAGGCCGGCGTGCCGCTGCTCCATGTCTGCGGCGGCCTGGACCCGTGGTTGACAAACAACACCAGCGTCGTTGGGAAAAAATACAAGGAACTTGACGGCAAAATTCAAATCATCATCAACAAGGACGAAGGACACTATTTGCTTACAGCTCCGGATCCAAAACCCGTGGTTGATTTCATCATTGCGAACACCGCTTTTTGAATTGATTTGGCCGCGCGCCGCCAGCTTCAAACCAAAGTTATGCCATTAGTGCGTCCCACGCTTGAGGCAAGAACATCTGCACCTGCCCTGCTTAACCGTTTGGGGTTCATTTTGACCGACTGGGCGGAGCGCTGGTTTCCTGACGCATTTGTTTTCGCGCTGCTGGCTACAATTATTGTTTTCCTTGCCGGTTGTGCGGCGGGTAGTTCGGTGACTGACCTGGTAAAATACTTTGGCGAAGGCTTTTGGAGTTTGATTCCGTTCACAATGCAGATGGTCATGATCATCGTCGGCGGCTATGTGGTGGCCAGTTCGCCGCCGGTGTATCGGCTCATCGTCTGGCTGGCGAAAATTCCCGCCACGCCACGAGGTGCGGTCGCTTTCGTGGCTTTCGTCTCCACGTCCACTTCGCTGATTTCCTATGGATTCAGTCTCATCTTCGCAGGATTTCTGGCGCGGGAAATTTCGCGGCGACCGCTGAAGGTTGATTATCGGGCCTTGGGGGCTGCGGCCTATCTGGGGCTGGGCAGTGTTTGGGCGCTGGGACTTTCATCTTCGGCAGCATTGTTAATGGCAACGAAAGCGTCCATTCCGCCGGCTTTACTTAAAATCAGCGGGCCGATTCCGTTGAGCCAGACCATTTACACCTGGCAGAGCATGTTAACGGCGGCGATTCTTTTGGTGGTGGCTGTGACCGTGGCTTATTTTTCTGCGCCGACCGGATCGTCGGTACGCACCGCTGAATCATTCAGTATAAAACTTGAGCCGATGATCGAGCCGGTTAAACCTCGACGAACGCCTGGTGAGTGGTTGGAGCACACGCCGGTGACAACCATTTTGATTTGCCTGCTTGGTTTCGGTTATCTCGGCCAGGGGATTGCCGCCAGTGGGCCGCAAGCCGCGCTAAACCTAAACACCTACAATTTGTTATTCCTGATGTTGGGCCTCCTTTTGCATTGGCGCCCGTGTTCGTTTACGCGGGCGGTTTCCGCATCGGCTCCGGCGACCGCAGGCGTCTTGATTCAATTCCCATTTTACGCCGGCATCTTCGGGATAATTTCCTGCTCGCCTATCTCCAAAATGCTCGCCGATTTTTTTGTCCATATCTCCAACCACAATACATATCCGCTGCTGGTCTCGATTTATTCTGCGACGCTCGGCTTTTTCGTTCCGTCCGGCGGCGGCAAGTGGCTGATTGAAGCGCCTTACGTGCTGTCTGCCGCCAATGACTTGAAAGTTCATCCCGGTTGGATTGTGCAAATCTATAACACGGCCGAGGCATTGCCGAATCTCATCAATCCATTTTGGATGCTGCCATTGCTGGGCATTTTGAAATTGAAAGCCCGCGATCTCGTCGGCTACGGCTTGCTGCAATTATTGGTGCTGGCGCCCATCGCCCTGTTCCTGATGTGGTGGTTGGCGGGCACGTTCAATTATATGCCGCCGGTTGTGCAACCGTGAAGGCTCAACTCAATCAACAAATTAAACCTTAATCATGAAACCTATCTGGATTGTTTCCGCCAAACGCACGCCACAGGGTCGTTTTCTTGGCGCGCTGGCAAAACGTTCAGCCGTTGAACTTGGAGTTGCAGCGGGAAAAGCCGCTCTCGCCGGCATGGATTTGTCGCTAATTGATTCGGTGATTGTCGGGAATGTTCTTGGTGCGGGACTTGGCATGAACGTGGCGCGACAAATTGGGATTGGAGTTGGATTACCAGTGAGCGTGCCCGCTTTCACGGTCAACATGATGTGCGCGTCCGGGATGTATTTAGTCATGCTGGCGGTGCAAGCCATTCAAAATGGTTCGGCGCGAATGGTTTTATGCGGCGGCGCGGAATCGATGTCCAACGCACCTTATGTGTTGGATCGCGCCCGTTCGGGTTATAAACTTGGCAATGGTGTGGTGGTTGATTCCATATTGCGCGATGGATTGACGGATGCGTTCAGCCACGAACACATGGGATTGACGGCTGAACGCGTTGCCGAACTCCATAACATTTCGCGCACACGACAGGATCATTTTGCCGCGACCAGCCAGCGACGCTACGCCGCCGCCCATGCTGCAGGAAGTTTTCGCAATGAGATTGTGCCGATTGATAAATTGACAGAGGACGAACATCCACGCCCGGAAACCACAGGCGAAACTTTAGCCTTATTGAAACCGGCATTCAATGCGAAGGGCACAGTTACCGCAGGGAATTCTTCCGGCATCAATGACGGCGCGGCGATGCTGGTAGTTTGCGATGAAGCGCGCGGCATTGAATGTGGACTGGAACCGTTGATGCTGATCACGAACAGCGCCGCCGTGGGTTGCGACCCTTCGTTGATGGGGCTTGGTCCGGTTTACGCAACGCGCAAGGTGACCAACGATGTCAGCGAGTTTGAGATGGTTGAATTGAACGAAGCATTCGCGGCGCAAGCTTTGGCTTGCATCAAAGAATTGGGACTCGACGAGTCAAAGGTGAATCCCGATGGCGGCGCGATTGCACTCGGTCATCCGATTGGGGTTTCCGGTGCGCGTTTGCTGGTGCATCTGGCGCATCGAAAACCAAGGCGTGGACTGGCGACTTTGTGTGTCGGCGGTGGAATGGGTTGCGCGGTGGTTGTCCAACGCCCTTGAGCAAAAGCTCGCAATGAACAGCCTTACCAGCGAGAGACTCAAACAGCCAGATGCTGCATGGACGCCAGCTCCGGGTTTTATTGAGACAACGAATGTCGCCTGGCTGATGCGGCAGGTGGGCGCGGATTCGTATGAAGCTTTGCACAAATGGTCGGTGCAAAATCGCGGAGGATTTTGGAAGCTGGCCATCGAACGGTTGGGCATCCATTTTCAAAAACCATTCGGCCAGGTGATGGATTTGTCTGGCGGCGTGGAAAATCCGCGCTGGTTGGTGGACGCGCAGTTCAACATCGTTGACAGTTGTTTCACCGCGCCGCCGGATTCTCCGGCCATCATCCATCAAGCGGAAGGCGGCGATCTAAAAGTGATAACCGTCGCGGAACTTTCTGCGCTGGTTGATCGAGTGGCAGTCAACATTCGATACCACGGGTTCAAGCCAAATGATGCGCTGGGACTCATCATGCCCATGACGGCTGAAGCGGTCGCCATTTATCTTGGCATCATCAAGGCCGGTTGCGCCGCTGTCGGGATTGCCGACAGCTTCCGCCCAAAGGAAATAGCCACCCGTTTGCGTTTGTCCCAGGCCGTCGCAGTTTTTACACAGGATGTGATTGTCCGGGGTGGCAAAACTTTTCCGCTTTATGCCAATGTGGTTGAAGCCGGGGCACCCACGACGATTGTGTTGCCTGCCAAAGAAGGAGAAACCCCATCGTTGCGCGAGGGAGATCATTCATGGCGGGATTTTTTGGAAAGTCGCGGTTCACGCGCGGCAACAATGCGAGAGCCGGCGGATGCGATCAACATCCTGTTCTCATCGGGCACGACTGGTGATCCCAAAGCCATTCCATGGACGCAGACAACCCCAATCAAGTGCGCCATGGATGCCCATTTTCACCAGAACGTCCAGCCCGGCGACGTGCTGGTCTGGCCGACCAATTTGGGTTGGATGATGGGGCCGTGGCTCGTTTTTGCAGCGCTGATCAACAAGGCTACGATGGGGCTTTATTACGGCGCACCGACGGGTCGTGCGTTTGGCTCCTTTGTGCAAGCAGCGAAAACAACGATGCTGGGTGTGGTTCCAAGTCTGGTCAGGACCTGGCGAAACAGCGGCTGCATGGAAAATCTGGATTGGAACATGATCAAGGTTTTTAGTTCAACCGGAGAATGTTCCAGCGCGGATGACATGCGCTGGCTGATGTCACTGGCCGGCGGAAAACCTGTCATCGAATACTGTGGCGGCACGGAAATCGGCGGTGGCTACATCACCGGGACGGTCACGCAGCCTTGTGTGCCCGGCGCATTTAATACGCCCGCGCTCGGTCTGGACTTCAGGATTCTTGATGAGGCGGGAAATTCCGCCGAAACGGGGGAACTTTTCATCGTGCCGCCGTCCATTGGCTTGTCCACGACTTTGCTGAATCAATCGCATCATGAAATTTATCATGCTGACACGCCGCAAAGTCACGACGGCTCAATTTTGAGAAGGCATGGCGACCAGATGGAAAAATTGGCCGGCGGTTTTTGGCGTGGGCTTGGACGAGCCGATGACACAATGAATCTTGGCGGAATCAAAGTGAGTTCCGCAGAAATTGAAGAAGTCCTGCAAACGATCCCCGGCATCAAAGAAGCGGCGGCGATAGGCGTATCAACCAGCGATGGCCCCAGTCAATTGGTGGTTTATGCCGTTTGTTCTGAACATCAAAATGCGGATAAAAATGCGTTGATGATTTCCATGCAGAACGCCATCAGACGCGACTTGAATCCTCTGTTCAAAATCCAAGACCTGGTTGTAATTGACACCTTGCCAAGAACGGCGTCGAACAAAATCATGCGGCGCGCGCTGCGAGATGAATGGAAAACATCCCAACGCAAAGAATAATTCAGGGGTAACGCCAGAACGCAGCGCGAAGAAGTTTTGGTTCATCGCCAACGGCGAACGAGGCGTAGGGCGAACGATTTTCTGGTTTCGAGGTGGCGGAAGAAGCAGTGGGTGGGAGGGATCGTTTTATGAGGGCGAGTATTTTGAGGAGTGGTTGTGAGTTCCTGGCGGGGAAATAGTTGAGCCTTCTGACGTCGGCTCCCGCCCAGTGTGGTTGGGTCCGGGGTCGTTTTGGATTGAGGGACGAGGATTGGCGGACGGCGGGTGGACGGAATGGACATCTGATGGGGAGCCATCACGCACGCGGGATTGAACTCCGAACTTGGAGTGCTGGTCAATGTTTGGCCGTGAGGTGGATAAGGGCCTTCTGATTTTTGTGCGAATGAAGATGCGAACCTACTTGGTTTTGGTGGCGAATTGGTTCAATGCGCGGCGGCTGAAGGAGACCACGGAGGAATTGGTGCTGTTCAGGCATTCATTGAGAGCGGGTACGCACAGTTCCGGTTCTTCGTTGATGGCACCGAGACCTTCGATGGCGTGGCAAACGGCGTTGGCATCGGGGTCTTTGAGGTTTGCCAACAGGCTGGGAATGGCGGCCTTCACCTGAGCGGAGGTGATCTTGCCCGAATAAACGGCGTTGGCGATCGCAGTGGCGGCGTTGTCACGCACCCAGACAACGTGATTCGTTAATTCTGAAAAGAGCGCTGGCAAAGCGGTTGGGCCTATTCCTGCCAGGGCGCTGGGTATATACCCGGGGGCTTGTTCTTGGAGTGCGACGAGGTCGGGAATGGCAGGCGTGCCGAGCGGGCCAAGCGCATCAAAAGCCCAAGTGGCCTGACGGATGCGTTCATCCGGGGTGCGAAAATCCAAATGCACAAGCGATTGCTTTTTTAGCAGCCGCTTCAGATTCCAAGTGAGCCGGGAATCGTGTTTGCGAAAATCTGAAAGCAAAAAGGGGATGACGTTGGTGCCCATTTGCCGCAGTGCGTACTGCGCGGCTTCGCGTTTGGCTGGCGGCTGGCCGTAATCCACATCCGCAAGCCAGCTCTGCAAACTGCGATTTTGATACGACGGTGGATGCGGACGGAAAACAAAAACGCCCGCAATTATGGCGATGATGGCGACAGTAACCGCCAGGGTGATACAAAACCGACGTTTCATTTTCATAGTGTAGCGATTCGACGGAATCGCAGCCATGTAAATTCAGGGGGATATAATTGCCAGGGGAACAATCCCGCGTGCGGGATTGGACTCCAAGCTTGGAGTGGTTTTATGCCGGGTGTTGAACGATGTTCGGGGTTGATTTGAATTGGGGGGGAGTGGACGGAATGGACGGGGTGGACATCTGGCGGGGACAATCCCGCGAGCGGGATTGGATTCCGAACTTGGAAAGCTGAGCGACACGAGCGACACGAGCGACACGAGCGACATCCATCGGTTTGGGTTTTGTGGTTGGATCGTTAAGATGAACGTAAAAAAAGTTCAGCCGCCGCCGCCAAGGCTATGGTAGGCCGAGGCGTTTTGGGTTCGGCGTTCAGGGTTGGGGAGATGCTCGCGGGGTTCGCCGCGCTGGGCGCGCGAAAATGATGGGTGTATTGGGAATGGTTTCCGGAGGTGTCGCTACGCTCAACCTCCGGCTACTGTCTGGCAACCCTTCTGGTTGCGGGACGTGCTACCTCACGGGTCATTATGAATAACAAGGTAAAACAAGGTAACTTGAGGCTCCAGAGGGTGGCCTTGAGCCTGGACAAGGTAATTTGAGGTAATTTAAGCCTTAATTTTTTATGAGACAAGGTTGGACAAGGTTCTGGCACCCGCGCAGGGGTGGTGGTGGATTGGATGGTTTCGGGAGGGTCCTAGCGGACAGCCATTATAGGGGACACGGCAAGACAAGGTGGCAACTTGGTGACCTTAAGCCCGGTCAAGGTAAATTAAGCCCTTATGAAAATGAGCATGGGCAGGGAAGCAGTTGCAGTGGTCAAAAGTCGACAGTCGTTTGCGCACGGGCACAACGGGGGGCGATTGGCGACTCTATTTTTATGAATGAATTTTTGAGGATAGGCGCGGCGCGCGGGCGGTTGACGTGGAACTGCATGGATGCGAGCATGGCGTTCATGAAGCGATTAATAATCGGCGGCTTTTTCCTGGTGTCATTTTTATCCATTAGCGGCTGCCGGAACGTGATGTATTCGGCTTACGAAAAAGTGGGCGTGTACAAACGTGATTTGCTGAAGAAGCGGGTGGTGGCGGCGCGCGATGAGGAAAAGAATGCGCAGGAGGGATTCAAGGATACGCTCACGCGCCTGAAGGAAATGACCGGGTTTGAGGGGGGCGAAATCGAGCGGCATTATCGGCAGTTGCAATCTGATTATGATAATGCGGCCGCGCGCGCGACGGCGGTCCACAAGCGGATTCAGGACGTGGAGACGGTGGCGGGAGACATGTTTGCGGAATGGGACAAGGAGAACCGGCAGATTGAAACCGAGGAGTTGCGCCAGGTGAGCCGGCAGCAGTTAAATGACACGCGGCAGCGTTATGAAGCGATGCTGAGCGCGTTGAAAAAATCGGAGCGGAGCATGGATCCGATTTTGCACAAGCTCCACGATTATGTGCTGGCGATCAAACACAGCTTGAACGCCCAGGCCATTGCGGCTTTGGGAGGCGAGTCTGCAAAAATCCAGGCGGATGTGGCGCGGTTAATCAATGATATGAATGTATCGATCGCGGGCGCGGATGAGTTCATCCGGAAAATGCCGAAGTAACGCGAAGGGAGGCTACTCGTGGCCCAAGAATTTGACAGCGGCCTGGGATGTTGCTGTCATCTTCGACGACGGAAACGGAGATCGGCAAAGCGAGCAGTTGATGGGTGAGGGTAGTAGAAGGGGATTGGAGGCGTTGGAAAATTGCGTCAATACAGCGGTCCGTCGCGAGTTGTGGTGCAACCGGTGGTTACTATCCCAGCAATTATAGTCACAACATGGCCATGATATTAGAGCAGTTCCATAAATGCTGTAGCGCGGCGGAAAAGTTAGTGAGGGAAGCGGTCTTTTTGACATTTGGCTTCGTTTCGGCTCGGTCACAGGCCACCTTGGGCATGCTCCCTCGCCAAAGCCTCGCCCAAAGTCAAAAATCCTCGCTCCGCCGCGCTACATCATTTCTGTCAATGCTCTAG
>JAQGPA010000067.1 GCA_028293325.1 Pedosphaera sp. | reverse complement strand
GAGGTTTTAGAAATTGCTGAAACAGCCTGGGTTGGCTTACGATTTGCGGGAAGTGCTTCCGCACGTGTCACAAGAGGGTGAGGGAGGCGATGGGTGGTGATGTGGAGTTTGCAGGTTTCTGCTTGTCGGTCGTGATTAAGTTGAAGCGGTCCCGCATGCGGGACCGCGCGCCTGGTCGCCCCGCTTGGGCGGGGCGAGGGTGTTGGCGGGTTGGCGATTCGGGGACACGCTGAAGCGTGAACTCCGAACTTGGAGGCGTTGGCAAAGGAAAGGGACCCTCACCCCGGCCCTCTCCCGTCCGAGTGCTTCCGCACGGGTCATAGAGGGAGTGCATGGTCGCGGGCTGGTTTTGAGGGGTGAGTAGTAAGTGCGGTTTGATCGGTATTCTAAATTTGAAGATGCAACGGATTGGATTATATGGCGGGTCGTTTGATCCGGTTCACCTGGCGCACTTGCTGGTAGCGCAGGCGGCGCTGGAGGAGGTGGGGCTGGAGCGGCTGTTTTTTATTCCAGCGGCGCAATCGCCATTCAAGCCGGGGATGACAGCGACGCCGGCGGCAGAGCGGTTGCGCTTGTTGCGGCTGGCGTTGGCGGGGCAGACGCGGTGCGAGATTGACGAGCAGGAAATCAAGCGGGGCGGCGTTTCCTATACGGTGGATACGGTGCGTGATTACGCGCGGCGGTTTCCCAAGGCGGAATTGTTTTATTTGATTGGCGCGGACCATGTGGCGTCGCTGAGCAAGTGGCGCGAGGCGGAGGAGTTGGCGCGGTTGGCGGAATTCGTGGTGATACCGCGGCCGGGAGAGGCGGAGGCGTCGTTTCCCGCGCCGTTTCGGGGGCGGACGTTAAAGGGATTTCCACTGGGGGTGTCGGCCTCGCAAATCCGGGAGCGGGTGAAGGCGGGGTTGTCGATTGAACATCTGGTGCCGGCGGCGGTGGCGGAAGCGATCCGTAATTATCGCCTTTATCTTTGATGTTGTCTGGGGCAAGGTTGCGGTTAGATGGATTCGAAAAAATTAGCATTAATCTGCCGGGAACTGGCAGACAACCGAAAGGCGGAAAACATCGTGGTGCTGGACGTGCACGAGATTTCCTCCGTAACCGACTATTTTGTGGTGGCGTCCGGGACGAGCGAGCCGCATTTGCGCGCGATCACGAGCGAGATTACCGATCGCCTGCGGGATGAGCATCAGTTGCGGCCACGGGCGGTGGACGGGACGTTGCAGACATCGTGGGTGGTGCTGGATTTCTTTGATGTGATCGTGCACGTGATGCGGACGGACGTGCGGGAGCGTTACAATCTGGAAGGGCTCTGGGGGGATGCGCCGCAACTCGACGCGAGCGGCGAGGCGCCGAAAGCGAAGGCAAAGGTGAAGGCACCGCGGAAGCCGCGCGCCAAAGCCGCCGTTAAACGGGCGAAGCCGAAGGCTTGAACTTTCGCCTTGCCACGCCAGAGGACGCGCCGCTGCTCGGGCAGCTTAATCAACAATTGATTCAGGATGAGGGGCATGCCAATCCGACGACGGTGGCGGAATTGACGGAGCGGATGCGGCACTGGCTGGCGACGGTGTATGGCGGCGTCATTTTTTTGGATGAACACGGGGTGATTGCGTACGCGTTGTACCAGGATGAGCCGGCGCAGATTTATTTGCGGCAATTTTTTGTGGTGCGGGACCGGCGGCGGATGGGCTTGGGCCGGCAGGCGATGGAGATATTATTCAAGCAGATCTGGCCGCAGGACCGGCGATTGACGGTGAGTGTGCTGGCTCAAAATCAACGAGGAATGGCGTTTTGGAAGGCGGTGGGGTATGCCGAGTATTCGGTTACCCTGGAGATCCAACCGAAAACTGAACCCGGCGATTAGTCATTGGTTGCCGTGGTTATCATCCTTGGGCGGAGTTTCATCGGAGGCTTTGACCATTTCATCGATGAGCTTTTTAAAGTCCACCAAGCCGGGGGCGGGGATGATGATGGTATCGCGGCGACCACCGACATCTTCGGTGATGCGGAGGAAACGGCCCCGGGGATTTTCCTTAAGCGTAAAGACAAAGGTCTTGCGCTCAATCTGGATTTTCTCCGTTTTAAGAGTTTCCTCGTTTACGGGTGGCTTGGGCGGAAAAGACCCGTAAGGACGGTTGCCGTAAGGTGATGGACGGTCATTCGAAATCATACTCATTAAGCCAGGCCACACAAACGTCGGGCGGCCCGGTATAATAACTTTCGCCACATCCTGAGATTGTCAACTGCGGAATTTGGTAAAATTACTGTAGCGACCGGCCTCCGGAGGGCGGGTGACACGGAGCAGGTAAGCGCCGACGCCAATGATAATGAGGAGGTTGGCGAATTGAGAAGTGCCGTGCCAGAGCCCAAAGGAATGGCGGGCGGATTCCTTTTGTTCCGGGGCGACATTGGCGTACATGGTTTGGCGGAGGGCGGTCATTTTGGGTTCGAGCCAGAAGTCGCCGAGGAGTCCCAGACTGAAGAGAGTGACGAGCAAACCGAGGAGGAGGCGGTTGGGTTTGCGGCCGAGATAAAGCCATTCGGCAAAGATATGGAGGAGGGCAATGAAGCCGCAGATGAGTTGCAAACCGAAGTAACGCTTAATGAGCACGAGGGCGACGCCGCCGGCGTAGTAGGAGAAATTGGCATCGCCGAGGACCTTATGCATGTTTTGGGAGAAGATGCCGGGACCGACACCGAGGGTAAAAAAGATGGCGGCGCCAAACCAGATGGCCGCGTTTAGGATGCCGATGAATCTCAAGATGCCAGTCACCGCGGCAGTATAGGAATAAAATCGGGGTGTGCCAAGCGGCGTTTGTATTGGTGAATGCCTGACAAAAGCCTTTGACCTGAGGATTGGAGATTGTGTACGCTGCCATATTGATAATGATGATAAGATCTGCAATCCGGCAGATGAAGAACGCATGAAGCAAGACACGTCTTCCGAGTCCGCTGCCAGCAAGCTGGTTTATCCGCCGGGTTTTCGGGCGAGTCGCGGGTTGAATTGGGGGTTTCTCGGCCTGTTATACACATCGTTTTACATGTGCCGGTACAACCTGCCGATCGCGAACAGCTCGATCAGCGCGGAGTTTGGGTTTTCGCGGGCGGACATGGGGATGATCATCACGACCTCGTTGCTGGCGTATGCGTTTGGCCAGATCATCAACGGGTTGCTGACAGACCGGATTGGGGGTAAACGGGCGATGCTGATCGGGGCGACGGGGACGATCGGCATGAACATACTTTTTGGGGCCGCGTCCTATTGGGGTGTTTTACATCCTGAGTTGGGCAATGCCGATCATCCCGCGGGACAATGGATGGTGAGTTTCAATCTTTTCCACACGGAGATCTTTTTTCGGCTGCTGATGTTGTTTGTGGCGATTCGCGGGGTGGATGGCTATATGCAGGCGTACGGTGCGCCGGGCATGATCAAGATCAACACGGCGTGGTTCAGCCAGCGGGAGCGCGGACGGTTTGCGGGGATTTTTGGTTTCATGATTAATCTCGGGCGGTTCGGGATTTTCAATCTGGGACCGGCGCTGCTGGCGGGCTTTGTATTTTTGGGAATGTGGAAGGTGCCGCCGCTGCATTGGCGCTGGCTGTTTTGGATACCGTCCGGGATTTGCGCGATTGTGGCGGTGGGGATGGCGTTAACGGTCCGGCAGACGCCGGAGGAAGCCGGTTTTCATAACACGCACGCGGCCGAAGCGCCACCCACGGCAGCCGAGGCCAACAAGGGATTCAGAGAAGTGCTGCTGGCGATCATCAGCCACCCCACGATTTGGGTGGTGGCATTGGCGTATGCCTGCACAGGGGCGGTGCGACAGGCCGTCGATCAATGGTTCCCCCGTTACATGCAGGACTTGTATCACATGGATATGAAGTCGCACCAGTTTCAGTGGCTGGGGTTTCTGATTCCTTTTGTGGCGTCGGCGGGTTCACTGGCGTCGGGTTATATTTCTGATACGGTGTTCAAGGGCCGGCGCGCTCCGGTGGCGGCGACGCTTTATTTTTTCGAGACGGCGATCATATTGGTGGCGGCGCAATTTCATACGGCAAACGCGGCGATTGTTTTTCTGGTATTGATTTCACTCACGGCGAATTCAACGCACTCCATTCTGGGCACGGCGGCGGCCATGGACATTGGCGGCAGGAAAATGGCGGGGTTTACTTCGGGGATCATTGATTCCTTCCAGTATTTTGGCGGGAGCCTGGCGGGTTATGTGCTTGGCAACCTGCTGGACAAAAGTCTGGGGAATTATTTTTATTTCATGGCGCCCTTCGGCGTGATTGGGGGAATTCTCATGCTTCTGATTCGCGGGAAAGTGGCGCCGAAACCGAAGTCGCTGCCGGTGACAGCACCGGTAACTTCATAGAAGTAACAGGAGTTTCAGCCAGCAAACTCGATGCCCTCGCGGGCGAGGAGTTTGCGTTTCCAGTCGAGGCCGCCGGAGAAGCCGCCGAGGCGTTGGTGGGCGGCGAGGACGCGATGACAGGGAATAAGCACCGGAATGGGATTGGCGCCGCAGGCGCTGCCGACGGCGCGGGTGGCCTTGGGTTGGCCGATGGCGGCGGCAATTTGCGCGTAGCTTTGGGTTTTGCCGATGGGGATTTGGCAGAGGGCGTGCCAGACGCGTTTTTGAAATTCGGTGCCGACGGAGAGATCGAGCGGAGGCAAGGCGTCGGGTGGCTGGCCGGACAAGATTTGTTTCAGGGCGCGGGTGGTGGCGGCGTGCCACTTTTGCGCGGGGGCGGATAGATCGGCGCTGGCAGTTTCGGGATTATTTTGTCGGGAGGGTTGCGGAAAATCGAGTCGGGCCAATCCTTGAGTTGAATAACAGGCGAGAAATGGACCGGCAACGGTAGGGATGGCGATTTTCAGCATGGCGACCGCGAGTAGCGCGCTTAACTAACGATTGTGACGGATGAAAACGAGGATGAGCCCGACCAAAACCAGGAAGAGCAAGGCGGCGAACGCGACGAAGCGGTTGCGGGCGACGCGTTTCTCGTAGCGCATGGGGCGCAGGCCTTGAATGCTGCCGGCGGCGAGATAGTTGACGAGCTTGGGATTGGCGGTGGAGGGGCCGCGGAAATGATTCTTGATGCGGCGGAACAGGGCGGCGAGATCGTATTTGCGCACGCCGAGCTCGTTGAAATGATCGGGAGTGGAGGCGGGTTCCTGGCGGTCCTTCAGCCGATCCTGGTCCACTTCTTCAAAAATGGGTTCGCTCGGGCCGGACGGCGGTGGCGGTGGAGTGGTCGCGGTCGGCGGCTGCGGTGTGGCATGGGGGGCGGCACCATGCGGATGAGCCGTGGAACGGAGACGGGGGCCGGAGGACGGGGAGGGTTGCGGCTTGGGCTGAACCTGGGGTTGGGGTTGCGGCGGTAATGGAGTGGTCGCGGGCGGTGGCGGTTGGGGCGGGGTCGGTTCCAGCTTGGAATCGAGCTTCTTGATTTGGGCTTCGAGGGCGGCGATTTCGCTGCTGAGCGCACGGGCGCGGTCGGAAATGGGATCAGTTTTTTTCTTGAACCATCCCATGCAGCAAGACAGTTAGCGGGTGTGGCGCAGGAGAACCGCGAGCAGCAGTCCAAGTGCCGCAACAGCGACGACGGCGAGCGGCCAAGTGAGCGCCAGGCCCAGTTTGCAAAGTTGGAAAAAGCTGCGACCGGTGAAGAGGGAAGTGGGCGCTGCTTTGTCGGTTTCGGAGGCAGGCGCGGGATTTTGCGCGGTGCCGGAAAGAATGGTGAATTTCAAACGGGCGGCGTTCCATTCCATGCGGGCGTTTTCAATGGTGGTGAGCGCGCGGGTCAGTTCGACGGCGAAGGTTTCCTTGGTCCAGGATTCCTCGCGGGTGGCTTCGACCTTGGCGAGGGCGTCGCGCAGGTCGGCGAGGGACTTGGCCATTTGTTCGGCGTCGCGGCGGGCGGCGAATTCGGCTTCCTCAAGGAGGCCGACGCCGCGGGTGAGATTCTGGATGGCCTCCGCGCGGCCGGTTTGGAATTCAATCTGGCGGCGGCGGGTTTCCTCGAGGCCGGCGCGTTCGCGTTCCAGTTCTTCCTGGATGCGTTTGAGTTCGGCGAGTTTCTGTTGGGTGGCGCTGACTCTGGAATCGACTTCATCGCGCGTGGGCGCGCGGTTGGCAGCGCCGGCCGGGGTGGCGGCGGCGGTGTAGGAGGCCTTGTGGGTGGCCTGAAAATCGCTGTCTACAAACTCTGTCGCATCATATTCCGAGGACATGAAGGAACTTTAGACCCGGTATTGGGGAGTGTAAAGCAATGTGTTGGTGCTTCCGCACCGGCAATGGGAGACGCGGAGGGGAAGGAGATCGCCCCGGGACGGCGGAATCAGCTTGGGTGATGCAAGGTGTTACCCGGGTGTTTTCACTTGGGCATCAAAGGAAGAGGGAGCGGAATGAATTCCGCGATCCGGTGGGCGTGTCGTTCCATACTATTATTTACTCGGGCTCTCTTTGGGCGTGTGAGGTTTATTATGGGGCAAGTTATGTCGCGCCAGCTTTAGCGGATTTTTTTCATGAAGGCTTTGATTTTGGCGGGGTCGACGGGGTTGTTCCAATTGCCGCTTTTTTTGAAGGAGGAGCCGACGATGAAGCCGTCGGCGACGGGGAGGAAGTGTTCGATGTTGGCGGCGTCCATGCCGGAGCCGAGGATGACGGGGAGCCGGGAATGGGATTTGGCTTCGCTGACGTCGGCGGG
>JAQGPA010000065.1 GCA_028293325.1 Pedosphaera sp. | reverse complement strand
TTGGCGCACCACCGGCAGAACCTCCTGCCGGAAACGTTCCACCTCCAGTTTGCGGGAGCGGCCGGAACTGGCTTTGGGAATCAACCCGTCAATACCCCGGGCGTTGAAGAGATGAACCCAGCGCAGCAGTTGGCGTTCGCTCACGCGGCTCAACGCCACCACGCGCTCCCAACGCTCGTCCCGATACAATTGAGCGATGGCCTGGAGCCGGATAAAAACTTTCTTGGACGGCGTACAATCCATCGCCCGCCCGACTTCTTCGAGCGTGGCATTTTCGCGATTAAGTTGCAGCCGTGGCCGTCCCACAGCGTATTAATGTGTACTTTATCGTTAAAAGTACAAGTCCTTTTTCGACATTCTTTTTGCAGTACGCTCTAAATGACCGGAGCGCCTGCTCGACGGCGGACCGGAACACTTCTCCCATCCCGGTGAGACCGCCCCCCAGCACGATGACCTCCGGATGAAACAGTTGCACCACATGGGACAGCCCAAACGCGAGGTCGCCTGCCGTCTCCTGGAGAATTCGTTGCGCCGCCGCATCGCCCTGCTTCAGCGCCGTGACGAGAAGTTTTGCTTCGCCACCGGCGACCGGCCCTAACATTTTGGCCAGCGCACTCGCCGGCTCAGTGACCTTGAGAGCGCGGATTTTGGCATCCACCGCCCAACCGGAACAGCGCGATTCCACAATCGTTCCCTGACGATCCAGCCGCACGTGGCCGACTCGACCTCACCCGGCGTTGCGCCATGATAAATCCGGTCATCCACCATCAACCCACCCCCGACGCCGCTGCCCAGCGTGATATAGAAAACGGGATTTGCATTCACGCCCGCGCCGTGGCGGGCCTCACCCAGCGCGGCCACATTCGCATCATTGTCTACGAACACCGGCGCACCGGTCAGGCCTTGGAGCCAGTTGCCCAGATCAAACCCGGACCAACCTTCAATGTGATGTGAACGGCAAATTTTCCCCGTCCGCCAATCCACCGGTCCGCCAAAGCCAACGCCCACGGCCATGAGTTTTGTTGCCGCCATGATTTTGGCAAGGGTGGTTTCAATTTGCTGAAGGATGCCCTGCGCCCCGCCTGCACGATCCACCGTGAAGCGATGGCGCTGCACAATCCGGGCGCACGCGTCCCCCACCACTATTTGCAGTTTGGTGCCGCCGATTTCGATGCCGAGAAAAGAGTCTGACATCCGGGGCTAAAAATAATCCGGCTCGTTGCCGGCTTTCCATTTGATATTGCAGCCAATGCTTGGCTGTTGGTCGGCGGGTACCGGCTTGTTTGCGAGCACGGCGTCAAGTGCGGCACGCAGATCCTTGCCGGTGACGGGAATGGTGGTCTTGGGACGGCTCTCATCGAACTGGCCGCGATAAACAAGCTTTTGCTGGCGATCAAAGAGATAAATATCCGGCGTGCAGGCGGCGCGATAGGCCCGGGCCACGGCCTGCGTTTCATCGTAGAGATACGGAAAGGTGTAACCGGCCGCCTGCGCCTCCTCTTTCATTTTGGCGGGACTGTCCGCGGGATAATCCGCGACGTCGTTGGAACTGATGCCGACGATCGCCACGCCCTTGGGCAGGTAGTCGCGACCCAACTGCGCCAATCCTGCGCGGATGTTTTTAACGTAAGGACAATGGTTGCACATGAAAATGACGAGCAACGCGGGTGCGTTCTTGAAATCGTCGCGCGCGACAATTTTGCCATTGGTGTCCGGCAACCGGAAGTCCGGCGCGGTCGTGCCGAGCGGCAGCATGGTGGAAGGGGTAAGCGACATGGTAAGGATTGGTTTAGTAGTCAGCCATTATGCGTGTTGAGTGTAAATCCACCCCCAATCTCGCAGAAGCGGGAAATTCCTCAACCTCTTTCGCGAGGCGTTTGTCCGCTTGCCAGCGGCTTTCAGGAACGGTAATTCATGGAGGAATGAACTATTAATTCCGTGCATTCTGTGGTTGGACATAGGAAATTAACACGATGACTCTTGCTCAAGCAAAAGCGCGCCACGCCCGGTTGGTGGAGGAGATCCGCGGCCACGACCACGCCTATTACGTCGAAGCCGCGCCGACGATCAGCGATCAGGCCTACGACCGGCTGTATCATGAGTTGCTGGACCTGGAACTGCAATTCCCCGACCTCGTCACGCCGGATTCCCCCAGCCAGCGCGTGGGCGGGCAGCCGTTGACCGCCTTCAAGCCGGTACAACATCTCTCGCCGATGATGAGCCTGGACAACACCTATTCCCAGGAGGAGGTGCGCGATTTCGTGGCGCGGGTGCAACGGCTGATTCCGGAGGGCAAGCTGGAATGGATCGTGGAACCAAAGGTGGATGGCGTGGCGATCAATCTGCGTTTTGAAAATGGCGTGTTCACCTGCGGCGCGACGCGCGGCGACGGCACCACCGGCGACGATGTCACCAGCAATCTCAAAACCATTCGCGGCATTCCGGGTCGACTGCGCGGGGCCGCGAAAAAAATGCCGGAGGTGGTGGAGGTTCGCGGCGAAGTCTACCTGCCCAAGGCAGCTTTTACGCGCTTGAATGCCGAGCGCGTGGCCGCCGGCGATGAACCGTTTGCCAATCCGCGCAATTCCGCCGCCGGTTCGCTCAAGCAACTGGACCCGCGCCTCGTCGCCAAGCGGCCGCTCGACATCATTGTTTATGGACTGGGCGTGTTTCAAGGTGCCGAACCGCCGAAGGAGCATGATGAAGTGCTCGCCTGGTTGAAAGCGGCTGGTTTCAAAACGCCGGAGAAAACGTGGAAATGTTACTCGGCGGAGGAATTGCTGGCGGCCATCAACGAACTGGACGGAATGCGGCGCAAATTTCTTTATGAAACGGATGGCGCAGTCATCAAGCTGAACTCGTTTGCCTTGCGCCAGAAGATCGGGTTCACCGCCAAGGCGCCACGCTGGGCCATCGCCTATAAATACGCCGCTGAACAGGCGGAGACGAAGCTCAAGTCCATCACCATCCAGGTCGGGCGCACGGGGGCATTAACGCCGGTGGCGGAATTGGAGCCGGTCTTTCTCGCCGGCAGCACCATCAGCCGCGCCACGCTGCACAATGAAGATGAATTGCGGCGAAAGGATATTCGCGTTGGTGATACGGTGACGATTGAAAAGGCGGGCGAGGTTATTCCCGCGGTGGTGGGCGTGGTCCTGACCAAACGCACCGGCAAGGAAACCAAATTTGTTTTTCCCAAGACCTGTCCCGAATGCGGCTCGCAAGTTGCCCGCACCGACGGAAACTCCTCCGGGGAAGAAGGTGTGGTCTGGCGTTGCGTGAATCCGGATTGCCCGGCCCAGGTCCGTGGTCGGCTGGAGCATTGGTGCGCGCGCGGCGCGATGGATATTGAAGGCGGCGGCGAAGCGCTCGTGGGCCAACTGGTCAAGAACGGTTTGGTGCATGATGTGGCGGACCTGTATAAGTTGACGCTCGATGAATTGAGCGGGCTGGAGCGGATGGGCGAGAAGTCGGCGCAGAATTTTCTGGAGGGCATCCAGGCGAGCAAATCGCGTGATATGTGGCGGCTTATGTTCGGGTTGGGGATTTTGCACGTCGGCGCCGGCGTGGCCAAGGCGCTGGGGAAATGTTTTGCCACGGTGGATGATGTATTCGCCGCGAGCATCCCGCAATTGACGGAGATTGAGGATGTCGGCGAGGTGATTGCGCACAGCCTCGTGCATTGGCACAGCGAGGCGCGGAACCGCAAGTTGATCGACCGCTTGCGCGCCGCGGAGTTGAATTTCAAATCAGCCTTGTACAATCCGTCGGCGGCGCTGGGGCCATTCGCGGGAAAAACATTCGTGCTGACCGGCACCTTGCCGACGCTTAAACGCGAGGAGGCGGCGGCAAAAATCGAGGCACTCGGCGGCAAAGTCAGCGGCAGTGTGAGCAAGAAGACGGATTACGTGGTGGCAGGCGAGGAAGCCGGTTCAAAGCTGGAGAAGGCGCAGAAGCTGGGCGTGAAGATTATCGACGAGGAAGAACTGTTGAAGCTGTTAGGCGGATAGGCGCGTTCCGGCAAGGCAATTTTTCCATCGCGACTCAACTGCGGAAATTCACTGCGGCGATATCATTTTAGCAACTCCAACGCTCCGCCTGGATTTCGCAGGCGCTTGCATGACGCATTCTCCATGGCGGCCTCTCCAAGTCGGACCCTCCGAAACCTTCTGCCCCCCGAAGCCCTCTGAAATATTTTCCATCATGATGTTTACCAAGCGATAATTATGCTCGACAAAAACGAAACCCAATTTAAACTGAACCCCCCGCATTACCCGGCCATAATGCGGGGGGTTCGTTTTTATTATTCACATCACTTAATCTTGATATTTCATGGCGGGAGAAAGTTTTGAAGTTTTTTCAGAATTTGCGGTTTTGGAGCCCGGAAGTTTGGCAATTCAGCGGGTTGGGGTTCAGGTCAGCAAGCCAGAACAATTTCCACTTTCCACACTGATACTTCCATGCAGCAAACTCTTCACAACGGAAGCTATTGTCTTCGACACGGGACAAACGGTTTGCCACGGAGCCAAATCAAGGGCATTCTAGAACCAAGTCAACACGGCGGTTTTTGATGAACCGGCGTTTTGGCGAGTCACAACCATAAACTGAAAAGGAACACCATGGCCCAGGCAATCATGGACCCGGAGCAAGTGCGACGCTTCGCGGAGGAACTGAAAAAATTCAACGTTGATCTGCAAAACCGCATGGCCTCGCTCCAGGCGCGCTTCGCCTCGCTGGGCGACAGCTGGCAGGACCAGGAGCACCTGAAATTCTCGGAGGAATTCAAGCAGACGATCAAGGCGTTGAAGAAATTTGTCGAGACTTCGAACCAGCACACCCCTTATCTCCTGCGCAAAGCGCAACGCATCGAGGAATATCTGAACCAGCATTAGACCCATGGCGGATCGTGCCAATATTTCGTCGGTGGATGCGCTCCGGGCGTTCAAGGCCAGCCTGATTGTCTATGTGAGCAAGGCGCGGCCCACGCTGGAGGAGGTCAGCGCGGAAGCCATGCGCACCCGGCTGTGGCTGGAAAACGACCAGCGGACGCATTGGGAGGGCCAGATCCGGCGTCGCCGGAAGAAGCTGGAGGAGGCGCAGGAGGCGTTGTTCAGCGCCAAGCTGTCCAATTTGCAGGATGTAACCGTGGCGGAGCAGTTCGCTTTTCGCCGCGCGAAAGGTGCCGTGGATGAAGCCGAGGAGAAGCTCAAGCGCGTCAAACATTGGAGCCGGGAATTTGAGAGCCGGGCGGAGCCGTTGACGAAGCAATTGGGAAAATTGCACACGGTTTTGTCCAATGATTTGCTCCAGGCCATCGCCTACCTCACGGAAGCGGCCAATACGCTGGACGCGTATTCGGAGCAAGGCCCGTCGCCCACCGCCGCAAATCCCACCCCGCCGGAAGACGGGATAAATTAAAGAACGTTTCGCGTTTTGAACTGTCATAATCACTGAGCATGAGCGGCAATGGAACCAGGCTGGCGGCGATCACCAAGGAATTGTGGATCCAGTGGCAGCATACGCGCGAGGATTGGAAGGATGCCAAGAGCCTCGAATTTGAGCGCAAGTATCTGGAGGATCTCCTTACCAGCGTGGATGCAGCCGTCACAGTGATTGAACAATTGGACAAACTCGTAACGAAAATCAGGCATGACTGTGAGTAATAATCTCGGGGCGGGAAAAACACTCGAACTGCTGAACGCCCTGAAAAGTGCGGTCCGCGATTTCGCCGAAAAAGAGGAAATTCTGACCCAGGATTTCCGCACCCGGATGACGCGCGAACGCAAGCAGCGGGAAGAGGGAACCGCGGAACAGGCCCGGCAATTGGCAACGGCGCTGAGTGAGGCCGAGGCGGCCTGGCAGACGGGTAAAGTAGCGACCGAAGCGAAATACGAACGGCGCAAAACGTGGATCAGCGAGGGACGCCAGGCCAGCAAGGAGCAGACGCTGGAGAGAATTGAGACCCGGACCGGCGGGCGCAAATACACGTTGCAGAAGCAGATGCTGCAAGCGGAGCGCGATCGGGACAAGGATCTCACCACCACCGCCGCAAATTTCGCGGAGTTCCGGGAAAAGCTCTCCGCCGGGCACGAGGCGTTGGAACTTTTGGAAAAAAATGCGCGGCAGTCGTTCCGCGGCTACGGGAAATTTATCCGCCAGCTTACCCAGGCCTATGACAAGGCCGCGCCCGAACTTAACCCGGATGAAAATCAACTGCTGGCGCAGCTTCACGAGTTGCTGGGCAAAACCCGCAATGATCTGGCGCGTTTCCGCAAGTTCCCGCTGCCATTGATTTTTAAATTTTTGCCGGTGTGGCTGTTGCTGCCGCTATGCCTGGTGCCGTTGGTTCCCTTGCTTCATCATTACGGGATCAATACCGTCGCGCTGCCGGACCAAACGGCGGTGCTGGCGTCCGTGGGCAGCCTGGCCATTGTGCTAATCCTTTATTTCATTGGCCGGGGACAGGCCGCGTCGCTGGCGGGTAGCATCGCCGCCGCCATGGGGAAGGCGCGCCGATTGGATGACGCCAGTTGGGAAAGGTCCGAGGTTCACCAACAGGAAGAGACCGCGCGCATCAAGAATGAGTTCAAGGAAGGGACTCACGCGATTGATCAACAGTTGAAGCAGGCGATGAAAGAGGCGGTGGAATCGAAAGGATCGTTTCGCGAACGGATCGATGAAAAAACAATTCGGATTTCTGCCAAGAACGAACAGTTTCGTCGGGTGAAACTGGAGCAACTCGAGCGCGAGCACACTGAAGGCGTGAAGCAGTTGGAATCGGAAGGGAATGCGCGGAAGCAGGATTTCGCCACCATCACCGCCGAACGGGAGGCGAAGCTCAACGCGGAGTGCCAGGCGCACTGGCAGACATTGGAAACCGAATGGCAGAGCGTCATCCAGCCGATTTATGCGGCCATCGAAGCGGCGAACGCCAGCACGGACAAACTGTTTCCCGCCTGGTCGCCACAACTGGCGGAGACGTGGACGCCACCGCAGAAATTTGCGGCGGTGGCAAAGTTCGGGCAACTGGCGGTCGATGTGGAAAAACTCGGCCAAGCCATGCCGAAAGACAAGCGCCTGACGTTGCCGGGGCCGTCCAAATTTTCGCTCGCGCTTTCGCTGGCCTATCCCGAGCTGGGCTCCCTGCTTTTGGAGACGACCACTACGGGGCGCGATGAGATGATTCGCGCGCTGAACAGCGTCATTCTGCGTCTGCTTTCGGTGGCGCCGCCCGGCCGCTTGAATTTCACGGTGATTGACCCCGTCGGGCTGGGCCAGAGTTTTGCGGGGGTGATGCACCTGGCCGATTACGAGGAGCAGCTCATTAACAGCCGCATCTGGACGCAACCCGCCCAAATCGAGGAAAAGCTCGCCGAATTGAACGAGCACATGGAGAAGGTCATCCAGATGTATCTCCGCAACGAGTATGCCACGATTGCGGAATATAACGAGCAGGCCGGCGACATCGCGGAGAAATATCATTTCCTGGTGGTGGCGGATTTCCCGGCGGGCTTCAGCGAGGCGGCGACGAAGCGGCTGTTGAGCATCGCAGCCAGCGGTGCGCGGTGCGGAGTCTATACGCTTATTTATTGGGACCATCGCCAGACCGGGCCACAGGATTTTATTCCGGATGAATTGCGCAAGAGCAGTGTCTGCGTCAGTCATAAAGGCAGCGACGTGGTGATGGCCGGGCAGCTCCTGCCGGGAACCAGCCTCGTGCTCGACACGCCGCCCGCGCCCGATTTTGCGACGGAATTCATCCATAAAGTGGGCCGGAGCAGCCGCGATTCCAGCCGGGTCGAAGTGCCATTCTCGCATGTCGCGCCGCCGGATGCGGACCTGTGGACCGAGGACACCACCGGCGAGTTGCGGGTGGCGATTGGCCGCACGGGCGCCACGAAATTGCAATATCTGGCCATCGGCAAAGGCACGCGCCAGCACGCGCTGCTCGCGGGCAAAACCGGGTCGGGCAAATCCACGTTGTTCCACGTCATCATCACCAACCTGGCGTTGTGGTGCAGTCCGGAACAAGTGGAGTTCTACCTGGTGGACTTCAAGAAAGGCGTGGAATTCAAATGTTACGCGGCCCAGCGTCTGCCCCATGCGCGGGTGGTCGCCATCGAGAGCGACCGGGAATTTGGGTTGAGCGTGCTGCAACGGGTCGATGATGAATTGAAACGTCGCGGTGACATGTTCCGGAAACTCGGCGTGCAGGACATCGCCGGATACAAACGGGCGGGCGGCAAGGAGCCGGTGCCGCGCTCGCTGCTGATGATTGACGAGTTCCAGGAATTTTTTGTGGAGGACGACAAGGTGTCGCAGGGCGCATCGGTTTTGCTGGACCGCATCGTACGGCAAGGGCGCGCGTTCGGCATCCATGTGGTGCTCGGTTCGCAGACGCTGGGTGGCGCGTATTCGATGGCGCGCACCACGCTGGGGCAAATGGTCATCCGCATTGCGCTGCAATGCAATGAGGCGGACGCCTACTTGATCATGGACGAAAGCAATCCCGCGCCGCGCCTGCTGTCGCGTCCCGGCGAAGGTATTTACAACGACAACGCCGGGGCGGTGGAAGGGAACAGTCCTTTCCAAACCGTCTGGCTGCCGGACCAGGTGCGGGACAGTTATCTGGAGAAGGTGCGCGAGCGGGCCGCCCGCAGCGCGACCATTTATCCCGGGCCGATTGTGTTCGAGGGCGACGCGCCAGCCAACGTGGGTGAGAATCCGGAGTTGCGCGAGTTGCTGGAAGCCGGAGCCTTGAAACCGTCGGTGGCCGGCCGCCTCTGGCTCGGCGCGCCAAACTCCATCAAGGGACCGACCGAAGCCACCTTCCGCCGTCAAAGCGGGAACAATCTGCTCATCGTGGGACAACGCGACGAGGCGGTCCTGGCCATTATGGCCATCGGATTGGTGTCGCTGGCGGCACAATATGCGCCAGGCGCAGCGCGGTTTATTTTGTTCGACGGCTCACCACCGGGCACGCCGCAACGCGAGTTTCTGGAGCGCATCGTCCAGGCCATACCGCACAAGGTCACGGTGGCGAAAAATAATGACCTGGCGGAAATCATGAGCGGATTGGCGGCGGACATGAAACAGCGCGCGGAAAATCCGGCGGCGGAAGCCGCGCCCGCGACGTTCCTATTTTTCCACGGCTTGCAGAAATTCAGCAAGCTGCGCTTTGAAGAGGATTTTGGTTTCTCCGGCGATGACGCGGAGAAGGGGGCCAATGTTGGCGCGCTGTTGAACAATATTATTTGCGAGGGCACCAGCCTCGGCTTGCATGTGATTGCGACGTGCGACACGTACAACAACGTGAACCGGTTCCTGAGCCGAAAGGCGCTGACCGAGTTTGAGATGCGCGTGCTCTTCCAGATGAGCGCCACCGATTCTGCCAGCTTGATTGACAATCCCAAGGCGAACATGCTCGGGCTGCATCGCGCGGTATTTTACAACGAGCAAGAGGGACACCTCGAGGTGTTCCGCCCCTATGCGCTGCCGAGCGATGAATGGATCGAACAAGCGCGGATCAATTTGGCGCGGCTGGTGAAATAGAACGGCAATTTCGACCGTTGGGTTTACTGCAGCGCGCCGGTGCAACTGCTGCCGCAGCCGGCGGTGCAGGCCAGGCAATGCTGGCCGGTTTGAATGGCGCGTTTCGCCAGCGATTCCGGCGTCACGTCCCAGAGATAAAGCGGTTTGCCGTTCTGCAATTGCAACCGGAGCATCTGATTGAAATCGCAATCATAAATCTCGCCCTGCCAGCCAACGCTCAAGGTTGAGCGGCACATCAGGCCCTCGACGGTGGCGGGATTAAAACTGTCTTCCAGGAGTCCGAGATATTCATCCCAGTGGCCGTGTTGCCGCAAATCTTCGGCAAAACGCGCGATGGGCTGGTTGGTGATGGTGAAGAGGCGGTGGAAGCGGATGCCAAAATGTTGCAGCAACTCGTGTTTGTAGTCCGCCTCCAATTCCGCCTGCGGTCCGGGCAGCTTGGGACCCACGGGATTATAGACGAGATTCAGCGGCAGTTTTGTGCCATAGCCGACCGCATTTAATTTGCGGAGCGCAGCAATACTTTTTTCAAATACGCCGTTGCCGCGCTGTTTAGCCACGTTCGCCGCCGTGTAACAGGGAAGCGAAGCCGTGACTTCCACCTCGTGCGCCGCGAGATACTCCGGCAGATCGGCGTAACCCGGCTCTTCCATGATGGTGAGATTGCAGCGGTCAATGACACGCGCGCCAACTTTCCGGCCCATCTCGACAAAGTAACGGAAAAATTCGCTAAGCTCAGGCGCGCCGCCAGTGATATCGACCACCTCCGGGCGATGGCTCTCGATCCATTCGCCGACGCGTTGAGCAACCGCTTCGCCTATCATCTCCGTGCGCCAGGGACCGGCATCCACATGGCAATGGCGACAGGCCTGATTGCACTTCCGCCCCACATTAATCTGGAGGGTTTGCAGACGGCCGCGTCGCAACGCCAGACGGTGCCGGGAAAGTTTTTCTTCAAATCGGTTCATCAAGCTTGATGGCTCTTACACCATCAAGCTTGCCACGCCTGATTTCTCAATGCCAGCCCGCCCTACTGCTGTTGAACTCCTTTGAGTTGGGGCGGACTATTTTCCGCTCACGTCGAGGCAGACCAGGTCGCCCTTGGCGTTGCGGCAATAGATTTTGCCATTGGCGAGGACCGGCACCGTCCAGCATTTGCCGCCGAGGACTTGCGCGCGGGAGATGACCTTGAACTCCTTGGGGGTTGGTTCGGCCACAATTAATTCACCCTTATTACTCAGGCCGATTAATTTACCGTCGGCCAGCGTGACATTGCCTTTGCCGAATTCCTCATTCACCCATTGCAGCTTGCCGGAGTCGGCGGCGATGCATTTGAGCTGGCCTTTGTCGCCAATGTCGTCGATGCCATAAATGTAACCCTGCCAAAGTATGCAACTGGCGAAATGGGTCTTCATGTCCTTGGTTTCCCAAAGCTGTTTGGGGTGGCCGTCTTTAATTTGCACCATCGCGCCGCCGTGACCGAGGCCGGAGGAGATGAAAATCTGGTCGCCGTCGATGACGGGATCGGAGGCGTTGATGTTGTACGTGGTTTTCCAGGGAAAGCTCCAGACGCTTTTGCCATCCGCCGCTTTCACTATCTCCAGCGTTGCAAAAGCGAGAATGGCGACGCAACGGTCCTTGCCGTAGGTGAATGCAACGGGCGTGGCGTAACTGGAGGAATTGGTGCCGGAGGTCCAGGCCGTCTTGCCGGTGGTTTTGTTGAACGCGGTGCCGACATCACCGGCGTTGAGAATAACGAGATCGCCTTCCACGAGCGGCGAGCCGGCAAAACCCCAGTCGGGAATGGCAGCGCCGATATCGACGGGGAGAGTCTTCTTCCAAATGACCTCCCCTTTTGCCGCATCAAGACAAAATAAATGCCCCTTGCGGCTCACGGTGTAAACGCGGTCACCATCGACAGTGGGCGTGGCGCCGGGGCCGCCTTCAAAATAATGGGGGTCGAGCGGACAGGCATAGGTATATTTCCAGATCACCTTGCCGGTGTTGGCGTCGAGGCAAAAAACGGTGTCCTTTTCATTCTCATTGCCCATGGTGTAAACGCGGCCCTGGCTGACCGTCATGGAGGAAAAGCCGGTGCCAACGGAGGCTTTCCAGAGTTGATTGGGGCCTTCATCGGGCCATTTGGCTTGCCAGCCGGTTTCCTTGGAGATGCCGTTGAGGTCCGGCCCGCGCCAGCGATACCAGTCACCAGCGTGGACGGACATGGCAGCGAGGAGCGCCAATGCGAAGGCGGTGAAAACGCGATAGGTTCGGTCGGTCATGACGAGCATAATTACGTAAGGATGAGACCGGTGTCAACGCGAGTGCGCGCGCGGCGCAGATGAAAAATGTTCTGGCATTTCCGAGGTTTTCAAAAGAGCGTATTCGGCATGGCGCGTGTGGCAATCATCGGAGTCGGGGCAATTGGCGGTGTCATCGCCTCGTTGTTGGAACAGATTGGCCGGCATGAGGTGTTCCTCTGCGTGCGGCGTCCACTGGCCGGACTCACGGTGGAGAAACCGGAGGGCGGCACGGTTTCCGTCCGCGCCGCGGTGGTGACCGATCCGGCCGCAGCGCCCACGGTCGATTGGATTATGGTGGCCACCAAAGCCTATGACGTGCCGGGTGCGGCGAAATGGCTGGGAATGCTCCGGGCGCAGGGTGCGCCAGTGGCGGTCTTGCAAAATGGCGTGGAACATCGGGAACGGTTTGCGCCGTATGTGCCGATGGAATCGATTCTGCCGGTGGTGGTGGATTGCCCGGTGGAACGCCAGGCACCGAATCGGGTTCGCCAGCGCGGCGTCATGCACTTGAAGGCGCCGGAAAGCGCCTTGGGCCGCGCCTTTGTGGAATTGTTTGCCGGAACACCGACGGATGCGGTGGAAGTGCCCGATTTTCTGAGCGCCGCATGGACGAAGCTTTGCAACAATGCCGCCGGGGTATTGCCGACACTGCTGCTGCAACCGGCGGGTGTTTTCCGCGATGAAGCGATTGGCGACGTGGCGCGGCAGATTGTGCGGGAGTGCATCGCGGTGGGTCGGGCGGAGGGAGCCAGGCTGGGGGATGAGTTGGCGGAGACAGTGTTGCAGGCATACCGCGCCGCGCCGTCGGATTCCCTGAACTCCATGCACGCAGACCGGCTCGCAGGGCGTCCGCTGGAACTCGACGCCCGCAACGGTGTCATTGTGCGGTTGGGGCAAAAGCATGGCATTCCGACACCCAGCAACCGGATGGCCGTGGCACTGTTGACGGCGATGGTGCAGAAGATGTCGTGACTCGACAAACCGCCCGCGCGGCTACAAAGTGGAGCGGATGCCAATTAACCCGGATTCCCGTCTCGACCAGCTTTGGAATGAATACAGCCTGGCATTCAACGATTTTGACGACCTGACGCTGGCGCGCTGGCTGGCACAAACACTCGGCCAATTGGACGGCCGGATCTGGCGACTCTCGCATCCGTTGATGGGCGCATACCGGCTGGCGGCGCAACTGGCACATAAGCGGCAGGTCTGGCTCAAGCGATTGGCGACACCCCCGGCGGCTTACGCCGAAGCGCCTTGTTGCCGCGCGCCGTTGTTGCCGCTGATCACGCGCGACGTGCGAGAAGCGGGCCTGCTCTGCCAGCATTGCAATGAAACGCTGGTTCCTTTCGAGGATATTCCCGCGGAGTTGCGCACGGAACTGGAAGCGTGGGCGTTGCTCTATGCGCCGGTGCATGCGGTGGCCCACTGGGAGGATAATCAGCGCAAGAGCGCGGGGAATTACGACCGGGCGTACGAGGAGGCGGCGAAAGAGGCGGAACAATTGCTCGCCACGCTGGGCACCAAGATCATGCCGAAGTTCCTGGATATTTATGCCGCCGCCGTGTGGGAGGACCAGGACGAATGTTTGTCCGTGCAGCCGGAGGATATTGAATTATAGGTTGCCGGTGATTGCTGTTGTTGCCACCGCTTCGCAACTGATATAACGCTAGTATGAAATGGCTGTTTCGCTGGGCATTTCGACTGTTGATCCTGCTGTTGGTCTTGCTGGTGGCGGGAATTCTGTTGCTGGATACGATCCTCCGGTCGATGGCCGAGCGCGAAATCCGGAGCGCGACGGGAATGGAGGTAACAATTGGCAGCCTGTCGGTGGGGCTCTTTTCGCCAGTCATTACGATTGAAAACTTCAAGCTCTACAACACGGCAGAATTTGGCGGCTCGCCCTTTATCGATATACCCGAGCTGCACGTGGAGTATGATCGGAGGGCGCTATTCTCGCGCAAGTTGCAATGCAAACTCGTGCGTTTCAATTTGGCCGAGGTGAATGTGGTGCAGAACAAGCAGGGGAGAATGAACACGGACACTATTCAAGCCCGGGAGCAAAAAGCTGCGAACGCCAACCGTCCGGCCAACCAGAAGGGCGGCAGCGGTTTCGCGCTTACGGGCATCCAGACGCTGAACCTGAGTTTGGGCAGGGTCACGATGCTCAACATGAATAATCCCAGCCAGGTGAAGCAGTTAAACCTGAACATCCGCAATCAAGTGATTCCTGATATAAAAAACGAACAGGATTTGGAACTGAGAATTTTCCTGATCATCGCACAAAACGGCGGTTTGAAATTGTACGATTTTTTCCCAAGAAATTCGGCCGCGCCCGGCGGCAGATAATTTCGGCGCTGCTGAATCCGGTTTAGATCTTCACCTTGAACTCTTCACCCGTTTTGATGGATTGCGCGAAGGCGGCCATCAGTTCGGGAATCTTTTCCAAATCCTTCAGGCTGACCAGTTCAACCGGCGAGTGCATGTAGCGGTTCGGCAGGCTGATGAGCGCGCTGGGAATGCCGCCGCGCGTCCAGAAAATCACGTCGGTGTCGGTGCCGCTGGTGGCGGACATGGCTTCGTGCTGGAGCGGAATTTTTTTGGCTTTGGCGATTTTTTCCAGGCGCGCGACAATTTCCGGATGGTTGCAGCCGCCATGCGTGAGCGCGGGGCCTTTGCCGACGGTCACGTTGCCGTGCTGGGCCTTGTTCACGGTGGGATAATCGGTGGCGTGGGTCACATCGACCACAAGCGCGGCGTCCGGCTTCAGCGAATAGGCAATCTGGCGCGCGCCGAACAGGCCGACTTCCTCCTGGATGTTGGAGACGGCGCAAATCTCGGCTTCCAGTTTGATTTTTGATTCGCTGAGCAGGCGCAACGCTTCGGCCACGGCAAAGGTGCCGATGCGGTTATCGAAAGCGCGCGCGACGGCGAGGTCGTTGCGCAGTAATTCAAATTCGTCATTCAGGGTGATGGGGTCGCCGATGCGCACCAACTTCTCCGCCGCTTCGGCGCTGTTCACGCCGATATCAATGAAGAGATCGTGAATCTCGGGCGGCTTGCGGTCCTTGTCCTGTTTGCTGAGGTGCGGCGCGACATTGCCGACGACGCCCTTTACGGGACCGGTGCGGGTGTGGATGGTGACGCGCTGCGCCTTGGTGATGGCGGGATCGATGCCGCCCATCTTGCGGACGTAGATAAAGCCTTCGGCATTGATGTAATTGACGGCCATGGCGATTTCATCCGCGTGCGCGGCGAGCATGAGCCGGGGCGAGCCCCCCTTGTTGAGCACGGCCACGCAATTGCCATAGGCGTCGGAAAAAGTCTCGTTGGCAAACGGGGTGACGTAATCCAGCCAAACACGCTGGCCGCGGGCTTCGTGGCCGGTGGGGCTGGGGGTGTTGACCAGGGTTCTCAGGAAATCAAGTGATGCGTCTCGCATAGGGAAATTATGGCAGCATCCGAATTGAAATTCAAAGGGCAAAGTGACCCGGGGCGCAGGTGGGGTGCAGCCCGCCCTCGACAGGGCCGTTCGCATTTGTTACCTAATCGTGATGCGCCGTGAGTTATTGCAAGAGGCCGCGCGAATCGTGGTCAAGCTGGGAACCGGAGTCCTGACGGACGAACGGAAGCAGCCGGACCTTGCCCAGATGGAACAGTTGGTGGGGCAAGTGGCGGACCAATGCCGTGCCGGAAAGGAAATCGTGCTCGTCACCTCGGGCGCGGTCGGCGCGGGCATGGGGACGCTCGGTTATAAGAAGCGACCGTCGGAATTGGCGGAGTTGCAAGCCTGCGCGGCGGTGGGGCAATCGCGCCTGATGGCCATGTATGAGAAATTATTTGCGAAGCACGGCTTGCATGTCGCCCAGGTGCTGCTGACGCATGAGGATTTGCAGGACCACGAGCGGCACCTTAACGCGCGCAATACTTTGATGACGCTGCTCGGGCACAAGGTCATTCCCATCATCAACGAGAACGACGCCATTTCATTTACGGAATTGAAATTCGGCGACAATGACCGGCTCTCCGCGCTGGTGGCGTCGCTGTTGCCGGCGGATTTGCTGGTGATCCTCACGACGGTGGACGGAGTGATTGAAAATTTCGGCAAGGCGGACGCCAAAACAATTGCGACCATCGAGCAGATCGATGCCGTGGTGGAAGGAATGGTGGGCGGCACTGAGAGTGAAACGGCGGTGGGTGGGATGGCATCGAAGATTCAGGCGGCGAAGATTGTGATTCGGTCAGGCATTCCACTGGTGATTGCGTCGGGCCATAAGAAGAACATGCTGGCGCGCATCATGGCGGGCGAGGCGGAGGGGACGATTTTCATTCCGCAGCCGTCGAAGTTGCAGGGGCGCAAGCGGTGGATTGCATTTTTTCATCATCCCAAGGGAACCTTGTTTGTGGATGCGGGGGCCAAAAAGGCGCTCAGCGAAAACGGCAAAAGTTTGCTGCTGCCCGGTGTGACCCGATGCGATGGCGAATTCAAGGCCGGGGATGTGTTGCGCATCTGCGATGCTGACGGGCTGGAGTTTGCGCGGGGGATTTGTAATTTTAGCGCCGCAGAAATCGCGACCAGACAACTGGCCCGTGCGGAAGTGGTGCATCGGGACAATCTCGTGATTCTTTAATTTCCTCATTCGCCATAAAGCGAAACAACCAGACACCCAAGTCATGCCAAAAACTGCCGCAATTAATGATCTGCTCAAGGTGATGGCGCGGTTGCGCTCGCCGAAGGGTTGCCCGTGGGACCGCGAACAGGACCATCTTTCCCTCCGCTGGCATGCGGTGGAGGAGGTGTACGAGTTGATGGATGCGATTGAGGCGCGCGATGACCACGAGATGGCGGAGGAGTTGGGCGACCTGTTGTTGCAGGTGGTTTTCCATTGCCAGATGGCCTCGGAACGCGGGACGTTTGATTTTGAGAAAGTCGCGCGGCATATCGTCGATAAATTGATTCGCCGCCATCCGCATGTGTTTGGCGATTCCAAGGCGAAGACCGTGGCGGCCATCTGGACGCAATGGGAACAGATCAAAAAGGCTGAGAAAAAGGGGACGCGGCATGAACGTCCGTCCGCGCTGGATGGGATTCCGAAACATTTGCCGGCGTTGCTGCGCGCGGAGAAATTGATGAAGAAGGCGCGCAAAGCCGGGTTGGTGGACGCACCGAAGAAAAACAAATCCCCGCTCAGCAAGGCGGCGGTGGGGCGGGAGTTGTTTGAGTTGGCCCAGTACGCGCAAGCGCGCGGCTGGTCGGCGGAGGGGTTGTTGCGGGCGGAACTCAAGCAGACGGAGCGGAAGTTAAGAAAAAAGGAAAAGCCCGGGCAAAAGTAGGAAGAGTTGCCGTGTCCACACGCCGTGCCGTGGTGGCGGCATTTAAGGAGGGGCGCACTCCGAGTTTTTCGCTAACTGCCCTTTATTCCGCCGAATCTTATTTTCCTCCGCTAATTTTCCGCGACCTTATTCTTCGCAATTAGACTGTAATTGTCGCAATCGCGATCAATCAGTGCTTTATCTTCGCATTATTTCTTGCGAACAAAACAAAAGTTGAAAAACAAAATCGGCAGATTGATAAAAAATAGAACTCCCCGCATTAAAACCAGGTAATGCGGGGAGTTCAGTTTAATTATTCTTACTGGAGTTTGGCACTTTTTGTGAAAGACCTTGGACAATATTTGTTGGGGTCCTTGCGTCTGAGGCCAATGGCCTTAGAGAACGAGCATGGGAAAGATGTTTTTTTGTGCTACCGGCGCTTATCT
>JAQGPA010000054.1 GCA_028293325.1 Pedosphaera sp. | reverse complement strand
CAACAGCACCGACCACAACCGGGCTAGTCAGGGGGGTGAATTTAAGGATAGTCAAGGCAGCCTTAAGGATGGACAAGGCCAGTCAAGATAATTTAAGAATGAATTTTTTATGGTCCTTCCGGACGGGTCCGCACGGGCCACCGTGGGGATCCGCCTTCGCCAAGGCTTTGGCGGACAGGTCCGCACGGGTCATCAAGGGCGAAGATTGCAGTTGGGTATCTTTATGGTGCGAAACCGTCTTATGCGTGGGGCGCTCACATGTTGCAAATCCGGCGGGGTCCTTCCGGATCCGCCTTCGCCGAGGTTTCGGCGGGACAGGCAACTAAGCTGGTCAAGGTAAAACCAAGTTGCAACTAGGGTGGTCAAGGTAATACCAAGATGTTTTTGAAAAATAGCCAATAGCCAATAGCCGATAGCCGATAGCCGATAGCCGATAGCCAAAATGAAGACAAAGCAAAAGGTGCTGCCACCTCCTTCGGGGTGGTGGGAGTTTTGGGATGGATTCCGGAGGTGTCGCTCGGAGCTCAACCTCCGGCTACTATCTGGCAACCTTTCTGGTTGCGCGGAGGTGCTTCCGCACGGGTCATTATGAAGGCAAAATACAAGGTTCAGAGTTTTGGGTTCGGCGTTCAGTGTTGGGGCATCCAAATTTGGAGTGCAGAATCGGTCCCGCATGCGGGATCCGTGGTTAAAGCTTCACGGTTTCTGCTTGGGGCTCTCTTTCAAATCTGCCTTCGCCTCCGCATCGGCCGTGTGCTCCCAGATGAAATCAATGATCGGCGAGGAATCCACCAACCCGTGCGGATGATGATCCCCCCCTTTCTTGCAGATCAGCGTGATGCTCCCGCCCAGCTTGGGATAACGCTCGGCCACGACGCCGGTGTTTTCGTCCCATGCCACGGTTTTGTCGGCATCGCCATAGACATGCAGCAGCGGCACTTTGGCGGCGGCGAGCGGCGCGAGGTTGTCCACCGGATTTTTGCCGTAAGCCATCGCTTCGGCGTCGGACTTGAAATGGTAGGAGTCCAGCATGTATTGCCAGTCGGGTGGACTTGGCTTGCTCTTGCTCCCGTTTCGGGCGCCCGGCCAGCTCTTGAAGTCGCACACCGGCGCGTCGCCATATATACAAGCCACCTTGTCCGGGTTCGCCGCCGCCCAATTATAACAATACAGCCCGCCCCGGCTCAGCCCCTGCAGCGCCACTTTGCGGGCGAACCCATATTTCTCCGTCAATTCCCGGTAAAACACGTTCCAATGCCCCACCGCCTCCGGCGACCCCAGCATATTGGGCACGCTCATATAGACGACGTGAAAGCCGCGCCCGAGCAGCGCAATGTCCGGCTCCGACAGGTGCCCAAAGAATTCCCCATGCCACAGCCACGGTTTGCCATGCGCGACCTGTTTGGGCACCACCACCTGCACCGGCTTCCCATCCACCGTGAAATTATATTGGTCAAACCCGTGATAATCCGACTTCGTGCCCGGAAACGGCGCGGTTGGCGCATTGGTAGTCTGTGCGGCGGCGTGGAAACCGATCAGACAGGCGATGGCAAACGTGGCAAACGGCAAAACAGCTCTATATTTCATGGCAATCACGGTTTGAGTAGCTGGGATTATAACGAAAAGCAGCCTGATTTCAATGCCGGTCAATGGGGGTTGGGAGGGTTACCCTAGGTCAAAGGCGGGAATTGCCCCATTTACTGCCTAAATTGTCATTCAGCCAACGCTTGCATTCTGGCGCAAGGCAATCCATGCTACTTAAGCAAGTTCTTTCCGGACGCTTTAATTCGCGTTTGGCCTGACAGCATGAGTACATCTCCTGAACAAGATTTCGATTTGGAAAAGCTTTTCCTGCCCGCCTGGGCTCAGGAATCGCCCACCGTTAACCGTTACGCAAAATACGCCGGCGACGACCGCCCGAACCGCGACAGCAAGTTCGACGATCGCCGCGGCCCACGCCGTGGCGGCCCGCCGCCGCGCCGCGATGGCGGTGGACCCGGCGCACCACGCGGCGACAGTCGCGCCCCGCGCCGTGATCAACCCGGTGGCGGCCCACGTCCCGGCGGCGACCGCGGCCCACGTCCCGGTGGCCCCGGCGGACCTGGCGGTCCCCGTGGAAATTTCCGCCGCGATGACCGCGGTGGTGATCGTCGTGACCGTCCGGAACAGCGCGAAGCCCCGCTGCCTTTGCCCGCGTTGATCGTCAGTTTCACGCCCGACGACAAAGGGGTGGAATCGCTCGCGCGTCAAATCAAGATCAGCGGCCGGTCCTTCCCGTTGTTTGACATCGCCCAGATGATTTTGCAGAAACCGGAGCGGCACCTCGTTCGTTTTGAGATCGAGAAAAAGCCCGACGGCACGGCCATTCAGCCTTTGTTCCTGTGCGCCCTCGACGACACCCTCTGGCTTTCCGAGGACGAAACCGTCAGCCACGTGTTGGAAAAGCATTTCGGCATGTTCTACCAGGCCGAAAAGACCGCCACCGAACCGCCCAAGGGCACTTATACGTTCGTGGCCCAATGCGGCATGAGCGGCGTGATTCTCGGCCCGCCGAACTATCACGATTACCAGAATCAGTTGCGCAAGCTGCACACCGAGCAGTTTTCCCGCATGCCCTTTGACATGTTCAAGGCGCGCGTGAAAATCGTGAAGGACGAAGCCGTGGTCAAAAAATGGATCGAAGACCAGAGCGTCAAGACCGAGTTTGTCTGCCTGAACGTTCCCGAAGCCACCCGCCTCAACACCCGCGAAGACGTGGAGAAACATTTCCGCGCGGTGCACCTGGCCAGCATCATCAAGCCGGTGGAAAAACATCACACGCTGAACGGCGCGGTGAGCCGGCAGTTGCGTTCGCAGGGTCTGCAACGACTGGTGCGCGCAGCTTGGGAAGACCAGAAGCGGTTCCCCTTGCAGATTGCCACGGTCCTGAGCCAGCAATTTGCGTCGCACGGCCTGCAATTTTTCAAGGTCAACAAGACCGTCACCCACGTTTCTGTGGCGCGGCCGCATTATCTGGACCTCGAAACCACGCCGGTTTCAGCGCAGGTCAAGCAGATCGTGCAGTTCATCGATTCCAAGCCCAAATGCACCCGGCGTTTGCTCGTCCAAGCTTTGGCGCCCAGCCCTGTGGCACCTAAAGTTGCAGCCGCACCTGCACCCGCACCAGCGGCCGAAGCCGGCGCTGCGCCAGTTGCGCCCGCGCCTGCCGCCGAACCTGAGCCGACCGCTGAACAAGCTGCCATCGTGGGCGACTTGCACTGGTTGATTCACCAGGGTCACGTCATTGAATTTGCGAACGGCATTTTGGAAACAGCCAAGAAGCCGATCATTAAACCACCCAAACCGCCCAAGGCAGAAGCTCCGGCTCCCGCTCCCGTGGCGGCCACAGCCGCTGCCGCGAACGCTTCCAACGAAGCCGCTCCCGTCAACGGAACCACCACGGAACCTGTTCCCGTGGAGCCCGCCGAACCTGCCGCCCCCATCGAGAGTGCGCCAGTGGAAACCCCGGCGGCGATGTAGTCCGATAAGTATGATGAGCGAGTCGTAAAAGTAATCACTGATGTGCCAGGGTCCGCGCGGGGAGCGTGCAAACGGATGTTTGCCGCTTACAGCTTCCAGCTTCCAATACGCCCTTAATTACGCTTTCTTTGGCCTTTCAGCCTGTTAATTTATCTTATGCCATTTAGTAAACTAGGTCTTTCAACTGCCATGGTGGACGGCGTCAAAGCCATGGGCTACACCGAGCCCACACCCATTCAGTTGCGCGCCATTCCCCTGATTCTCGCCGGCCAGGACGTCATCGGCAGTGCGCAGACCGGCACCGGCAAGACCGCCGCTTTTGCCCTCCCCATTCTTTCCAAACTCGGCGAACACAGCCGCGATACCCGCGTTTTGATTCTCGAACCGACCCGTGAACTGGCGGCGCAGGTCGAAACGGCCATGCGCGATTTCGCCCGCTTCACCAATCTGACCTCGGCGGTCATGTACGGCGGCGTCGGTTACGGCAAACAGAACGATGCCTTACGTGAAGGTGTGGATATCCTCATCGCCACGCCCGGACGCCTGCTCGACCACATTGGCCGCGGCACCTGCCGCCTCGACAAGGTCGAATACCTCGTGCTGGACGAAGCCGACCGCATGCTGGACATGGGCTTCCTGCCCGACGTCAAGCGCATCGTCGAGCGTTGCCCGCGCCAACGTCATACCTCGCTTTTTTCCGCCACCGTCCCGCCGCAAATTGAAACACTCATCAAATGGGCGATGAAAAGTCCGCAGACCATTGAGATCGGCGCGCGCCGCTCCCCGGCGGAGACCGTCAAGCATGTCATTTATCCGGTCGCGGAAGACCAGAAGAGCGATTTGCTCCGTGAATTGCTCGAACGGGTCAAATACGATTCCGTCATTGTTTTCTGCCGCACCAAGCATCGCGCCGACCGCATTGCGCATCTGCTCAAGCGCAACAACCATTCGGTGGCGGTGTTACATTCCAATCGCACGCAACGCGAGCGCGAAGACGCGTTGAAGGGATTCCGCAGCCGGCGCTTTGAAGTGCTCGTGGCCACGGACATCGCGGCGCGCGGGTTGGACATCGCCGACGTGAGCCATGTTATCAACTACGACGTGCCGCAGCATCCGGAGGATTACATCCACCGCATCGGCCGCACCGGCCGCGCGGAAGCCACGGGCGACGCCTTCACGTTGATGGTCGCCGAGGACGCGCAGCACGTGCACGCCATCGAGCGGTTCATCAGCAAGAAAGTCGAGCGCGTCAAGCTGGAGAATTTCAATTACAAGTACACCGCGCTGTTTGAAGAAGGCAAGCCCGGCCAGCCCACCGGCTTCCCCCGCAAAGTCCAGGGCGTCCGCCTCAGCGGCGGCTATTACTTCGGCCCGGCCAAACGGCGCAGGTAGGCAGCTCTCGTTTTTAATCGCTGCAAATTACCTTTACCATTAAAGAGCCTTGATTCAGTCTCGCCGCTGACTGAACTATGGGAAACAAGGAATTACTGCGACGGCCAATCAGCGCGCGGGACACAAAATGGGCGGCAGCGGTTGCGCGATGGCTGGGCCGGATCGGCCTGCGTCCCAATCAAATTTCAATGCTCAGCATTCTTTGCGCTGCATTGGCGGGAGCGTCTCTCCTGTTCAGCGGGCGCATGGCGGGGGCAAGGCCCGCCTTTCTGATTGGCGCGGCAGCATTTATCCAGTTGCGATTGTTGTGCAACTTGTTTGACGGCATGGTGGCGGTGGAGGGAGGTTTCAAAACCAAATCTGGAGAAATTTACAACGAGCTACCGGACCGGTTTTCCGATGCTTTGATTTTTGTCGGTGCGGGTTATTCGATTTCTGCGCTGGCTTGGGGCCGGGAGTTGGGCTGGATCGCCGCACTTTTGGCGGTGATTACCGCTTACGTTCGTGCGCTCGGCGGTGCCGCCGGAGCCGCGCAATATTTTTGTGGCCCCATGGCAAAACAGCAAAGGATGGCGGTCATGACCGCCGCCTGCGTGGTCGCTGCACTTATGGCCGCCATGAACTGGACGCTCCCAATCATTCCGCTTGCCCTCGGAATTGTGGTGGTGGGAGCGGTGTTCACCATTTTTCGGCGAACCATTCTCATCATGAAAGATTTGGAATCAAAATGACGAAGGCACTGCTGGTTGCTTTGGTTAAATTGATCAGCGGCGCCAATGTCCGCTGGGCCGGCTGTAATCCGGAAATCCGTCAGCGCATCTATTTTGCGAACCATACCAGCCATTTGGACGCCGTCGTGGTATGGGCTTCCCTGCCCGCAGCAGTGCGGGAATGGGTGCGACCGGTCGCGGCGAAGGAGTATTGGACCGCGAACGGGCTGCGCCGATTTCTGGCCGCAAATGTTTTTCATGCGGTACTCATTGATCGCACCAAGGTCACGGTTCGAAACAATCCCATTGAGTTTATGCTGGAAGGAATGGGCCAGCGGCATTCCCTGATCATTTTCCCGGAAGGAGGTCGGAGTTCCGGGGAGGAAATCGGATCGTTCAAGAGTGGAATCTACCACCTGGCCAAGGAGAAGCCGGGCATTGAAATGGTGCCGGTCCATATTAATAACCTCAATCGTGTTCTGCCCAAAGGGGAATTCCTGCCGGTGCCGATGCTGAGTTGCATCAGTTTCGGCGCGCCGATCATTTTGGAACCGGGCGAATCCAAAACGGCATTCTTGGAGCGCGCCCGCGCAGCCATTTGCAAACTGAGACCATCATGAGACTCGTAATTGATAAACAAACTGTCTGGCTGGTGGGCGGGGTGCTGGCCCTCTTGCTCGTGTCCAGCATCATCGGCTATGCGCTGGCACACACTGCCAAAGGCGAATCTGCCCGCCATACCGTGAAGAATTTGAATGATCGCATCCGCGCCTGGTGGTTCATGGTTTTGATTTTCGGCTTGGCTTTGGCGACGGGCGGTGCCGGCTCCATTGTATTGTTCGGCCTGACCTCCTTTTTGGCCTTGCGCGAATTCATCACCCTTACCCCGACGCGCCTGTCCGATCATCGCGCCTTGTTCTGGGTGTTCTTCGTTATAACACCGCTCCAATACTGGCTCCTGTGGACCGATTGGTATGGGCTGTTCATCATTTTAATTCCCGTGTATGCCTTCCTCTTTGTTCCGATTCGCAATGCCCTGGCCGGGGACTGTGAGCGGTTTCTGGAACGGACCGCCAAAATCCAGTGGGCGTTGATGATTTGTGTTTATTGTGTCAGCCATGCGCCGGCGTTGCTCCGGCTGAAAATTCCCGGGTACGAGGGCCAAAACGGCAAGTTACTTTTCTTCTTTGTCCTCGTGGTTCAGATCAGCGACGTGCTCCAATACGTCTGGGGCAAATTGCTGGGCCGGCGCAAGATTGTCCCCCAGGTCAGCCCGAACAAAACCTGGGCCGGCTTTGTGGGCGGCATCGCGTCGGCCACGCTGATTGGCACCGCCTTATGGTGGGCCACTCCGTTTACGCCGTGGCAGGCCGCTGGCATGTCCCTCGTGATTTGCTTGATGGGCTTTGCCGGAGGCTTGACCATGTCGGCCATCAAACGGGATCGCGGTGTCAAGGACTTCGGCAACATGATCGAAGGCCACGGCGGCGTGCTCGACCGCATCGATTCCATCTGCTTTGCCGCCCCTTTGTTTTTTCATCTCACCCGATACTACTTTACGCCCTGACCCCTGCGAGGTATCAGGGCGCTGGCAGTATTTAATGCAACACATGCCGCTTGATCAGATGATACACATCTGTGGCATTGATTTCGCCGGCGGCCATTAGCTCGGGGCGCTCGGAGATGAGCAGGGGATAATCCGCCTTGTTTGCCGGACGACGGCCATGTGAGCCTTTCACCAGCGTGGCGTCCAGCGGGATGACATCCATCAACATGCGGAAGCCGAGCTTCTTTTGCAGCAACCGCCAGAGGATTTTTAATTTCACCGCCGGAATTTTTGGATCCAGAAAAAGCTCCACCGGATCATACCCCGGCTTGCGATGAATATCGATGCACCGCGCAAAATCCGGCGCCAAGCTGTCGTCGAACCAATAATAATAGGTGAACCATGCGTTCTCCTTCGCAATGGCGATGAGGTCGCCCGCGCGTGGGTGATGGATGCCCAACTCCGCCTGCTCAGCGCGATTTAACACCCGCTCCACGCCCGGAGTTTTTTCCAACCCCGTGCGCACCTTGGCTTCAATGGCGCGGTCTTTCAAATAAATGTGCGCCACTTGATGATCCGCCACGGCAAAAGCCTTGCTCGCCCCATAATCCAGCAGCTCCAAGCCAAGCTCATTTTTGATGGTCAGCCAGCCGTCTTCACGCAAAAAGCGGTTCACATGAATGGGCGTGTCCACCTGGGTGATGCCATATTCAGAAAGCAACATCACCTGCACCGAACGCTGGGCAAAGAAATCAATCAGGTCGCCGACGATCGCATCAATTTCCCGCAAGTCCTGCGTGATGTCCGGATGCTTCGGGCCGAGCCGCTGGAGGTTGTAATCCAAATGCGGCAGATAAACCAAACTCAGCGATGGCGCATACTTGTTCTCAATCCACTTGGCCGATTCCGCAATCCAGCGCGTGGCGGCATCGCGCGGACCCTGCGGCGTTTTCACGCCCGCCGCCGGTCCCCAAAAACCAGGGAACGGAAATTCGCCGAGCGCTGCCTTGATTTCCGGGCGGATGGCATAAGGCCACGCGTAGATGTCGAAGAATTTCCGGCCATCGGCGGGATACATTGGGCGCGGCGTGATGGAATAATCCGCGGTGGAATACATGTTATACCACCAGAATAATTTCGCGCAGGTGAAGCCTGGCGACAGCTCGCGCAACTCCTCCCAAATCTTCCGGCCCTGGACGATGTGGTTGGATTGCTTCCAAAACTGCACTTCCGCCAACTCGCGATGGTACCAGCCATTACCGACGATGCCATGTTGCGCCGGCGTCGTGCCCGTCAGGTAGGTGGATTGCGCCGTGCACGTGACCGCGGGAAATGCCGGGACAATCCCCGCTTTCGCGCCACGCTGGAGAAACTGATTGACGCGCGGTGTCGCCGCCCCGAGCAACGACTCGGTCAACCCCACCACATTAAGCACCGCTGTGCGTTTCATTGATTTATAACTGCCACTGGATTAAACACGAATTTGGGTTGCGGAGCAATGTTGGTTAAGGATTGACTATCTTTGTAATTTTAGTGTAGCGTCCCGTCAAAGGTAACGCCATGAAACATCTCTTCATTCTTTTCGCCGTAATGTTCTCAACATTTGCAGCGAAGGCCGACCCGCTCCCGGCCATCACCGGCCAGCCGCAGAGCCTGACCGTACGCACCACCAGCAATGCCGTATTCTCAGTCACCGCCACCGGCGCCACCAGTTACCAATGGCGCTTCAACGGAACAGATCTCGTCGGGGCCACGGCGGCGACCCTGGTGGTGACCAACGCGCAAACCGCCAACGTGGGTTACTACATGGCGGTGGCTAAAAACGATACCGGCTGGGTGCCCAGCCAGATGGCTTATCTCTCCGTGGTGAATGGTGCGGGCGGACTCGTGCCGTTTGAGAATTACGACAGCACCAATTCACAAGCTAAATCCCAATGTTCGGGCACTCCAATCAATGTTGGGACCGTCCGTGCCGTTGCCGGCCCTCAGTTGGACCAAATGCAGCCGGTCGATTTTCCAGTTTCCATGGATGGTGACGGGTATTTCGACGGTGGTTACGTGGTTGTGCCCACAGTTCCATCCGGCCAGCAAGTTTACTATCGGATTCTGATTACCAATGCATGTTTCAGCAACCCGACTTTCACTCAACCTTCCGCCACTTTGATTTTGACAGCCGGAACAAATGGGGTTCCCCTTCCTTCTACCAGCGCCTTGAGGTTTCCCTATTGGCTCGAATGGCCCAATCCAGTCTTCAACATCGATGGTCAATCTTCTCCTAAAAATCAGGTGTACCGGCCCGGTGAGAACGCAAACATCAAGGTCACCTACTATGACTTTTATGGCCCTGGCAGCATTCAATGGCGCAAGGATGGGAAAGATATTCCGGGTGCAACGAGCAGTCTTCTCACGATCACGAACATCCAGTCCGCCGATACCGGGGTCTATGACGCGCGCGTGTTCTCCTCCGATCGTGCGATCAGCCCCAAATTTACTCTCCAGGTTCAATCGCTGAATGGCCAGACTGTTTTGCAATCTCCGCGCATCGAGGATCCCTTCTTTGTCTGCGATCTGGCCGGCCTGGCGGGACGGTATTACACGATTGAATGGACCACCAACCTTACGGACTGGAACGGCCTGTTGACTCTGACCAATACGTCCGGCACCACGACCTTTAGCAACGCGCTAAGTTCCGGAACCAGTCGTTCCTACCGCGCCGAGCTTCTCCCTTAGACCCAAAACGCAATTGCGCCCTAACCGGCTGATCTGCCAACCATTCTTCTCCCTCGCCGGTGGAACGGAGGCGGAGACCTCAGCGTTGCTCGCGGCCAAATCGGCGTGGATTATACCCAATCGTCCACCGCGCCACACCCAAGTAGGAGACGAGGTCACGAGGCTCTGACATTTCCCGCCAGAGAGTTGACCCGTCAACCGCCTACGCTCCCACCCGCCGTGCCGATTCATCGCACAGCTTCCCTCTCCTTTGATGACCCGTGCGGAAGCACCCGGATGAAACACAGAAATGGGAGGCAATCCAAATAACCCAAAATCAGCTCAGCGGAACTAGGCAGTTGAAACCACAGATAAACAGATGGACACAGATAAGAAATCATGGGCGAGACATTTTATCTGGTCTGTGGATGGCCGCTGTTGGGTGAGCCATCTGGGATTTGATGGCCGGGGTGTTTTCGTCATCTCCATCAGCGGTTGAACTGAATTGTTCCGGTTAAAGAGGCCGATAAAAGATTTGTTAATGAAGTGGTTGCATGTATGTTATACCTGAAATCTCCCAGGGCCAGCCGCGGGAATGCAATCAGGAGTCAAATGCAACTATCAGCAACCCATGAAAACTATTCTAAAAATTGTTGTCGTCGTTGTCTTGTTTCTTCGCTTTATCGTTTCTGCCCCTGCAATCCCCACCGTGACCCAGATTTCTGCTGGAGACGGGTTTGTTCTTTTCCTGAAATCGGATGGTTCGCTTTGGACGGCGGGATATAATGTTGATGGGCAGACTGGAAATCCGGATACTTACAGCAATGAGTTTCCATATTACTTCACGAATCCAATACAAGTCGTTTCCAACGGCGTGACGGCCATCGCCGCCGGGGGAAATTTCAGCCTGTTCCTGAAATCGGATGGCAGCCTTTGGGGAATGGGCTCCGATCTTTACGGACAACTTGGACTCACGCCCATTCTCAGCAACACCAACGTGCCCGAGAAAATCATCGGCAGCAATGTGGTGGCGATCAGCGCGGGCGAGAACCACACCATTTACCGATCCTACACGGTGACCGGGTCATTGGGGAACCAGACGATTACCATGCTGGTGGAGGGGATGGGCAATGACACCTATGGTCAATTGGGCAACTACGCCACCAAATCCGGCGATAATTATCCCTCTCCCGTCACGATCGAGTTCGAGAGCACCAAGTTTTTTCCGTCCGTCACCCCGGTTTGTGCGGGAAGCTCATCGAGTTTCTTTATCGAGACGGATGGCACACTTTGGGCGATGGGGGATAATCAAGCAGGCGAGTTGGGAGACGGAACCACCAACACTCCGCCGGGCATAAAACAAGTGCCTGGAGCCGCCAACGTCACGGCGGTGGCGTCGGAAGCAGGGCACACCATGTTTGTGGAATCGGACGGAAGCTTGTGGACAATGGGAATTGACACATTGGGAGAAGGGGGTGAAGGGACCACCAATGTTACTTATTACCCAACTCCGCAAAAAATTATTGGCAGTAATGTCGTCGGGGTTTCCACCGGGCTTTATCACAGCCTTTTTCTCAAATCAGACGGCACTCTCTGGGGCATGGGGTTGAATAGTTTTGGGGAATTAAGTCCGAACAATCTCAATGACTACTATCCATCGCCCAGGCAGGTGGCCAGTAATGTGGTGAATTTCGCCGCCGGCGCCGGCGTTACATACTACACCAAAACGGATGGCAGCACCTGGGCGGTGGGCCTTGATAATGTTGCCCAGTTGGGCGATGGCTTTTCCGGTGATACTTCGTCGAACGCGGTGCAAATTTTTCCCTATCTTCCGCCAGTGTTCACGAAAATCGCACTCACCAGCCCAACCAATTTGCAGCTCACGGCCACCTGCCCGGTGGGAGGGTCGTATTTCTTGCTGTGGACCACAAATATCAACCAGCCGCTGAGCACTTGGGACACCGGTCTGGGAGAGTTGGTGGCATCGCGGGGGCCCAATAATTTTAATTACGGGATTGACCCGCGGTTGACCTTTTTTACTCCGCCAAGATATTTTGCGTTGAAAAAGCAATGAGGTGGGAACGATTGCGAATCAACCGCTGGTTTGCCGGGAATGGGTATTGATTCAGCCCTGTCCTTGGGCATTTTTGAAACGCCTCATGATTTCATCTCGAAAATTATCTGCCGCTTGATCTGATTTGAAGCAACTGCGGGGCAAGGGCTGAAACCCCGCGCCATCAAGCCAGCCCCACCCGACCCGTGGTTAACCGGGATGGAGCGCACCTTCAGCGCTCATGCTTATGACTGCCGTTGCCTGGGGCGTGTGCCACAGACTGGTATGGCGTCGCGCCTTTGGCGCTGAAAAAAAGCGGAGTAACAACCCGGATTCAGCATCCCCCCGCGCCCGTCCGTAACCGTTTCTCACCCGCTTTTAATCACACCCCCGGGGGATGCGCGGGCAATGGCTTTACGGAACCATGCAGTCGAAGGTTAAAAAAGCTTGGATGCCTTTGACATAACACGCTTCTTTACAGGTGCTTGCCGGGCAAATTCTTACTGCATTGCAGTAGAGATTCACCCACCAAATGGTGGCCGCAAAACATACTCAAAAAAGTTCTACATCGAACCGGCACCACGGGGAAAAGTCCGGTTTGTTGTGGTTTCTACTGAATTGTTCCGCTAAGGCACAATCAACCGGTAGAATGCGTTTGAATATTGAATCGGAATCGTGACGGTCTGGTTGGTCAGCGCATCGCCGATGGTCTGCCATGCGTCCATGAAGTTGGTGCGCTCCTGCAAATGGCAGGAACCGGTGCCACCCGTCCAGTTGAGCACCAGATTTCCATCCAGCTGGGCCACGGGGGTTATCCAGAGCGGAACTTGCGCGGCAAATATCGTTCCGCCACCGCCCACGCGCAGGAAAACATGTCCATCCGGCGTGAAGACGCAAGAACCGCCGCCGATCGCATAATTTTGGATTAAAGCGCCATCTGCGACCCGTCGAAAAACGATGTTAGTTCCAATCGACATCAGCATGAGTCCGTCCGGCGAGAACGCCATACAGTAAACATTTTCGGGAAATGTGTGTAGCAACGACCCATCGGCCGCTGACCACAACTGCATCGGACCTGAGTCCAGATATTCGCTGCCAGTCGCCAGGCTCGATCCGTCCGGTGAAAAAACGATCCTTCCCACCCCATAATTCGTTTGCGCTGTGGGCACACTCCAAAACAATTGTCCGGTGGCAACACTCCAAACCTTCAGTGTTATATCCGCGCTCCGGAAACTGACCCCCGATGCCAATTTTGTTCCATCAGGCGAAAAAGCCAGCGCGGAAACTCCCATGGATGAAAAACTAGCCGCCTGCCAACTTCGAATCAAGCTGCCGTCGGCCACGTTTCTCAGCTCGATGATTTGGCTTTTGCCAACGGCCAGCATCGAGGAATCCGGGGAGAAAGCCAGGGGCGGTCCCTGCTGGAGATTGGTAATCGTGTAAGCCAACGACCAGTCATTGGTCCGCCACAGTTTTACCATTTTATTGCCGTCCCCGCTTGCCAGGTATTTCCCATCGGGAGAAAAGGCTAATTGGTTAACCCAGCTTGAAATGACCAGAGTCCGCACGCTAGATCCATCGGCAATCTGCCATATCTGAACCCCGTTTGTTCCGGGACCGGCGGCGAGCCGGCCATCGGGCGACACCGCGAGACTTGTTATGCGGGATCCCGGGGCAGTCGCTTGCCAAAGAATATTGGGCGTGCCTTGCGCCCCTGCCGGCAGTGCCAAACCGGTAAGCCATAAGAGGAGCAGCAGCGTGGTTTTAAGGCTTGTCCTCATTGAATTAAGGCTAATTTACGCCTCCATGACGTCCTGTCGATAACGAAATCCCAACCGTGGAGATCCCCAGCAACCAATGCCTGGCCATCACTCAACCAAACGCCCGCACGATCTTGGCCCGTTGCGTGTGACGTTCCTGGATTTCGTGAATGGCTTCCACCACCTTGGGCAGGCTCATTTCGTGCACTTCAAAGCCCTGGCCGATGCCGCGCAACAGCGTGATCGCCAGCTCGCCGCCGAGATGTTCGCGGAATTCCTCCAGCCCGTTCAGAATGATGAGCGAATGGTCGGAATCCACATGCAGCAATTCATTCGCGTAAAGCTCGAAGCCCAGCGCTTCCAATAATTTCAACACCCGCTCCGCCGCCACCGCATCTAGGAAGCCCAGCTTGCGCGAGTAAATCACATCCAGCGCGATGCCTATCGCCACCGCTTCCCCATGCCGGATTTTATATTCGGACACCTGCTCCAGCTTGTGCGCCGACCAATGCCCGAAATCCAGCGGCCGCGCCGACCCAAACTCAAACGGATCGCCCGACGTCGCGATATGGTTCAGGTGTAAATCCGCGCACCGATGAATCAAGCGCTGCATCGCCGCCGGTTCAAAGGCGCAAAGCTGCTTGGCTTCGCGTTCAATGGCTTCAAAAAATTTGCCATCGCGAATAAGCCCCACCTTCACCGCCTCCACATAACCGGCCCGCTTGTCGCGCGCGGAAAGCGATTCCAGCATCGCAAAATCATTGATCACCGCAAAGGGCGGCGTGAACGTGCCGATAAAATTCTTTTTGCCAAACGCATTGATGCCGTTCTTCACCCCCACGCCGGAATCCGCCTGGCTCAACGTGGTGGTGGGAATCCGCACCTGCCGCACGCCGCGATGCGCGGTGGATGCCGCAAGCCCGACCATGTCCAGCAACGCGCCGCCGCCCACCGCGATCACGTAGGAATGGCGGTCGATGTGGTAACGGTCGATCTGGGAATGAATTTCCGAGACGTGGGAATTGGAATTCTTGGTGCGCTCTCCGCCTTCGATGATCATCGGCGGGCAAACCAGCTTCAGGCGTTTGGCCGCCGCGGCAAAGTAACTCTCTATCTCCGACACCAGCCCGGCCCGGGCTTGCGCCAGCGCTTCATCCAACACCACCAGGACACTGTGAATGCGGTCACCGGATTTACCGGCCAGCACTTCCTGCAAAAGCGGGTTGCCCGGTGCAAAGACCTGCTCAGTGAAATGCACCTTGAGTTGGTACTCAACCCGGATGCTGCGTTCAATCAAGGACATCGCCCCACTATGCCACTTGGACGCCAAATTTCGAGTTTTATCTGGTGCTTACACTTCCAATATGTTTTGCGGCTGTTAGAATTTGTCCGTAGAGTCCTAATTTGAAAGGGAAGAAATGAGCACGCACTTTATTATTTCTCTGAAAACCGTGATATTGAGCGGACTAGCGATTCTTTGCATTGTGCTCGGTTTTCTCGCCTATGAGGTCGCGCGGAGGAAATAGAAATTCATTTTGTGATACCGTTTACCATCTTAACATGGCCACCGGCGAAGATGAGTTGCTGGCGGATTGCAAGAAAGCCACTGGCTTGTAGACCACCCATGAGGTTTGCTCCATTCATAAATCCAATTTATGACTAAAACTACAAGGAATCTGCTGGTCGCGACGCCTGTAATTCTTATCCTTATCGCTCTAGCCATTCCGAATTTTGTTAAACCCCGCATGACTTATTCAAAGAACGCATGCGCCAATAATCTTAACCAAATTGAAGCTGCCAAAAAGCGATGGGCGCTTGAAAAGCAAAAAGCGGCCAATGATGCTCCAACATGGGACGATCTGCGGCCTTATTTCAGTCAAAAACTTCCAACGGACGACTTACCGGCTTGCCCAAGTGGAGGGATTTATACAATTGGCAAAATAGGCGATCCAGTGAGGTGTTCGATAGGTGGCTGGGGTCATACGGCGGACCCCAATTAGGACACCACCGCGTCGGGTTTTGTCCCCCCGTTGACACTAAACCGGCAGCGGCTATACTGGCTGGCTCTGGTATGAACCAAAAACCGCATGTGGCAATTGTGGGCGCGACGGGTGCCGTCGGCGTCGAAATGATTAAAACGCTGGAAAAGCGCAACTTTCCGGTGGGCAAACTCACCTTGCTGGCCTCGGCCCGTTCCGTCGGCAAGAAAATGCCATTTCGCGGTCAGGACATTGCGGTCACCGAACTTACCAAGGATTCTTTCAAGGGCATCGACATCGCCCTGTTCAGCGCGGGTGGCGGTATCTCGAAGGAGTTCGCACCCATCGCCGCCGCCGCCGGTTGTGTGGTGGTGGACAACTCCAGCGCGTTTCGCATGGATGAATCCGTGCCCCTCGTCGTCCCGGAAATCAACGCCTCCGACGTGAAGCGCCATAAAGGGATCATCGCCAATCCCAACTGCACCACGGCCATCACACTCATGGCGTTGTATCCGCTGCACCAGGCGTTCAGCGTGAAGCGAATTTTTGCTTCGAGTTATCAGGCTGTCTCTGGCACCGGCGCCAAGGCCATCGAGGAACTCGAACGGCAAGTCAACCAGGTGGTATCCGGCCAAACAGTGACCAAGGAAGTTTATCCGCATCAGATCGCTTTCAATGTGTTGCCGCACGTCGATTCCTTTTTGGATTCCGGTTACACGAAGGAAGAGATGAAGATGGAGAACGAAGGACGCAAGATCATGCATCACCCGGCGTTTCGCGCCAGCGTGACCTGCGTGCGCGTGCCGGTTTATCGCGCCCATTCCGTGGCGGTCAGCGCCGAGTTCGACCGGCCGGTGACGGTGGAAGCCGCGCGCGCCGTGCTCCGCAAAGCCCCCGGCCTCGACGTGGTCGATGCACCGGAGAAAAAGGAATATCCGCTGCCGTTATACGCGGCCGAGACTTACAACTGCCAGGTCGGCCGCATCCGCATGGACTGCGCCATGGACAACGGCCTCTGTTTCTGGGTGGTGGGCGATCAACTGCTCAAAGGCGCCGCGCTCAACGCCGTGCAGATTGCCGAAGTGCTCCTGAAGTAACATTTAGCCGGGGGCGCAACCGCTACCCGCGCGCGGGCATTTCGCTTTTACAACCGCTTGTGCAACGGAATCTGCGGCACATTGCGAACATCATAATTCAGGAACGAGAGCAGGAATTGGATGCCCAGGATTACGGGCAAGGCAGCCAGCATGACGGTACCGGCAGTTACCGGCTCTCCCGTGGTGATGGAATCCGCCCAGCGAATCGCTCCAAAGATAAGGCCGAACAGGAGACTGGCCGTGCCCAGCGTCAACTCCACGGACGCCGCGCTGAAATTGCGAAGAAAATGGTTATAAGCGATGCGTTTAATCGAGTTGATAAGGTGATTGACCAAAAACGGACCGATAATGGTCCGGATCCGCAGATTGCTGCGTTCCATGCCATAGAGTGCGGTCATGGGCACGTCTTCCACCACCGCGGCAACGGTGTTCAAGCGCAACAACATGTCGGATTCAAAAAAGTAGCGCCGGTGAATTTTATCCAGCGGCAGCTCCGCGAGCACGCGGGCGTGAATGGCCACGTAGCCATTGGTCGGGTCAAAGATATTCCAATAGCCGCTGGATAGCTTGGTCACAAACGACAGGACGGCATTGCCGGCCAGCCGCACCGACGGCATGGACTGGACCGATTCCATATTGAAGAACCGGTTGCCTTTGCAGTAATCAGCGCGTCCGGCCAGAATGGGATTAATTATGCGGGGCAGCAGCGCGGGATCCATCTGCCCATCGCCATCAATTTTCACCACCAACGCGGCGCCATCTTTCAGCGCCAGCTTGAAGCCCGTCACCGTTGCGCCTCCCACTCCCTGGTTTTGCTCGTGCCACACCACTTGCACGCGGCCATCCCGGCAATGCTCTTGGATGTAACGGCCGCTGCCCTCGGGACAGGCGTCATCAATGCAGTAAATGCGTTCCACCTCCGGCCCGATGCGACGCAGCACATCCATCACCGACGGGATAACGCGGTAGCAGGGAATAACCACGGCGATCCGGACCGGCGTTCCGGCGGTTTCGGTCGGCGTCTTGATTGATGATTCCATACTATTTCCGTTGCCAGGCCGTGATCAGGAACAAAGGCGCAATCGGCAAATGCAAGGGCACACAAACCGTCTTGATCTTGCGAAAGCCGTTCTGTTTGATCCACGACTCAACTTCCGCGCCAGTATGATAGTGATCCCACGGCTTTTCCACGCCAAAAACCTTGCGCAAAAAAACATAAACCCAATTCTCCGTAGGCAGCGAGGTAAACAGGATGCCTTCCGGCTTGAGCCACTCGTGGAAGAGCCGGGTGGGCAGGCTCAGGTTCTGAAAATGTTCCAGCACATCCGCGGCCAGGACCGCATCGAAGCGCCGGTTGTTAAACTTGATTTCGGCGGCATCCCCCTGGATGATCTCCACGTTCTTCAAGCCATACCGCGTTTTGACCAGCCCCGCCTGACGCGCCTCCAGATCCACCAACGTGACCTGCTTGAACTCACGGGAGAGTGTGGGCAGGAAAACGCCGGAGCCGCCGCCAAAGTCCAGACAGGAATCATGGCTGGCCAGCTGGTGGTTCATCAACGAATGCAAACAGTAGAGCCGCCGCCAAAACATCCGGCGCAGCAGGTAATTGCCGGCGTAATAAAGCCGCGGGATGCGATCGCTGTTCTCAGCAATTTCAACCAGGTAATCCTTGGGAATTTCAATGAATTTTTCCACCGTCGGGAGAATTTGTCGTTGGGTTGGGGAGGGCGGGTTGCGACTGGTCCGGCGCCGGCGAATCTTTTAATTCAAAGAGCAACATTTGCTCATCCGCAAACAGGACCGGATTTTGCTGCGCCAGGGTCAACAGCGTCTGCCGCAGGTAGGCGCCAAAAGCCCCTAATTTCTGATATACCGCATACTGGCTTTCCGTCATGCGTTGCAGCCGGTCCAGCTTGGTGACGCCATAACCATTCGTCTCGATCAGCACATAGCGGACCCCGTTAGCGCGCAGATAATTGCCAAAGGACTTCAGGTCGGCGCCTGCCGGAAAGCGTAATGCGGGATTGATGATGCCCGATTCTGATACCGAGAGCAGCTGGTTGCGCGAGAAGTCCAGTTGAAATTGGGCCACGGTCCAAACCAGGATAGTCGCCCCGGCTGGCGTATTGGTTTGAATCGAACCGGCGTACTCCGCTTCAAATGGCGAAACCATCGCCCGGCTGTATTTTTGATAGGTTGGATCCGTGGGAAACGCCAGCAGTGTGCGATTGGCGGCAACCGATTGAGCGCGCGTCCAAAAAGTTCCGCTGAACAAAAGCAGCGCGCCCAGCATAAAACCGGAGACCAGCAGGCCGGCGGATTTGGCGCGGCCCGCGCCATAGGCTTTGGCCAGGCGCAGGGAGCAAAGCGCGATTGCGACAAATGCGCCAATCAACACCGGGCACGCGTAACGAATCGCCGTATCCATGGGAAACAAATGACCGTTCGCCAGCACGGCCACCGGCACCACCAATCCGGCGGCAGCCACGGTGGCCCCGGCAGCCGGGACTTTCTTCTTCCCTGACTTCAACCACACGGCCAAACCCACGCCGCCCATGATCAGGCAAGCCGCCGCCAGCGCGAGAAAGGCGCTGGGACTGTTTCCATAAAACGAAGGGAAAGTCGAAAAAAGGCCGGCGATGTTATGGGCCGAGAGCGAAGGATATTTCGTGGCCAGCGCCGCGTTTGACTGGAGTCCCAGGCCCAACCCCCGCGCTTTTAGCAAGGCCGGCAGGAACAAAAATATCCAGGGCAGGACCAACAATCCCGCGACGCCGCCGACCCGGAACAGCGATTTCAATGTTTCCCGGCGGGAATGTCCTGTGGCCAGCAGGAACAGATAGAGCAGGCTGACAAAGAGCACCCCGAACATCGCGAGCGTGACCTTCAGTGTCAGCAGCCAGGCAACAATCAAGGCCAAACTTAGATCCGCCCGCCATTGATTCCGGGTGGGTGGAGCCGTCAAGCCGCGCGCTGAAAGCAGGCCGCAAATCACCACGGCCATGATGGCGACGGCGCCGGAATAGAGCGGCGAAATATTAACACATTGCGGATTAATGAAGACCACACAGAGCACGGCCAGGGTGCCAGCAACCCAGGACAGCCGCCAACGCACCGATAATTCCGCCGCCAACAGCAGGCAAATCGCAAAGCAGGCCACCGCGTCGAAACCGTTGAGCAGGGTGATGTCATTTCCCGCGAGAAAGAAGCCGTGAAAAAACGACTGGCTGCCAAGACTATCCAGCCCGAGGGAATCAAAAACGTTGCCGCCCAATGTTCCGGTTTGGGTCATCCGCATGGCGCGCACCACATACGTTTGAAAGTCGTCGCCAATGTTGAAAACCTTCGTTGGCACGAGCAGAAAGCACGCCGTCGCGGCGCAGCCTGCCGCCACCCAGACCGGAATCTGCGCCGGGCGGAAGCGGTAATTGCGCCAGGGCTTGGTTTTGAGCAGTTCGAAGACAGCCAGGAGCGCGCCGCCAAGCATCAGCGCCAGAAACATCATTGGCCGGGCCAACCCCAGGAAATTGAGCACGCCACCCGCCACATTCAGCAACGCCAGGCCAAAAATCACCGACAGAATGTGAAAACGAAACAGGCGGCGATCACAAAAGAACCGGCCCAGGCGACTCCAACCAAAAGCGGATAATAAAAATAAACAGACCAACAACCCGGGGAAACGCGTCAGTTCCATGACCGGCCTCCCGACCCGCATTTTTCTTTTTTCAAAACCATTAAATGATTGGTTCTGGGTGTTCGCATTGCTTTCATCTCGTTGCCGGTCACGGCTTATCCGGCCACCCCTCAAGACAAAATGTCGTGATATATTCCATTATCGACCGGTCAACGCCTGCGAGATTAGGCGCGGGTTTTTAACTTGTCGATGGGAATCCTGACCCCATGTCCGCGGCGTCCACCTTTGGTTTCCAAACATGGCCAACCAATTTTAAACTGTGCCGCTCGCGCCGCTTACTTCTGCCGTTCCAATCCGACGAGGCAGCGCCCGCCAAACAGGCGTGGCCAGCGGGAAAGCATTTCATCCCAACGTTGCAATGTGCCGAGGCGTTTTTCCGGATAGAACGACGGCTTGCTGTAGCCGCCCGAAAGGAGATAGCTGAAACTGCTGAACGCTTGGGCGTGAAAAATATTCCAGCCCGACGGCCAATCAGGAATTTCCCGGCAGAAGAAGAGTCGCGTGGCATTGCCCTGGTTAGCGTAGTAATCGCGCGGGCGCGGCGAGGTGCTGGCAAAATTAATCGGCGTCCGCCAGCCCACCGGTTCGTGATGCAGCAAACCGTAAACCGGATAGCTGCTCCAACTCATGTAAGGCTCGAACAAAATCAGCCTTCCACCCCGAACCAGCACCCGTTGCGCTTCCTGGAGAAAGGCATTCGGCGCATGGAGATGATGGAAAACGTCAAAGAGTACCAGGTGCGACAGGCTGCCATCCCGAAACGGCAGATCATAACCGTCACAAACCAAATCGAGCCATGGATTGGGAAATAAATCGGTGCTGATGGCTCCGGGCAAATGGGCCTTGAGATTGCCGATGCCCGAACCGATCTCCACAATCCGCCCCGGAATCTTCGCATCAATCAGCGCAAGAATGCGCTGGTAAAAGGATGTGTAGATTTGCCGCAGCAAAGGTTTGCCGTCCCACGCGCGCAGATTTTTTTGGATTTCGAGCTGATGTTGGTCCAGCGGGGTCATTTCAAGAATTTCATGCGCCGCGCCGCGAACAGCACCATGCGCAACAGCAGCCAGCCGTGGCTCCAGCGGTGGATGTTCGTTTCCCCGTAGGTGCGGGCGCGATACCGAATCGGCAAATCGACCATGCGCATATTCAACTTGGCCGCACCGAAGATGAGGTCGAAGTCGCCGAACGGATCAAAGTCGCCGAAGTAACCGCGATTGCGCGTGAGCGTTTCGTAATCCTCACGGAAGAGCACCTTGGTGCCGCAGAGCGTGTCCTTGATATTCTGGCCGAGCAGCCAGCTAAAGGTCAGGCCAAAGGCTTTGTTCGCGATCATGTTCAGGAATTGCATCGCCTGATCCTCCATCGGATAGATGAGGCGCACGCCGTTGACGAAGTCGGCGGTGCCGGAACGGGCGGCTTCGTAAAACTTGGGCAATTCCTCCGGCGGCATCGTAAGATCAGCATCGAGGATGAACAGCAAGTCCCCCGTGGCCGCGGCGAAGGCTTCCCGGACCGCGCCGCCTTTGCCCTTGGTTTGCTGCTTGAGAATTTTGATTTGCCGGTTGGGATACTTGGCGGCCACGCGATGAATTTCATCCCAGGTATTGTCCTTGGAGTGGCCTTCGATGAAAATAATCTCCGTGCCGAGCCCCATTTCCGGCGTGCGCTGCACGGCGGCTTCAATGTTCCCTGCTTCATTGCGCGCGGGAATGACCACGGAACAGCGGAAATGCGGCCGGGCGGCCGGTTGCGGCTTGGGCCGGGCGACAATGGCAATGGTCAGGGAAAAGTGGGGCACAAACGGCGCAGCCCAGCGGTTCAGCAACGGAGCCACCAGCGGCGTGCCGACCGGCCAGATCAGGCGGGTGTCGGTCTTGATGACTTCCCAGCCCGCCAGGTGCAGCAGGTTGTTCATGTCCTCCAGGGAAAGCCAGTTTTGCAGCTGGGTGGGGGATTTCGCGCCCATGACTTCGGAAGCACCGAGGATGGGACGCCAAAGATTGTTGAAAAAGTTGAGCACCAGCCGCGTGCCAGAATGGGAGACGGTGTGCAACTTTTCCAACACCGCCTGGACATCGGGCAGATCATTGACCAAATCCGAGAGCAGGATGTAATCGAACTTCTCGTTCACGGAAAAATCCAACGCATCGGCGGTTTGAAATTCCAGCTTCGGATGGCGGGTCCGGGCGAGCTTGATCATTTCCGGGCTGAAGTCCACGCCCACGCCGCGCTTCGGATTCAGCGAAGCCAGCAGGTCGCCCACGCCGCAACCGACTTCCAGCACGCGCAGCTCGGGCGGCACCAGAAAGGCAAAATAGCGGCGGAGAAATTTCTGGTAATAGCGGCTGGTTTCCCGCTCGCGGGCAGGAGCCCGCTGATCGTAAAAGGCGCGACGGTCAATCATTGGCCTATGCTGGTAATGGAAAATTACGAATTTGGCCAGCGTCAAATCATCTCTCCGACAGCCGAGAATGGAGTTTTTGCTTGGGTTTGCCGGCAGGTATGAGAAATTGGCCGCGCATGATTCCCGATCGGCCGGAAAACGCCGCGACTGACTGGCAGACTGCGGACGCCTGGTTTACTCCGCTGCGTTTTGCCGCCATTTTGGCGGCATTAATCGTGGCCTGCTTTCCGAATGTCATTTTCGGCCTCGAAACCTTTTATTTTCGGGACTTCGGGGCCTTTGGTTATCCGCTCGCCGCTTTTCATCGGGAAGCCTTCTGGCGCGGGGAAATTCCGCTCTGGAATCCACTCAACGATTGCGGCCTCCCATTCCTGGCCCAGTGGAACACGCTGACGCTCTACCCGCCCGCCCTGTTCTATTTGATCTTTCCGCTCTCCTGGTCGTTGGGGGTGTTTTGCCTGTTGCATCTTTTTCTGGCGGGGATGGGGATGTATTTTCTGGCGTATCGCTGGACCGGCAATCGGCTGGCGGCTTCCATTGGCGGGGTGATTTTCGCCTTCAACGGCCTCACCTGGTATTCGCTCATGTGGCCAAACAATATTTCCGCGCTCGGTTGGATGCCCTGGGTGGTGCTCGCCATGGAGCGGGCCTGGCGCGAAGGCGGCACACGGCGGATCGCCCTGGCCGCGCTGGCAGGCGCGCTGCAAATGCTGGCCGGCGCGCCGGAAGTAATTATCTTAACCTGGGGCACCGTGGGAGCGTTGTGGCTGGCCCAAATGATTCAGGGCGAAACGCCCCGCGTCCGGATGCTGGGGCGAGCGGTCATCGCCGGCATTTTGGTGGCCGGTTTGGCGGCGGCCCAACTGCTGCCGTTTTTGGATTTGCTTGGCCATTCCCAACGCGACACCAGTTTCGGCGGCTCCAGTTGGGCCATGCCGCTCACCGGTTGGGCCAATTACTTGGTGCCGCTGTTTCATATGCAACCGTCGTTGCGCGGCCCGCCGAGTCAGGTTGGCCAGTATTGGACTGGCTCCTATTTCCTGGGCGCGGGGACCGTGGCGCTGGCGTTGCTGACAATCTGGCGTGTGCGCAACCCGCGCACCTGGGTGCTCATGGCCCTGGCGGCTTTCAGTCTCATCATGGCGTTGGGCGGCAATACAGCGGTTTACCCTTGGGTAAAGCGCGTCCTGCCCCAGATTGGTTTCATGCGGTTCCCCATCAAATTCGTCGTGCTCGCCACGTTCGTGATCCCGCTGCTGGCGGCGTCTGCCGTGGCCTGGCTCCAGGGATTGCCGCAGGAGAAATGGCGGGTCGAACGCCGGAAAATAGTGTGGCTCGCGGTGACGTTGTTCGGATTGATCGGAGTGATTGCCTGGTGCGCCGTAAAATATTCCACCCCGCCGGCCGATGCGCCGGTTGACCGTTACGATGTGCCGGGCACCTTGATGTGCGCGCTGGTCCGTGCCGCTTTTCTGGCGGCAATTCTCGGTTGCCTGCTGGCGTTTCGCCAGACCACCACGACCAAGTTGCAACTGCTGCTGCGGCTCTGCCTGATACTCCTCTTCTGGTTCGACGTCTTTACTCATTCCACCACGCTCAGTCCCACCGTGGCGCGCTGGGTTTTCCAACCGGATGCCATTCGGCAATATTTGAAGTGGGAAGGGCAGCAAGCCCGGGCCGGTGAATCACGGGCCATGGAGACGCCTGCCTCGATGAAAAAGATGCTCTTTGGCACGGTGGAGGAGGCGGCGGCTGACTTTAACGGCCGGCGGCTAGCTTTGTTCACTGATTTTAACCTGCTGGATCACGCCTCGAAGGTGGGCGGCTTTTATTCGCTCTACTTGCGGGAGGCGAACGCCCTGACCGCCTGGCTTTATGGCGCCACCAATGACCTGTCGCCCTTGAAGGATTATATCGGCGTCTCCCATACCAGCAATCCTACCAATGCCCTGGAGTGGGTCTATCGCGACACGTTCATGCCGCTCATCACAGCGGGACAGGCACCGGTCTTTGCGAATGATGACACGACATTGGATCATCTGCTGGGGGACAATTTTGAACCGCGTCGGACGATTTATCTGCCGCCGGAGGCCCGGTCGTCCATCTCTGTGACCGGCCGAACGGAGGTAAAAATAACTTCCCGGCCATATACCGCGCAAAAGTTCGGCGCGGAAGTGGAGGCGTCGTCCCCCGCGATCATTTCCGTGGCACAACCTTTTTATCATCCCTGGCGCGCCTATGTGGATGAACGCCCGGTCCGTTTGTGGCGGGCCAATTATGCATTCCAAGCCTTCGAAGTTCCCGCCGGACGCCATCAAGTGAAACTGGTGTACGAGGACCGCGTCTTTCAGTGCGGCGCCGTCATTTCCTTGGCGACGCTGGTCTTGTGCGTCATCGGCTGCTTTTGTGGCCGATCGACGGCGGTGAAACCCACCCTGGTCGAAGCCCGGGAGCTGGAGGCATTTGCGAAATGAAAAATGCACGACGCGAGCGGCGTTAATTTTCCGGCAATTTAAATATGAATGTAAGTCTTCAGCAGCAGGAGCCGCCGGCGGCCGACAAGACCACGACGGGCATTGACGCATGGTTCACGCCGTGGCGCATGGCCGCGTTGCTGGGCTGCCTGATTTTTGTGGCCTATCCCGAGGTGATATTGGGCAAAGCTACATTCTTTTTCCGGGATTTTGAACTCTTTGGTTATCCCCTGGCGCAGTATCATCACGAATCCTTCTGGCGCGGAGAACTACCGCTGTGGAATCCGCTCAATAACTGCGGCCTGCCCTTTCTCGCGCAATGGAACACGCTCACCCTTTATCCGCTCTCGCTCTTTTACCTGTTACTGCCGCTCTCCTGGTCGCTGGGCATGTTTTGTCTGGGGCATCTGTTTCTCGGTGGGATGGGGATGTATTTTCTAGCGCGTCGCTGGACGGGCACCTGCCTGGGCGCCTCGGTGGCCGGGATGGTTTTCGCCTTCAACGGCCTGACCTGGCATTTTTTAATGTGGCCGAACAATATTTCCGCCTTTGCCTGGTTGCCCTGGGTCGTCCTGGCCATGGATCGGGCCTGGCGGGAGGGTGGACGCCGAATCGCCATCGCGGCATTGGCCGGTGCGATGCAGATGCTGACCGGAGCGCCGGAAATCATTTTCCTGACCTGGTGTTTGCTGGGAGCGCTTTGGCTGATGGAATTATTTCGGAGCGAAACTTCTCGCGCCCGCTTTGTGGGACGGGCGCTGGCCGTCGGCAGCCTGGTCGCCGGTCTGGCAGCGGCGCAGTTGCTGCCGTTTCTCGATTTGCTGGCCCATTCGCAACGGGATCAAGGATTCAGCAGTGATTCGGCCTGGGCCATGCCGCTGGCCGGCCTGGCGAATTTTCTCGTTCCTTTGTATCGTTATCATATCGCCGGGCATGGCGTCTTCGTCCAATTCAACCAATATTGGACCTCTTCCTATTATGTCGGCGTGGGTGTCATCGCCCTGGCAGCGTTGGCGGTATGGCGGATCCGGGATCGGCGCGTCTGGTTCCTGGTTGCCGTTGCCATATTGAGTGTGCTCATGGCGTTGGGCACGCAAGGCGGTCTTTACACCCTCGTCAAGACGCTGCTGCCGCAACTCGGCTTCATGCGGTATCCGATTAAATTCATCGTGCCCGCCGTGTTCGCGCTGCCGCTGTTGGCGGGGTACGGGGCAAGTTGGTGGCAATCCGCCGCCGGCAATTCGGCAACTGTCCGGAGAAGCCTCAACCTTGTGGTTTCGATTTTACTCGGCTTGATCGTGGTCGTGCTGCTGCTGGCCCGGAAATATCCGCTCGCGTGGGAGAATTGGCCGATGACCTGGCACAATGCCCTGGGCCGGGCGGTGGTGCTGCTGTTGCTGGCGGGAATTTTTTACCTGCCAGGTCGCGCCGCTCACTTGCGCTGGCAATGGCTGCCGGGCTTCGCCTTGCTCTGCCTGCTCGGGCTCGATGTCTATACGCACGCGCCGAGGGTGAATCCCACCGTCCGCGGGTCGGTGTATGAACCGGGATTGGTGCGCGCCACAATGAAGCTCGATCCCAGCCCGCGCATGGGTGAGGTGCGCGCCATGCCCACCCAGGCGGCCATCCTCAAAGCGAGCTACGTTTATCTCACCGCGCCGGACGCGGATTGCCTGTGCCATCGGTTGGCGCTCTACGATAATTGCAATCTCCTGGACGACATTCCTAAAACCGACGGTTTCTTTTCGCTCTATATCAGAGAGGCCCAAATGATACTGAACCGTCTCTCGATTGCTGATGAGCATGGCGCGGACGCGAAGGGAATGAAGGATTTTCTCGGCATCGGCTACATCAGCGCGCCCATCGTTTCGGCCGCGCAGGGATTGGATTGGACCAATCGCGCGTCCGCCCTGCCGCTGGTCACCGCAGGACAAAAACCGGTGTTTGCGGACGGCACGAATGACGTAGCCGCGCTGCTGGGAGCGGAATTCGATCCGCAACAAATCATTTACCTGCCCACAACTGCCCGGCTGGAGACCACGGTGACCAATCAGGTGCGCGCAAAAGTTTTTCCCGGTCCGGCCGCCGCGCAGCATCTCGAATTTGAAGTGGAAGCCGCGGCTCCGGCGCTGGTATCCATCGCGCAAGCTTTCTATCATCCCTGGCGCGCGTATGTGGATGGCAAGCCGGTCCGGCTTTGGCGGGCCAACCATGCGTTCCAAGCCCTGGAAGTTCCGGCCGGACGGCATCAAGTGAAGCTGGTTTATGAGGACCGCGCTTTTTGGTGCGGGGCGGCCATTTCCATCCTCTGTCTGCTGGGTTGCGCGCTGGGCTATGCGCGCGGGAAAAAGACATTGCCGAACCCGGCCTAAGGCGACCCGGCCTGTTTGGTGAATGCGCTGATGGTTTTGACCTTTGCTTCCTTGGCGGCGTCCATCACTTTTACGATCTGGCCGAAGGGCGCCTTCTTATCCGCGCTGAGGGTTAGTTTGAGTTGCGGATTTTTTTCGGCCTCGGCGATTAATTCGGTTTTCAAACGGTCCGCCGTCACCAGCTTGGCGTCCGGTCCCAGGTGCAGAGCGCCATCTTCTTCGATGATCACCACAAGCGGCGGGGCTTCGCTCGCTCCCGTTTTTGTCGCCTGGCTCGATTCCGGCAGCGCCAGCTTCAAGGCCGGCTGCGGTTTCTTGAAGGTGGTCGTCACCAGCAGAAAGATCAGCACCACGATCAATACATCGATCAGGGCCACGATGATGATCGCGGGCGGCTGCCTTTTTTTGCGGAGGAAAAATCGCATGGGTTATTTCTTTGTCTGTTCGCGATACTGCCGCTGCAATAGTTCCTCGCACACGGTTTCCATTTCCACGGCGAGCATCTCCACCTTTTTGCTGTAATAACTCCAGGCGATGAGCGACGGGATGGCGATCAGCAAGCCCATCATCGTGAAGCCCAGAATGAGCGAAATGCCCTGCGCCAGCACGGTGTTGTCATTCAAACCCGATTTGCCCATTCCCCCGAAGAGCACCATCATGCCGTGAATCGTCCCCACCAACCCCATCAACGGCGCGATGCCGATCACGATTTCCAACACCACCAGGCCGCGTTCGAGTTGCACGACCTCATGCCGGGCGCGGGTTTGCAGGGCGTTTTCATTTTCCTCCCGCGGTGTGTCCAGGTGTTGCTCGGCGGTCAACAGCAGCCGCGCCAACGGCGAGGGATTCTCCTCGCAGACCCGGCGCAAAACCGGCCGGTCAGTGGTGATCCGGCAGGCATTGGCGGCATCCTCCACACTCGGCGGCAGGATGCGGCCCCAGCGCAACGCCAGCCCGCGTTCCACGATGAAGGTCAGGCCGACAATGGACGTCAGCACCATAACGATGATAAAAAAGATATTCATTTGTTCTATATTCTCGACTGATTCCGCCGCCGGTTATTCACCAGCCCGCAATTTTTGCCTATTCATAAAAGAAAGTGAACCGCACTTCCCGATAATCCGCGCCAATTAACCGCCGCATATCGCTCGGCCAAGGGGCATAGGGCGAGGGGTCGGTGATCGCCCGCTGGCACAGGACGGAAAGCACTTCGTCCACGCCGTTCTCAATCACCCTCATATCAGTGATGCGCCCGTCATAATTCAAGCGAAATTCCAGCGTCACCCGGCCGGTCCGGTCCCGGGCAAAGGCTTGCTCGTTCAGCAAATCATACCAGTGCGCCTGGATGGCCCGGATGAGGACGCCATCATAATCACCGAACGGCGACTCTTTGGCGCCGAGCGAGGTGACCACCGCCCGCCGCTTGACCCCGCCATCCTGCCGCATTTTTTCACCCGCCAGGCTCGGTTGCTGCTGGTGTGCCTCCGCCAGTGTGCGTGGACGCGGGTGGGTTTCCGCGGGGGCTTCGCCCACTTGCGGATCCGGCTTGGTGTTGGGCTTGGACATGGCCAGGTCGCCCACCGGCTGCCCGCCCTTGGGCTTCGGCTCGGTGGTTTCCTCCTGCGGATTTGGTTCCTTGGGGGGTGACGGTTGCAGCGGAAACGGCCGCAACTGCGGGGTGGTTTCCACCTTGGGCACGTGCATCTGGGTGCCGTCTATTTTGGGCGCGTCGGTGTCGCGCTGCGCATCGGGGTTTGCCGCCTTGGTGTTTTTGGAGGCATAATACTTGGCGTTCTTGGGCGCGTCCGGCGTGGCCGTGGTGGGATCCACTTCCACGAACAGCAGCGGGGCTTCGCGCTCAAAGGCCTGCATGTTGGTTTTGCTTTGCGCGCGGGCCAGTTCTGCCACCGCCTTTTGGTTCATGAAATCGAAAATCCTTGTCACCCCGAACACCAGCACCGTGAGCGCCACGATCGCGTGGAACGCAACTGAAATCAGCAACGCCACGACCAATGGTTTCATGGTCGGGCGCAACGAAATTTGTGGCGATCCGGCGGCGGACATACGCGCCAATCATGCCGCACGAAGCCCCACGGAGCAACTGGTTTGCGATAAATCGCGGTCTTAACCCAGCCATTCCAACCCGCCCGGCAAGGTGTCGGCGGCAAATTCCAGGTGAATCACGCGCCGATGGCCGGGGCGCACGGCCGCCGAGGAGGCGTGCAGGAGCAGGGGACGCATCAAGAGCGCCCCGCCGCGGCCGGCCACGCAGGAAATCGCCGAAGCACGCGCGCGCCAGGCCTGGATGTTCTCCGCGTTGAGCCGGCCTTGCGTGTGTGAACCCGGCAAAACCTGCAACGGCCCGTTCTTCTCCGTGCAATCGTCCAGGTGCAAACGCACCGTCACCATTTTCTCCAGCACCGCTACCGGCGGTTGGACATGCTGGATGCCCGCCTTGATGGACCACGGGCCAAAACCCGTGACTTCCAATTTCCGCTTCACCGCGATGGTCAGATCCTGATGCCAGGCCACTTTCCAATTCGCTTCCGGCGTTTTATCAAACAACAACCCGCGCACCGCGAACGCCTCCGCACCGAGCACTTCCTTCACCACTGGCTTTAACGCGGCCGATTCGGCCAGACTGCGCACCGCCGCAACGCTTTCCAACAAATTGCGAATGGCATACGTCTCCCGTCCGCGATGGCGCAAACCGGAATTTCCGCCGTTTGCCTCCTCCAGCGCGCTGATTAACTCCAAAACCATCGCCGACGAAACCAGATCGGGCAGACAAACAAAGCCGTCCCGCTGAAAATCATTCAACCACCCGGGGGTCATTCGAGCGATTGCTATCATCATCGCTGTGACTCGGGCTTAAGGGAACTCAGCACCTGCTCCGGATCAATTCCGCGGGCCCGAAGATGAGAATAATGGGCATTTTCAAGGAAGCGTGCACATAAAATCCAGACCAGTATCGCGACGACCCCTATGGACACATATCGAAGTGGAAGATGCCAACGCTGGGTAACGCGAAAACTCAACAGAGCGGAAGCAAATGCCACCGGCGCCGCGTGGAAGAAAGACAACCGGAGTGCCATGTCAAATTCCTCAGGTGAATCGGTGCGTCCGCCCGCAATAAACACCAACCAAAGGCAAGCGAGGCAGGCAAAAGGGATGCTGGCTACCCGCGCCCATTTTGACAAGCAACCCCACTGCTCCGCAGAAAGCTTTGGCGCAGGGGTGATGGCAAGATCGGTGCCGCACTCCTGGCAGTCAGCCGCGCCATCCGGATTTTCCCGACCGCAGTAGCTGCAAGTTCGCATAAGCGTGTTGTTAGCCGGCATATCTTGCCTTCCGCCTCATCCAGTATCGCCGTGTCCCGCGTCCGAGTGCCGCACCAATGAGAACGGCCAAGGATAACGCGACAGACATTTCCACCATAAATTGCCAACCAACAAATGGAATGTCCCAAAGGAAGATTGGAAAGGAGCCATCAGCGAGAAGTATGGACGTAAATGTGAACGTCAGCGCGAATAGGATCAGGCCCATGAGTAAAATCGGACACGTTCCACATAAACCAAATACGAGACCGCTGGATATCAAAATCACCCAACAATAATAAGCAATCACAACGTCGGGGTCCCACCACGCTGACACGCGGATAAAAACAAAGCTTGCGACTGCGGCGATGAAAATCTCCGTCCACACTCTCCAGTATTTAAGAAGGTGACTCACGCCGCCAACCAACCAGCCGAATACAAATTGCAATTCGACCCTATTGCAGGCGTTCACGCTTGTCCAGCAGCGTTTACACTGTCCGCTTTTTATCTCTGCAACGCCTGCGCTTTGCGCACCAGGTTGAGAAACTCCGAGCGATAGCCCGCTTCGTCCGTGCCTTTCGCCTCTTCAGCTAATTCCAACACCGCACCGTAGGAGGAACTGCCTTTGAATTCGGAGTCCCGCAAAATCATCCCGAACGAGGCAACGGCGGCGGCGAATTTGAAATCGGTTGAGGCCTTGCCGAAACTCGCGCCGCCATCCGTGCAGGGGAACTCCAGCAGCTTGCTTTTATCGCCGTCGGGTTGCTTGTAACGGAGCTTGAGCGTCAGCAATTCCTTGCTGCCGGTGCTGACGTAGCGCTCCGGTTTTGTGGTGGGTGACTGATACTTCAAATCGTCCACCGCGCCATGAAACTCGGTGCCAGCCGGCACGATTTCATAGAGCGCGGTGACGGTGTGACCGGCACCGATTTCCCCTGCATCCTTGGCGTCGTTGTTAAAGTCCTCCTTGCGCAGCATCCGCTTCTCGTAGCCGATCAGCCGATACGCGCTGACCTGCTTAGGATTGAATTCGACCTGGATTTTCACATCCTTGGCAATCGTGACCAGCGTGCCGTTCATTTGATCAATCAGCACTTTTTGCGCCTCTTCAATCGTGTCCAGGTAGTAATAATTTCCGTTCCCCTTGTCCGCGAGCATCTGCATCAGGGCATCCTTGTAATTGTCCGTGCCGACGCCGAGCGTGGTCAGGAACACCCCGCTCTTGGCCTTTTCCTGGATCGTCTGCACCAATTGACTCTGGTCGGTCATGCCGACATTGAAATCCCCGTCCGTGCAAAGGATGACGCGATTGACACCGCCCTTGATGTAATTCTCCTGCGCGACGCGGTAAGCCCCTTGGATGCCTTCGCCGCCGTTGGTCGAACCACCCGCGCCCAATTCGTCAATGGCCTGCAAGATTTTTTCCTTCTGCGCGCAGGAGGTGGACGCAAGCTTGATGCCGGCTTCACTGGCATACACGACGATGGCCACGCGGTCGCTCGCGGTCATTTTCTTCACCATTTGCCGCAACGCCTGCTTGATGAGCGGCAGCCGCTCGGCCGGTTCCATCGAGCCCGAGACATCGATCAGGAAGACGAAATTGCTGGGTGGCCGTTTGTCCTGCACGATCTCGCGGCCCTTGAGCCCGATGCGCACCAGCCGATGCTCCCCGTTCCAGGGACAGCCCGCCACTTCGATGTTGGCCGAGAAAGGATCCTCGCCGCGCGGTTGCGGGTATTGATAGGAGAAATAATTAATCATCTCTTCAAGCCGCACCGCCTCATGCGGCGGCAATTGTCCCGCCGTCAGGAACCGGCGCACATTCGCATACGACGCCGTGTCCACATCGATGGAGAAAGTGGAGAGGGGATGTTGCAGCACCCCCGCAAAGGAATTCTCGCGCAATTGCGGATAAGTGGCGGTGTTTTGTTGAGCCGTCTCAAACTGATAACCATTTGTAATGGTGACAGAGATTGTGGGAGTGATAAACCCAGGCTCTTTGGGGGCTGAAAAGTCCCCCTCGCTACTCCTCGATGCGGAATTTTTGCCCAGAGCAAGTGTTTCCAATTCAGCGTATCTAAATGACCGTTTCTTCGCCGTTAATTTTGCCTTGGAAAGACTTGGTAAAAGCAATCCTGCGAATACGATAATAATGCCGATAACGACAAGGAGCGTTGCAAAAATCGATAGTTTCGGATTGAGGAGGTTGAACTGCAAGGCCAGCCACTCAGAAAAGGATGCCCGCGGTCCCTCTGGTTTCTCTTCAATTTTGGCTTCAATGGCTGCAACCTGATTTGAATTGAGGGCGGGCATGGGCTCGGTCCGTAATTCCCTGGTGAGCATTTCTGCCAACTTGGTGGTTTCTTCGACCTCAAGCCGGTCGGCTTCGGAAGCCGCGAGTTGTGACTCGATCTCTTTGCGGGTGGCTTCATCCAATTCGCCCAAGGCATAGGCCGTGAGCCGGGGATCATCAGAATTTGGTTTCATAACACGCTTTAAATCGTCGGGTTGGATTTTGTTTCAACCCTGAGTTGCTGGCGGAGAGCCTTGATGCCGGTATGGATCAGGAAACCGACGTTGGTGACGGTGAGATTGGTGATGCGGCTGATTTCGAGATAACTGAGGCCGTTCTGGAATTTGAGCCGGATGACCTCCTGCTGGTTGGCTGGCAGCGTGGCGACCATCCGCAACACCTGGCTGGCGCTCTCGCTTCGTTCCGCGGCGACCGACGGTGACGGCTCGCGGCTTTCATGGGCTTCCAGTTCGATTTCGTTGAGCGGGGTCATGCGACTTTCCTTTCTCTGCACATCCAGTGCGCGATTCCGGCAGACGGTGAACAACCACTCGGCAAGGTGGCCTTCCAGGTGCTCTGGCTCCTTCGCGCAGAGTCGCACAAAAGTGTCCTGCACCACGTCGCGCGCCCGGTCGATATCGCCGGTGATCTGCGCGGCGTAACGGGTCAGCGGTCCCTCGTATTGCCGGAGTGCGGCGTGCACCCAATCGGCTTTGGTTAAGTTGTTAGCGTCCACAATCAGATTACCAGCGTCGTTCCAACATGTGCTTCCATAGTAGTAACGTGCGGGCCGGAGGTTTATTAGAAGAAAAATGACGTTGCGACGCTTTGAGAAATTTCTGCGCAATCGCAAAATGTATACCATGTCCTGGCATCACTCCGATTGCGACCCTCCCTGGGCCGGAGCGTTTATCCCAAATCACGGGTTGCTGGTTGTTTAAAACGACTTCGGCCGGTGCCTTGGCTCGGGAAAAGCCCCATCGCGCAAAGCCCTGGAACCACACGCCTAACGGATCGCGGAATTCATTCCGCTCCCTTCCTGCCGTCAGCCGTTTACCCATTTAAAACCATAAACGATGGTTCCGAGCACAAAACTATTTCGCATCTTCAACATTGATGTGAATCTCTGCGCCGTTGCAGCGGATCTCCGGCACATACATGGCGTGGCCCATCACGGGCAGGGCGTGGAACTGGCCCGGCACCTCCGCGCGCAGTTCGTATTTAATTTCCCAGACGCCTTGGGGCAGTTTGTCGATGAACAGCGCCACTTTGCGGTCGCGCAATTCCTGGTAAACCCAGCGCGTCTGCCCGGTTTGGTCTTCGCCCGCGGCGGGTGTTGGTGTGGGCGACGGAGCCAATCCGGTGCTGCCGGTGCTGCTGAGTTCGCGGTGCAAGCGGGTGCGGACTTTGCCATCCGGTTTCGCCGGCGCGGGCGCGGGCGGAGTGGCGTTGGTGGTGTTCGTGCCGAATTTTTGCGCCACGGCGCCGGACTTCAGTTCGTATGCGTAGAGCGATTCACCGCTGCGGACGGCCACCGCTTCCAAACCGGCGGGCTTGAGGTCCTCGAAAAGCAAATATTCGTAGTTGTTCTTCGCTTCGATGGTCAGCACGGTTTCCACCCGTTCGCCGCTCTTGACCGATTCGCCGTCATTCAACGGTTCCCGGTCATAGACATAGCCTTTGAGCAGCGTTGGGCGACCCACCAGCTTGTAATATTGGCGGCGGACAAAAATTTCATTGCCGGCGGGGGTGATCGGTTCTTCCAGGCTGAAATAGGTCGCGTTCGCCGCGAAATAAATCGGCCCCTTGCCGCTCTTGCGAACAATACGCACATCGTTTTCTCCGTCCCGGATAAGTTTCTGATCAATCGCGAACTGGCTCGGGGCGCTGAACACATCCGCGCCGGAAACTTTTTTGGTGGCGATGGATTGTCCGTTCACGAACAGTTCATATTCGAGCTCAGGCGACAACTCGCCGCTCGCGCGCAGATAATCATTCATGACCAGCACGGTGATGGCGGTGTCGCGTGTGTTGCTCCATTGCGCGCCGCGACGGTTTTTGATGAGCCAGTTGCTCACCGGTTCCACCAGCTTGTTCGTGGGATCAATCGCCAGCATGGCCCGCAACGCAAACGCGGTGGCTTCCACGCCGCCTTCCGACCAGTGCCAATAAATTCCATCCTCGCCCCAGTGCGCGGTGCTGATGACTGCCGGGCTGGACTGTTGCGCGGCCTGCATCACCACCGACGTGTCCGGCTTGTCATCCTGCTTCACGCCGTTCTCCAGGTTTTCGATCAGGATCTTCGCCTTGTCCGCATAGCCGTAGTTATGCGCGCTTAAAGCCAGCAATGCGCGCGTGTAGGCGTTCAGCTTGTCACGATTCGTCCAAAGATTGTTAAACGCGTTGGCTTGGAACTCGCCGACCTGGTCTTGCTTGCGCGACGCATGATAAGTCGCCAACGCGTGCAGCATCCACGCCTGCATGTCCGGGTTGTCCTTTTCATCGACGAGCCGTTTATCAAGATAGTCCGCGCCGCGGTCGAGTACTTTTGACTTGAGGCTCACACCGGCATCACGCGCCAGGGTGAGGCCCCAGACCACGTACGCCGTCATCCAGGAATCACTGTCGCCTTCCTTCCACCAACCCCAGCCGCCATCGGCATGTTGAAAATCATAAAGCCGATCCAAACATTGCGACGTGATGGCATCGAGCTCATGCAAATTATTTGTGCCCTTGGGATGCGTCGCCGCCGCGCTGGCGGGTTCGATGCCGCCAAAGAGCCGGCCCATGACATCCTCCGGTTGCAGGCCCAGGTCGCGCAAGGTCTTGGCCGTGATAACGGCGGGCAGAAACCTGCTCATGGTTTGCTCCGTGCAGCCATACGGATAATGCAGCAGATAGGGCAGCGCATCGAGCATCGTCACCGCCATGCTGGGGGTGACTTGCACGGTCAGCGCGGTCGATTCCGGTTTGCGCTCCTTCGGAATCTCCAGCTTCACCGTGATGTCGTCGCCGCGCACCTTGCCGGACTTGGAAATAAATTTCTCAATGCCGTGCTCATAAACCAGATAATCCTTCTCCATGGCGTCGGCGTATTTGCCGCCGCGACCGGTGACTTTTAATTTTGTTTCGCCCGGTTTGGAAACGATCAACACCCAGTCGGCGCGCGCCTCGCCGTTGGGCGGCACGCTCAGCGATGTGGCGGGTTCAAGCCGCATTCCGGCCAAAGCGCCACTGATTTCGAGATTCGGGCGGACATTGAGCGTTTCGGTCGTGTTGTTGTTCACCACCGCCGAGATGGTGACGGTATCGCCCACCACAAAAAAGCGCGGCGCTTGCAGGCGGACGATGAGTGGTTGCTTGGTATGCGTGTTTGTGCTGGCAATGCCGAACTGGTTGACATCGGTAATCGCGCGCGCGGTGGCTTTCCAACTGGTGAGCGAATCGGGATACTTTACCTTGATGATGGCCTGGCCATCCTTGCCAGTGGTGACATCCGGTTGCCAAAGAATGGTGGAGCGGAAATCGGTGCGGACTTGCACGGCGGGTTCTGATTTACCGTGTTCAGGCAACTCTGAATCGGAGAGCGCAGCAATCTCTTTATTCAGCCCCAAGGCCATGGCAGGTGCGGCGTAAGCTCCGGATACGGCCATGGGAGCATCAAAGACTGCCCCAGCCTTCTCAACGATCCCGTTGAACCTGAGATTGCGTCCCATGCCAGACATATCACCGGAGGCAGCATTTAGACGGCCCTCGTTGAAAGCATCGCGGCCACCGCCACCGCCGCCGTATCCACCCCGGGTCCGATAGAAGCGTCGACTAAACTCTGCCTTATCTTTCTGCTTTTCGATTTGTTCGCGGTCACGCTCGTCGATTAGTTCATCCTTTTCCCCCACCACCAGTTTGGCGTAGCTCTTCTGGTTGAATGTGCTTTGCATCTGGATTTGGTGCTGCCGCTTCTGCCCGTAATAAAATTGGCGCGGGTCGCCGGCATAATCGGATTGAATGTAATAGACCGATTCATCCACCAACCCGAACGCCACCTCGGCGGAGATGGGCCGGTTCTGGTCATCGCGGGTGGTGATGGTGAAGGTTCCTTCGTCGCGCGGTTGGTATTGCTCGCGGTCGGGCTTCACATCGACGGTCAGGAAATTTTTCGTCGGCGGCACGATGACCTGCTTGGCATCCGAATACATTTGCCGGTCGCTGACGAGCAGGGCGTTGAGGAAAATATTCGGCACATGCTTCTCTTCAATCGGCAACTCCACCAGTTTCACCGTGCCGGTGACATGCACGAGTTGGTAACTGTAAAGATCGGTTCCTTCCACGCTGAACAGGACGTAGCGATCCTCTGTCGGCACGCTCAGCATGATGGGTGCTTTTTGTCCGACGCGGAACGTGTCCTTGTCCGCGATGATTTCCACGCCGCCGTGGCGATAGCCAAGTTCCGTGGTGGCTCCGGTAGCGACCCATACCGTGGTTTCCGCCGTGATGGCCGGCACGGGACGTTTGTTGGTCTTGGCGTTGTCTTGGCTGGTCCAGGCGACGCGATAATAACCTTCGCGCTCCGGGGTAAAGTTGAGTTGCGCCATGCCGTTGGTGTCGGTCTTCAAGGTGCGTGTCAGAATATCGTCGTGTTCGTAACCGCTAAACTTAAGTTGCCAGGAGCGGTCGGTCAGTTTGGGCGGCGGCGGCGGGAAAATGGCGTGCTTCGCGCGGAGGCGCTTGAGTTCATCGCCCTTGACCTCGTGATCATTCGGGTCGAGCCAGATTTCATACCAATAGTCGCGGGTGATTTTGATCGTACCCTCGGTTTGCACCGGCTGGTCATTGGCATCCAAGGCCTTGAAATCCACCGTCACCTTGTCCTGCGGACGGTAGAGATTGTGCGCGGGTTCGGGATAAACATAGTAACGCTGGCGCGTGACGCGCACGGTGCCGTTGCCGATGATTTCGCGGCGGCTGGAGTCGGTGACCCGCGCCTCGATGCGATATTCAAACTCCTGCCCGGGATTGCGCGGTGTTTCGAAGGTCAGCGAGGCTTTACCTTTGGCGTCGGTCTTGAGCGTTTCGCGCTTGATGATCTGGCCCTGCCCGCCGCCCCAGTAGCGTCCCATTTGATATTCGGGTGTCATGTCTTCATAGAACCATGGATAAGCGTGGGGCCGGTGCCAAAAGTGATAAAATGGATTCTGATAAACGATGACCTCCACGCTGGCATTGGCCACCGCGCCGCCGAAATAATAATCTGACTGGATATTCACCTCCACTTTGTCGCCGAGGCGAAAGGCTTTCTTGCGGCCGTCTTCCTCGGGAGTTTCGACACTGACCTTGAATTCCGGCAATTTGTATTCCTCCATTCGGAACAAGGTGGCGTTGCCGATTTCGTGGGTCCGGTCCTGGTCCCAGAAGGTCACGCGATATTCGCCGAGCGGCATTTGTTCCGTGAGTTCGAGCGAACCCCAGGCGCTGCCGAAGGTGTTCAACGTCACCTTATCGTCTTTCACCTTGGTGCCGCGCGGATCATCGATTTGAAATTGGATCACCTGGTTGGCGGGTGTGGAATAGACTGAGCCATCATGCCGGCGCGCAATGAATTTCCACTGGACGGTTTCCTTGGGCCGGTAGGCGGGCCGGTCGGTGAAGGCGTAAATCTTCCAGGGCTGATCCTGGCCGTTGTTGTTATAGTGATAGGCATCGGTCACGGCAAAAGTCTGGCGGTCCTTGCGAATCGCGCTGACGAAAAGCCATTCGTTATTGGAGTCGTTCAGGAGGTCGAAAACGGCGATGCCGTCGGGATTGGTTTTTTTGGAGGCTTCGCGCCAATGCCACTGGTTGTCGCGATAATAACCTTCCCACAACTTCACCCCGGCATCGGCCAGCGGCGAGCCGGCCAGCGCATCGCACATATAAGTCAGGGCCTGTTTGCCGGAGGTTTTCAGGACGAGCGAGGCATCGGACACGAGCACCAGGTCGCGCGCGCTTGCGCCGTCCGTCTTGGATTCCAGCACGTACGCGCCGGGCGGTAATTTACCGTCGAGATGAACATTCTCACTGCCGGGCTTGTGCTCGCCGGTATCACGAGTCTCGCGCGACCAGGACTTGATTTTTTCTCTCCGGGAAAGGTCGATGCTCTGCAACCATTGACTGCGGCCAGCCTCCACCTCGGGGAACTTGACGTCGCGCGTCAAATCGACCGGATACAGCGCCAGTTCGATGCGCTTCACGTTGCGCCAGCCCAACTGGTATTGGATTTCAGAATCGGGCAGGAAGATGTTGCCCACGCTCACCGACACTTGGGGATCGGTCAGGTTTTTGATGCGCTGCTCTGCCTGATCGTAGTAAGGACTTTCGCCCTTCTTGAATTCCGCCACGAGCCGGCGGAACAAGACCAGCGCCTTGGGATAATCCGGTTCCTGGTTCCAGCCGCCGTCCTTGAGCGGGATGATGTGGCCTTGGTTTTCCATCCATTCGGCATAATTAAAGAGCGCGTCATCAAACCATTCCGTGCCTTTGCCGGGCTTGATGGCGGCTGCAAACTCCTCCGGGACGCGGGAACGCTGATCCTCGTCCACGCCATTTTGCGTGCGTAGCGCCATGGCGAGGAGGTAATGAGCGTGGGATTGATCATTATCGGTCTGGGCAATTTTGACCGCGTTCTCGAGGACCTCCAATGGCATTGCGTAACCGTAATAACCATATTGCAAGGCGTAAGAGTAACCTGTATTGCGAATCCAGCCCTCTGGACGCGAGGCATGCCAAACCATATTCAAATAACGCTGGCGCGCGAGCTCGATGTCGGCGATGCCCGACCACCAATCCATGGCGCTTTGATAATGCGGCCAGGCTTCGCCCCAGTTCTGGGAATTGCGACGCGTCCAGGCATAATCGCCCAACGACTCCTCCACCTCGGCCCAGACCCGGTCGTGATCCTCCGTTTTTTGGATATCGCGCACGAGGATTTCCAAATCGTGATGCGCCGCATCGAGCTTGGTGGTGTCGGAATTTTGCGTGGCGGCCTCGGAACGCCATTGGGTATCCGCGAGCCGGAAATCAACCCAGCGCGCGTCGGCGGGGGAAAGCTCCAACGCCTTGGCTTGTTGATAGAGTTCGTGGGCCTTGGCATAGGAGCCCTGGGTGTAGAACGTCTCCGCTTTGGCCTTGAGATCGGGATAAGAGTTGGCGGCAGATTGGCCGAGTAAGGCGGAGATACCCAGAAACGAAATCAGGGTGAGCAGCGCGGGAGTCTTCATGTGCATACTATATAGGGTTGAAGGGCAAAAATGGGACTAATTTTTGGCGGGTGCCGTCGCGGACGGGATTGAGTTGGAGGATGGAGCCATGGAAACTTCACCCATTTTGATTGCAGGCGCAGGTGGCGGCGTAACAGGAGTGACGGGCGTGGGCGCGGCAATTATTCCCATGGTGGGTGGCAGCTGTAGCGTCTGTCCCAGCATTATGGGAGGTGGATTGAGGCCAAGCCAGCCTTTGACCGTGTAGGTGGCATCTTCAATCCGGGCCATGAGCCGATTCCCCGGGCGGGTGCCGGCCGAGGCGTCGCCGCGATCCCGTCCGAAAGCAGCGAGGTTGCCCAGCGTCAGGAGGATGAGAGCAGCACCGCCGCCCACGAGGATTTTCACGCGTCGCCACTGCCGCGCGACGCCGACGGGACAATCCTCCGTGAGCATGGTGCCGTCGGCGCGCTGGTGCATTCGGGCGCACAAGTTGCCCCCCTTGGCTTCAACCAGCGCCGCCACTTCCGGGGCGGTCAGGCTGGTAAAGTTATAAACGTTTTTCCGGCAATGGTCGCAGAACCGGATACGGTCATCGCCGCCCATGTCCTCCCAGCGGGCGGAACAGGGCGAGGCAATGCGGATTTTGAACGGCAGGGCGTCAGTTTTCGTGTTCATACTCACTCCATTGGACGGAACTAATGATTAAATGCTCCCGCGGGTGCTTCCACCTTCGCCAAGGCTATGGCGGACGGGTGCGCACGGCCATGATGGGGACAAACACAAATTGCTCTGATTTTTTGACAGGATTGGGAGTGGATTGGAAGGGAGTTTTTCAACCACGGATGCACACGGATTAACACGGATTCGGAGGGGAGTTCTCACGCAGAGGCGCAGAGGCGCGGAGAGGAGTTGGGCCTTTTTCTCTTAAGGGCAAGCTGAATTGAGACGCAGAGGTGGAGGTGGAGTTTTTCAACCACGGATGCACACGGATTAACACGGATGGGGCCCAAATGCGGAGTGCGGAATTTTATTACCAGAGAAGAGGGGTGACCTACTCTGCCCAATCGGCGCACAGGAGTTTGGCTTGTTCGAGCACGGTTTGGGTGGTTTTTTCCTGTTTGTCGGGGGGATAGCCGTATTTGCGGAGGATGCGGCGGACGAGGACGCGGATTTGGGCTTGGGCGGCTTCGCGCAGGGTCCAATCAATGGTCACGCTTTTGCGAACGTGGGAGACAAGTTCCCGGGCGATGTTCTTTAAGGTGGGCTCGCCCAGAATGTTCACGGCGCTGTCGTTCGTTTCCAGGGCGTCATAAAACGCAACTTCATCATCGGTGAGGCCGAGATCTTGACCGCGCTTCTGGCCTTCGCGCATTTTTTTGGCCAGTTCGATCAATTCGGCAATGACTTGCGCGGCTTCAATGGTGCGGTTTTGGTATCTGCGAATCGTGGCTTCCAGCATCTCGGAGAAGGAGCGGGACTGGACGAGATATTTTTTGGAACGGATTTTCAGTTCGTTGTTGATCAGCTTTTGCAGCAATTCCACGGCGAGATTGCGCTGGGGCAAATGCTGAACTTCCGCCAGAAACTCGTCGGACAATATGGAAATGTCCGGCTTCTTCAATCCGGCGGCGTCGAAGATGTCTATGACCTTATCCGAAGAAATGGCGCGGGAAACAATTTGCCGGACGGCCGCCTCCAATTCCTCCGGTGATTGTGCGCCTTCACCGCCGATGCTCTTTGCCAACACCGACCGGAGTTCCTGGAAGAAATGGACTTCATCACGGATCTCCAAAGCGGAGTCATGCGGGACAGACAAGGCGAAGGCTTTTGAAAGTTCCGAGACGGCCTGCAAATAGCGCTGTTTGCCATCCGCTTGTGCCAGCACATGCTCAGCGGCAGGGGCCATTACCAGAAATCGTTGTGTGGCAGTGGCTTCGGCGGCGGATTTATAATCAAAGCCGTGCATGATGGCACAGACTTGCTCAAAGCGCTTGAGCATCTCCACGACAGCCAACTCCTGATCCAGCTTGATGTCACCTTTGCCTTTGCTGTTGGTGTAATCGGCCAGCGCCAGTTTTAATTCCTCCGCCAGTCCGAGATAATCCACGACCAAACCGCCCGGCTTGTCCTTGAAAACACGGTTCACACGCGCGATGGCCTGCATGAGGCCGTGGCTGCGCATCGGCTTGTCCACATACATTGTATGCAGGCTGGGCGCGTCAAAGCCGGTCAGCCACATATCGCGCACAATGACAATCCGGAACGGCTTCTTGGGATTTTTGAATGCTTTCGCCAGTTCCTCCCGACGCTTCTTGCTGCGAATGTGCTTTTGCCAATCCAGTTTGTCGGAAGCCGAGCCGGACATGACGATCTTCATCGTGCCTTTGTCATCGTCGTCATGATGCCAGTCGGGACGCAGTTTCCGGATGGCCTGGTAAAGGTCCACGCAAATGCGGCGGCTCATGCAGACGATCATCGCTTTGCCTTCCATGGCGGCGTAACGCGCTTCCCAATGCTTCACCAAATCCTCAGCGACGAGCGCGATTCGCTTCTCTGTCCCGACCATGGCTTCGATTTGCGCCCATTTCCGGCGCAAATTTTCCCGGATTGATTCCTCGGCATCTTCGGTGACTTCGGCGAAGTCAGGATCAATCTTGGGGCGTTCCTCCGGCTTCAAATCAATTTTTGCCAGCCGCGCCTCGTAATAAATCGGTACGGTGGCCTTGTCTTCCTTGGATTGCAGGATGTCGTAAACGTCGATGTAATCGCCGAACACGGCTTGCGTGTTCTTGTCGCCGCGCTCAATCGGCGTGCCGGTGAAGCCGATGAATGACGCCTTGGGCAGCGCATCGCGCATGTGCCGGGCGAAACCGTCAATGAAATCATATTGGCTGCGGTGGGCTTCGTCGGCAATGACGACAATATTGCGCCGGTCGGAAAGCAGTGGATACTTGCCGCCTTTTTCATCGGGAAAGAATTTCTGAATGGTGGTGAACACGACGCCCCCGCTGGCAACATTGAGCAACTCGCGCAACTCTTCCCGGTTGGCGGCCTGGACCGGCTTCTGCCGCAGGAGTGCGGCGCAGCCGGAGAACGTATCGAAAAGCTGGTCATCCAAGTCGTTGCGGTCGGTGAGCACGACGATGGTGGGATTTTCCATGGCCGGGTGCTGCACGATCTTTCCGGCGTAGAAAACCATGGAGAGACTTTTGCCGCTGCCTTGGGTGTGCCAGATGACGCCAGCGCGACGGTCGCCCTCACCGTTACCCTCACCCCCAGCCCCTCTCCCATCCGATGGGCGAGGGTGGCCTGGCCCCACGGCCGTTGGACCATGGGAGGCACGCAACGTCTCTTGCACTGCTTTGTTGACGGCGTGGAACTGATGGTAGCCGGCGATTTTCTTGATGACCTTTTCGCCGTCGTCTTCGAACACAATAAAATTGCGAACCAGATCGAGCAGGCGCGATTTATCGAACACCCCTTTGAGCAGCGTTTCCAATTGCAACGAACCGGGGGGAACAAGCTCCTTGCCGGTGATGGTGCGCCAGGTCATGAACCGCTCCCAATCCGACCCAATGGTGCCAAGCTTTGCCTGGTGGCCATCAGAAATCACCAGCAGCGCGTTGGAGTGGAACAGCGACGGGATTTGCTCCTTGTAAGTTTGGAGCTGGTCAAACGCTTTGCGGACGGTGGCTTGTTCATCCGCAATGTTTTTGAGTTCCAGCACTGCGAGCGGGATGCCGTTGATGAACACCACCACATCCGCGCGGCGGTTGAAATGGCCTTCCTCCACCGTGAACTGGTTGACGGCGAGAAATTCGTTGGCTTCGGGATTCGCAAAATCAATCAGCCAGACTTTGTCGTGAACGATTTGGCCTGCCTTGTTGCGAAACTCCACATCCACGCCTTCCACGAGCAACCGATGGAAAGCGCGATTGTTTTCAATGAGCGTGGGATGGCTGATGAGCCGGAGTTTGCGCAAGGCCTCCCCTAATCCCTCCTCCGGAATCTGGGGATTCAAATCTTCCAGCTTGGTTTGTAGCCGGTCGAAAAGAAAAACCTGCTTGTAATCCGAACGTTCCGCCGTTGTTTCGCCGGGTGCAATCGCCATCCCGGATAAAATCTCGTAGCCAAGCTTTTGAAGAAACTCAAGCGAGCATTCTTCAACGACTGATTCCGTGATGCTTCGACTCATGTTTCGTTCGGAATAAGTCACTTCGTGAAAGTCCTGAACAACTCTAGCCAGCGTATCGCCTGGGCCCCGTCAGTTGGAATCGCAGAAAGATCGCGAAGGAGTTTGGTTTTGGCGTTCTTCGCAAGCTCAACTTTCCAGCCTTCTTGAAGCGTGATAGCATGTTTTTTTGCGAACGCTTCAACTTGTTCGCAAAATGGCAAACTAGGCTGGATAAAATCAGAAAAATCTTCATCCGGACCGCGAAGTAACTTATTCGCGACTTCAGCCAAGAAATTTGGTGGCCACAAATCTTCGAGTTCCGTATCACTGCCGGTAGTTTCCCTCGAAAATTTAATAACCTTCTCTTTTTCGGCAGCATACAGACCCGAACAAAGTTTTTTCGCAAGATCCCTACCCGCAGCATCATCATCTAAAAGCACAAAGGGAGGTGAATCAGTTGGGCCTGAAACGATACCTACCACTGTAGTGATACCTCGAACACCTCCGGCTGGAATGAAAACCAAGTCGCGACGAGGAGACAGCAAGCCATGCCCGATCAAATAGGTTTTGATGGCGCTCAAAGCGAGTTGATCGCTTGCACCTTCGACAATAATGATTTGGCAACCTTGAAGAAGTGTGTCTGAGACGCTCAAACCGAGCGCCGCATAAACCGGATAAATAGAACGCGATTGTGCCGTCATTTTCTCGTTGGCACGTAAATCACTGGAGACGGTAGTTGCACCCTCCGGGGAAACATAAACAGCCTTAACCCTATCCAAATGATCTGGATCAACCATGAACGGTGAATGCGTTGTGTAAAGAATTTGATTAGTTCTGGAGAGATTTTCAAAGAACTGTGAGAGATCGCGTTGCGCGAGCGGATGTAACGACAAACCGGGTTCGTCAAGCAACAGAACCGAACCTTGATGAGAGTCCTGACTTTCCACCAAAAAAATTAAATAAAAACTAAAAAACCACTGAAGGCCGGTGCTTCGTCCTTCCAATTCGATGTCCTCCGGTCTTTTGTCATCCGATACCCAAATGCGGAAGTGGTCACCATCCGCTTGAAAACGGAACCTATATTCTCCCTGTCTCCACCAATTCCTAAATTTGCTTGTAAGTTCCGTGGAGGCCGACTGAAGCAAAATATCGCGTTCCTTTTTTTTCTCGGCTACGGCTGCAACTTGCTCCTCGTTTGGTCGTCCTTGATTTCTTTGAAGGTCACGGCCCAGTTCAAGAATTTCTTGAGGTTCAAGTTTAACGAACTCAAACAAAACCTTGAGTGTGCGAGTTTTGGCTTCTTCTTTCGCACCGAGACCAGCGCGCTCTAAATTTTCAATAACGTGTGGAAGATAAATTTCCGAATCTAAATTGCCGTAGTTTGAATAATAAACGAATGATGGCATTGCCTTGAGGACATAGCTTCGAGCCTCTGCGTTTTGTGTCGGATTAGGCCGCTGCAATGAATGGTCTAACAAATCCAACTTACTAAATAGTTGTTTGAGTCGCGCGGCGACCAGCCCTTGCGCTCTCCTTTTTGGTTTGATTGCATCCAAGCTGCATACGACTTCCACCAAGGCGTTAACGTCCAATTCATTGCCGGAAATGTTTGTTTGTGTCGTGGCGATAACTCGGATTGCCATGTCACGAGTTTCTGCTTCAGCCGAGTCAACTGAAAATTTCTTCAAATCCGATGCGGTTTGTTCCAAAAGTTCTTTAACACTTGCCACAGTAACTCCCGCGTTTTGTCCTGCTGGAATAAAGATCGCAGAATATTTCCCATCAAAGTCTCGCGAGATTTCAACAAATTTTGCGTCATCAGCGACCGCGCCCGTTAATTCAACCACCTTCTGAATTTCATTTGGAGCTAGCTCAAACTGAGCCGTGACAAATGTCGGCTTTTTGTCCATCACTCGTATTTCGTTGTAGCGCTTGCGTGGATAGTCAGTAGTTGGTTTAATCTCTCCGTTTTTGGCAGGATTTAATTTCCACAAGGGAATCAGCAGATTTGTTTTGCCTGATTCATTAGTGCCGATCAGAGCTGAAACGTTGCCTATGTCGATCCAACCACTATCTTCCACTGAGCGGAAACCATAAACACGGAATTTGATTATTTTCATAGTGTTAAACCAAGGACTGTTGATTCTGGTAGCAACTGGGGACAACGCGCAACTCGCCCGACAGCAGCTTCGGCAGCAGCGCGTCTCGCAGCGCGGCGAGGGTGCGGGATTCGTGGAGGTTGGAATAGACTTTCTTAAACAACGGCTCAACGACGTGGTTAAACTTCTGCAAAATTTCGTCTGGTGGGAAAAATGTTTTCAACCTCTTCAAATCTTGGCCGGTGACATGACCAAGGCCGGTTGTCTGCTTGTCCCGAGCGATCTCGACGAACACTGGTTTGAGATGTCGGAGTAGATAATAGACAAAGAACTTTTCTACTGGCCGTTTAAATTGAATCTTAAAGATGTGCTGGTTCAGCCAACCTTCGCCTTCTGTCCAAATGAAAATATCAATTGAAGTGTCGGGACTACCGGACCATGAGAACAAAATGTCGCCGGAATTGATTCGGTATTTTGGCTCGCGCTCAATTTCGCAGAATTTTGTTTGCGCGGTAATTCCATCTTTTAGCTCGCCAATCTTAATGACCGGCAATCCTAGACGGTCAGCGGAAAAGTGTTCGTTCCGGAACGCTGCTCCGTTGATGTAGCCCGCGCAGTCATACAACGCGCGAGTCGTCCAGCCTTTGGGGAGGGCGGATTGGGTGGGGTCCACGAACCAGGATTTGAACAGGCTCTGGGTCAGCGCCTCCAGCGTCTCGTTCATCCGCCGGTTCAACTCAATCTTGTCGTCCAGCGCCCCCAACACCGAGGCAATGGCGCGTTGTTCGGAGAGAGGTGGAAGCGCAACACGAATTGACTTCAAAGAAGAAAGCGGCTGACCGATTCCGGGCGTGCCAACTGTGGAAGCATTTTTGAGTAGTTCGTGGCGACCTTGTTCTGATCTGAAGAAATAGAAAAGAAAAAGCGGCTCTACCTGTGCGCGGTCGCACGTGAGCTTCATCAGGCTGCTGGATTGAACATAACGCTCCACGCCCTTTCGTGGCACGATACCAACGAGGCCGATAGATCCACGATGCGGAAAGAAGAGATCGTCAGCAAATATGATAGACGAACGAACCTCCTGCGCCTTTTCCGGCGCGATGTAAACCATTTCTCCTACCAACTCACGCGTATCTGAGATGTTGTTTCCGCGAATAACCGGGATGCCAGCCGCAACATAGCAGTCGCTTTTCATGCGCGAACCAAACGGACCAATGGCGATGGCAGCGTTGGTTTTCGCTTTCAACTCGTCAATCGTCCGTATGGGCCACCTGCTCATCTCCTTCCCCTTTCCCCGACTAGCACAAGGGTGAGGCCAAAAAACACAGACAAAACTTGCGATGTCCGCTTCAGCACATCACGCCGCCGATGTCTCTCCGGGTTGTAGTCAAGTAACTCAATGTCCTTGGGCTCAACTTCCCTGTTCACCTCTGCTTGTGCTTCGATTTCGGGGGTGGGAAGCCCCTGTGCGGCTGCCATTACCCCTGTTTCCTCTGTCGGCCTTTTTGTGCGCTTTTTTTTGTCACTCTCCTTCGTAATGACAGTTTGAGCGCTCGCAGCAGCCTTATGGAAAAGTTCTGCGGCGAAACCATCGTCGACCTTCCGGAATTGGTGCCGTCCGTCTCGATATAACCCTTGAATGTTTGCTCCATTAATTGACGTTTCGTGAGTTTCAGGATCCGAATGGAACTTCCAGGTGGGCGCTCCGTAGCGAAAAGTTATGTAATGCTGGTTGTTGTCCGCGATATTTTTACAGTCTGCCAGTGGGATAAGTCTTGAACTGTTAAGCAACTGTTTGCTCATAAATGCAGAGTTAAATGCTGCAATGTTATGAAACTCGGGGGCAACGTAGTACGTATTGGGATTCTTAATCGAATGAATTTTTAAGCGCTGGTGTTGTTGATTCCAATTTCGTCTGTGAAGCGCGATACGGTAATAGGCGCCCGGGTAGATTCCTTTTGCAATAAATTTGGAATTAGCGTGCTCAAGATAATCACTCAACTTAAATTGATAATAGTAGTCGGCCGCCGTAAGAGGGAGGTGTGCATCCCATCCTTCGTGCTGTTCTTGTTGCAGGCTCGGCAAGACGGGTGCAACGCGCAGGTTTGTCCAATGGCGTTGAGTTTGCTCGGACAGAAACCCAAAACCGAAAGTAAATTCAGATATGCCTACTTGTGCCATGATATTGCTCTAAGATTTGCGCATATTGCCTTCTCCAGCTTTGCGGATTCCGCGAATTGTTCCTCTAAAGTTGCGGTGAGGCGCTTTATTTTTTGCTCGAATGGCTCGCCATCGTCTTCGATTTCTTCCGCGCCAACATAACGTCCCGGTGTGAGGACGTAATCGTGTGCGCGAATTTCTTCGAGCTTCACGGATTTGCAGAAGCCGGGTTCGTCACCATAATCGCGAGCATCCATTACCACCCGACCGCGCCAACTTGCATATTTATCAGCGATGCGGAATATGTCATCCGCGCTCAATTCGCGATGGATGCGGTCAACGAGCGTGCCCATTTTCCGGGCATCAATGAAAAGCGTCTGGCCGCGGCGGTCCCCAAATTCCGGCTTGATGTTGTTGCCCCAGTTCTTTTGTTTTCGGAGTTTTTTGCGCGATAAAAACCAAAGGCAGACGGGGATTTGCGTGGTGAAAAACAACTGGCCGGGGAGCGCGACCATGCAATCCACGAGGTCGGCTTCAATCAAGGCCTTGCGAATCTCGCCTTCATTCGAGGTCTGCGTGGACATTGAACCGTTGGCCATGACGAATCCCGCCACTCCCGTTGGTGAGAGGTGATGGATGAAATGTTGAATCCAGGCGTAGTTGGCATTGTTCACCGGGGGCATGTCGAATTTCCAGCGCACGTCTTGCCGCAGGTTTTCGCCGCCCCAATCGCTCATGTTGAACGGCGGGTTGGCGAGGATGAAATCGGCCTTGAGGTCGGGATGCAGGTCCTGCCGGAAGCTGTCGGCGTTGCGCGGGCCGAGGTTGGCGTCAATGCCGCGAATGGCGAGGTTCATTCGCGCCAGTTTCCAGGTGGTATAATTGGATTCCTGCCCGTAAACCGCGATGTCGCCGATGCGCCCGCCGTGTTCTTCCACGAATTTTTCCGAGGAGACGAACATGCCGCCCGAACCGCAGCAAGGATCGAACACGCGGCCTTTGTAGGGTTCCAGCATGGCGACGAGCACCTGCACGACGCATTGCGGGGTATAGAACTCGCCGCCGCCTTTGCCTTCCGCGCTGGCGAATTTTCCCAGAAAGTATTCATAGACGCGACCGAGCACGTCCTTGGACCTGGCCGCCGATTGGTTGAAGCCGATGTTGCTGATGATGTCCACGAGTCCGCCGAGCCGGACTTTGTCGAGGCTGGGGCGGGCGTAATCGCGCGGCAACACGCCTTTGAGCGTGGGATTCTCGCGCTCAATCGCGCCCATGGCGTCGTCGATGACCTTGCCAATCTCCGGGGATTTGGCCTTGGCCTTGATTTTATGCCAGCGGGCTTCCAGTGGGAGCCAAAAGACGTTGGCGGCCAGGTATTCGTCACGGTTCTCGGCGGCTTCGGCGCGTTGTGGTTCATCCTTGAGGAACCATTCACTCTTGGGGTCCGAGAAGCCGAAGAGGAGTTGTTCGCGTTTTTCCTCGAAGGCGTCGGAGATATATTTGAGAAAGATGAGGCCGAGGCAGACGTGCTTGTATTCCGAAGCGTCCATGTGGCCGCGCATTTTGTCGGCGGCAGCCCAGAGTTGGGCTTCGAAGTTTAAGCCGGAGTCGTTGGCCGGTGTTTGGTTGCGTCCTTTTGCCATGCAGTTAGGTGGGTGGAATCGTAGCGTTTGGGGAGGGGAAGGCAATTGGAAAGGAACGCGTAGGCGGAGAATGCTCGCGGGGCTCGCCGCGCGATGCGCGGAAGTGAAGGGTTGGTTGATGGATGTTTCCTGGGGTAGCTCGCTGTTGCTCGCAACCCCAGGCTGGATGATTCAATCCCGTTGGGATTGGTTCGGAATGGGGCATTGCAAAAACGAGGTTTTTCACAAATTGGGCCATCAGAACTCATGACATGCCTGCAAACAAAGGGGCGAATGGGTGTTTTTGTCGCAAAAAGCTGAGCGACAGGAGCGACACGAGCGACATCCAAGGGTTTGGGTTTGTGGTTGAATCGCCATGATGAACGATAAGAAAGTTCGGAATGCGAAAAGGGAAATTAACCGCGGAGTCGCGGAGGCGCGGAGAATCCACAAGGGTGACCTGGCACTGGAGAAATGGGAGCAAGCGGAGAACGCGGAGGGGGCTGCCAAATTCGGAGTGCGGAGTCGCGGAGGGGCGTTCAAGAATTTCGGTCAATGAACAAACCAAACCAAATAAATGAGGAGAGCTGTTGTTATGATACGACATGGGAAAGTTGCGCGGTTGCCGGCGGCGTTGCGGGAGGAGTTGAATCGGCGGCTGGAGGATGGGAATTCGCACCGGGATAGGGTGGCCTGGCTCAATACCTTGCCGGCGGTGCAAGCGGTGCTGGCGGAGCGGTTCGGCGGGCGGCCGATCTCGGAACAGAATATGTCGGCCTGGTGCCATGGGGGCTATGCGGAGTGGGAGGCGCCGCGGCTCCTGGCGCAGCACCTGGCCTACCGTGCAGCAAATCAAGGTAGCCACCAAGTCACTAAAGGTAGCTCCCAAGTAACTAAAGGTAGCCACCCGGTAAATCAAGGTAGCCCTCAGGCAGCTAAAGGTAGCCACCAAGGAAATCAAGGTAGTCCATAGGGAAATCAAGGTAACTAAAGGTAGTTTTTTTATGCAACTGAGTAAATCAAGGTGCTGCCACGCCCTTCGGGGCAGGCAAATTCGGAGTGCGGAGTGCGGAATTGTCCGAAAAGGGAAATTAACCGCGGAGTCGCGGAGTCGCGGAGTCGCGGAGAAGGCGGAAGGGGGTCCTGGCACAAGGCGGGGTCAATCAATGGGAGCAGGCGGAGAACGCGGAGGTCCTAGCGGACTGCCATTATGAAGGTCCTTCCGGACTGGTCATTATGAAGATGGAATGCAAAACAAAAGGTGCTGCCACGCCCTTCGGGGCAGGCAAATTCGGAGTGCGGCATTATCGGAGTTGGGGGAATGCCGACCGGCAGGGTCCTGCCGGACGGTCAATCAAGGTGTCGGACAGTAAATCAAGGTAGCCGGAAGGTATCGGAAGGTAACTAAAGGTAGTTTTTTATTCTGGTCCTAGCGGACAGCCATTATGAAAACTAAACTGAATGTTCTGAGTTTCGAGTTCGGCGTTCAGAGTTGGGGGAGATGCTCGTGGGGCTCGCCGCGCTGGAAGCGCGAAAATGTGAGCGGTGACCAGTATGGTTGTGTCGCCCCGACAGGGGCTTGGGGCTTTGGAGCGGAATCCCACAGCTTGCGCTGTGGGCTAAATTCTTTCGTGCCTCCGGCACTGGGAGGGTGCTTGCGCACGGCCAATATGAAGATAAACAAAGAGGTTCAGGGTTCGGCGTTCCGAGTTCCGAGTTGGGGGGAAAGTCGGGTGAAAGTTTCTTTTCGACCTGCAAGCCAAAGCCGTCTAAATTTCTTCCCAATGTCTGCGGATAAAGAACTTACCCCGATGATGGCGCAGTATCGCCGGATCAAGGGCGAATTGCCCAAGGATGCGATCCTGCTGTTTCGCCTGGGGGATTTCTATGAAATGTTCTTCGAGGACGCGCAGCAGGGGGCGCAGTTGCTCAACGTGGCGCTGACCAAACGCGGACTGATTCCCATGTGCGGCATCCCGTTCCATGCCGCGAACAATTATATTTCCCGAATCCTCAAGGCGGGTCGCAAGGTGGCGATCTGTGAGCAACTGGAGGAGGCGCGGCCCGGGCAGTTGGTGAAACGGGAGGTGACGCAAATCCTGAGTCCCGGCACGCATTTCGACGAGCGGATGCTCCAGGCGGAGCGGAATAATTTTATCGCGGCGGTTTATGGGCTGGGCAAGGAGTTCGGTCTCGCGCTGGTGGATGTGACGACCGGCAGTTTTAAATGCACCGAGGTGGAGGGAGAGGCCGCGCTGCTGGCGGAATTGGAGCGGCTGCGTCCGGCGGAAATCATTTTGCCCACGGAAGCCGCCCGGCTGCATGAATTGCTCCGGAGCAGCTTTCCGATTCTCAACGCCTATGACGACTGGGTTTTTGCGCCGGAAACCGCGCAGTTCGCCGTGCGCGACCATTTTAAGGTGGCGTCGCTCGATGGCTTTGGGCTGAAGAACAAATTGGCGGCCATCGGCGCGGCGGGGGCGATATTGCATTACCTGACGCAACATTTGCGGCGCGACCTGGCGCATCTTACTTCGCTTTCGTGTTATCAGACGTCCGACTTCCTGAATCTTGATCTGACTACGCTGCGGCATCTGGAAATTCTGGAGCCGTTGCATCGGGATGCGCCGCGCAACGCCACGTTGTATGGCGCGCTGAATCGCACCGTGACGCCGATGGGGGCGCGACGCTTGCGGGATTGGCTTTCGCAACCGCTGGCGGATGCGTCGTCGATTGGCCGGCGGCAGGCGGCGGTGCAGGCGTGGATTGAGAATTCAGAACCGCTGGAGAAATTCCGCGTGCAATTAACGCAGGTGCGGGATTTGGAGCGGACGATTGGGCGCTTGAGCGCGGGGAGCGGGAACGCGCGGGATTTGATTGCGTTGCGCATGGCGTTGGAACAGGTGCCGGCGGTGAAGGAGATTTTAAGTGGCGTGGTAAGCGGAGCGTCGGCGCGCGGTGAAACTTTGAATGAAGAGTTGCCCGCGCTGGGTGGGGATGAAGCGGCCGAGGAGAATCACGCGGCCGGTTTGATGGAGGAGTTGGCGGGGCAATTGGTCGAGATGCCGGATTTGGTGGAGTTGATTGCGCGCGCGATTTTGGACGAGCCGCCGCTGGCATTGAAGGAAGGCGGGTTGATTCGCGACGGGTTCGATGCCGCGTTGGATGAATTGCACGCGGCCTCGCGGAGCGGGAAGGATTGGATTGCGAAATTGCAGCAGGACGAGATCGAGCGGACGGGCATTGCGTCGTTGAAAGTGCGGTTCAATTCGGTGTTCGGCTATTACATCGAGGTGACGCGGAGCAATCTGGACAAGGTGCCGGCGCAATATATTCGCAAGCAGACCATCGCGAACGGGGAACGGTTCATCACGCCGGAGTTGAAGGAGATGGAGGGGAAAATCCTCGGCGCGCAGGAACGGAGCATCAAGCTGGAATATGAATTGTTCCTGCGGGTGCGCGAAGGGGTGCTGGCGCGGTTGCCGGAAATCCTGGAAACGGCGGGCGCACTGGCGCAATTGGACGTGCTGTCCGCGTTCGCGGAAACGGCGCGGCTGTATGGTTATTGCCGGCCGCATGTGGGTGCGGAGGGAGTGTTGACCATCCGCGATGGACGGCATCCGGTGCTGGAGCAGAAATTGAGCGACGAGCGGTTCGTGCCGAACGACGCGCAGTTGGATGGCGGTTTGCAAATCGCGCTGATCACCGGCCCGAACATGGCCGGCAAGAGCACGTATATACGGCAGGTGGCGTTGTTGGCGTTGTTGGCGCATACGGGTTCGTTTATTCCAGCAGCCGAGGCGCGGATTGATTTGATTGACCGCATCTTCACGCGCATCGGGGCGAGCGACGATCTGGCGCGCGGGCAATCGACCTTCATGGTGGAGATGAGCGAGACGGCGAACATTTTGAATAACGCGACGCAGCGCAGCCTGATTATTTTGGATGAGATTGGGCGCGGGACCAGCACGTTCGACGGGTTGAGTTTGGCGTGGTCGATCGTGGAGTATTTGCACAACCAGGTGGGGGCGAAAACATTGTTCGCCACGCATTATCATGAGCTGACGGAACTGGCGGGACGGTTGCCACGCTTGAAGAACTTCAACGTCGCCGTGCGGGAGTGGAACGATCAGATAGTGTTTTTGCGCAAGATCGTGGCGGGCGGGACGGACAAGAGTTACGGCATTCAGGTGGCGCGGCTGGCTGGCGTGCCCAAGGCGGTGCTGGAACGCGCCAAGGAAATTTTGCATAATCTGGAGGAATCCGAACTCACACCCGAAGGGAACGTCCGCCAAACCGCCCGCCAACGCGCCGAGCGGGACAAACTCAAGAATCTTGCGCCACCGCCGCAGATGGATTTGTTTGGGGGATAGGAATCGACTTCAGCGCGTTTGGAATTTGTCTAAACGCGGCGAAATCGTTGAGGCATTGTTGGGAGCCCCGGATGGGGCGCAAGAATTTAGTTTTTGGCCGGTGCAGCGCGTATGGCGCGCCAGCCCGGGCAGATGTTCATTGAAATTCATTTCGGAATCGGATACAAACAGGAACCATCATTGCCAACCGGTCGGGCATCGCAGGGATCTTAACATGAAACTAAAGTCGTTTTTCAGACCGAACGCACAATCACCTCAGGAGCTTGAGCAGTGCCGCAAAAAATCCAGGGAACTGGAGGGCGCCGTCGAAGCAGCCGAAAACGTCATCGGCAAACTCATCAAGCGGCACTACAACAATTGGCCGGTGCCGCCCTTGGAACTGCGCCTGCATGTGGGGGCGCGCGACTCGATGGCGAATTTCTGGTTGCAGGGGATGAATTCCTCGACGCGCGTCATGGAAATATTTGGCGAACAGCCAACCGCGCCGATGCTCGATTGGGGTTGCGGCAGCGGGCGCACGTTAACCTGGTTGCAGGGTTATCCGGGCTGGAAGAAGACTTATCATGGCTGCGATGTGGATGCGGAGGCGATTCAATGGTTGCAGACGAGCATGCGCGCCAATGTGACCTTATGTGGAGACTTGCCGCCGCTGCCTTACGCGGCGGAAAGTTTCGGCGGGTTGTTTGCGTTCAGCGTGTTGACGCATATTCATCCGCAGCGGCACCGGCAATGGTACGCCGAACTGCATCGCGTGCTGATGCCGGGCGGCCGGGCCTATGTCACGCAGCACGGCGCGAGCATTGCGCAGCACGCGGATCGGCCCGCGATCGTGACGCAACAATTCGACCGCCAAGGCTGGGCGTGGCTGGAGCATGCGGGCCATTACAAAAATGCCAGCATGGTGAGCGAGAGCTTCACGCAACAATGTCTGGCGGGGCTCTTTGAAGTGGAAGATTTCAAAGACTGCGGCTACCAGAACCAGGACGCCTATTTGTTGCGGCGGCTGGGGTGAGGTGGGTGCAAGTGCCCACGCCGATGCCTAGCCCGCGCCGTCCACGATTTGGCAGAGGATGGGTTGCATCTTGTGGCCGGTGCGTTCCTGATAGAGGCGGGCCATGTTGGCCATGAACGCTTCGGCTTGATGATGGGCGACAAGATTGATGGTGGCGCCGCCGAAGCCGCCGCCGGTCAGGCGCGCGCCGAGACAACCGGGTTGCGTGCGGGCCAAATCGACGAGCAGATCCAGTTCGGGCACGCTGTTTTTGAGAAAGTGGCGCGAGCTCTCGTGGCTCTGGAACATGTATTGGCCGAACTGTTGGTGATCATCCTCACGCAACGCCTTTACCGCAAAAATGACCCGCTGGATTTCGCTGACCACATGGAAGGCGCATTCGTATTCGCGCGGGGTAAGTTTGGCTTTGTTGGCCGCGAGAAACTGGGGATCCACCGCGCGGAGAAATTTCACGCCGAGCGCCTTGGCGGCGTTTTCGCACTGCACGCGCAGTTCGTTGTAATCGCCCGCCACCAGCGAATGCTTGACGCCGGAATTGCAGACGATGATGGCTTCGCCGGCCATGGGCGTGAGTTGCACGGATAGGGATTGAAAATCAATTTCCATGACGTGCCAGGCTTTGCCGAACAGGGAGGAAATCTGGTCAAGCAGGCCCGATTGAACGCCGACGAACTGGTTTTCCGCCGCGCGGCAAACCTTGGCGAAGTGCAATTTTTCCGTATTGGAGAGCGGGGGCAATTTGCCCTGCGAGTCGCGTGTGGGCGGCAGTGCGGCGCCGGTTTCGTTGAGGCTGAACGGATAAAGCTGCCGGACGGTCAGGGCGGTGGCGACTTCCAGCGCGGCGGAACTGCTCATGCCCGCGCCCATGGGGATGGTGCCGTGGATGGCGGCGTTGAAGCCGTTGAAATTGACGCCGCGCTTGTGCAACTGGTCGAGCACGCCCTTGACGTAATCCGCCCAGGGAGCGGCGGGGTTTTTCTTGAATTCGTTCGACCAAAAAACTTCAGGCTCAGGAAAAGAGGAGGAGATCAGCTCGATTTTGCCATCCGTGCGGGGCGAGGAGGCAATCTCGATGTAACGGTCCACCGCGAGGGAGAGCACCAGGCCGTCATTGTAATCCACGTGATTGCCGAGCAGTTCGAGCCGGCCCGGGGCGCGGACGATATGCGTGGCGGAAAAATTAAAGTGACGTTTAAACAGCGTTTGAACTTCCAACATACAAATAATAATGCGTCGTTCGTGATACCTGATGAATAACTAACGTGTTCCCGTGATTGTCCCCATCCGGTCAGAGGCGGTCGAGCTTTTTAGCGAGGGCGAAGTCTTTTTCCGTCAAACCGCCCTGGTCGTGGGTGGTCAGGGTGAGTGTGACTTTGTTCCAGCGGATATCAATATCCGGATGGTGATAAGCCCGCTCGGCGATTTTGGCCAAGGCATTGACGAACTTGATGGCGGCGGGGAAATCCTTGAATTGAAAGGTGCGGGTGATGGCGCCACCTCGCTTCGTCCATTCCGGGACGCCGGCGAGGGCAGACTTGATTTGGGCCGCGGTAAACTTTGCCATGCTTGATAAATGCCACAGGATGACGCAGCGGTCACGCGCAAAAGACTATTGGATGCGGGGCGGGACGGCGCTCTTAACTTTCCGCGCTTGGGCAAGAATTGCTAGGCTGCTGGCCATGGCCCATAACCAGCCGATGGCAAAGATACCGATGCCCAACAAAGCCCAGCGGACAGGCAACCAAACCATGAGAAAGTATCTGTCGGGCTCAAGCTCAACCTCCTGCAATTGGGGCCGGTGATTGAAGTACCAGATGATGAATCGAATCCCGAAAACCGTGGTGAGCGCCAAACCCGCCAGGCCTAACACGACTTGGAGATAGCCGACCTTGTAACCCGCGACCAAGGAGCCAAAGCCCGGTAATGCCACATTGGTGGTGAAACAGCCCCAGGCAGTTTGGCGACTAACCGGTTCGCGCCGTCCGAGGGTTAAAGAGATCTTCGTACGCATACAAAATGGCACCCAAGGCAAAGGGGAGGTTAACCAAGAGGACAAGCCTGCCCAAGAGATTGAGCCGGACGCTGGCCCCGGCAAAATCCATCATTTTTTGGAAATCTGGCGAACCGGACTGGAACAATTCAAAGGCCAGGTTAAACGCCTTCATGAGCGCGTAAAAATTAAATATCATGAACGGAGCGAAGGCGATGAGCAAAAGCAGGAAAACCTTGAACCAAACACGGGTGGTTATCTTCCGGCTTAATTCCATGGCCGACCAGAATTCAAGACGCTTATCGGCCACCAAAGGGATACTGAAAAACCATGCAACCTTCAGGTAAATCCCAGGAAGAACGCAGAATATAAAGCCGATGGCGCTGAGCAGTTTGGTAACGAGGCTGGTGAGCATCAATTGCACAAATGAAGTCTTAAATCCCGAGAAAGCGTCCCCCACGCTCGCGGGTTGGCCGCGAATGCGTTTTAAGTAAACCAGAAACAAACCGCCATAAAGCACGCCGCTAAGCAACATGGTTGCAATACCACCGATGAGTGGAATGAACATTACCACAGAATCGATCAACCAGATGAGAGTGGTTGCACCCGCGAGCAGGCCGAAATTGCTCATCAACAATTTCCAGGCCCGGCTCAGACAATCGCCAATATCAAAATCCGAATCGCCGGCAAGGAGTTGTTGAGCGACCGCATTCGAGCCGGACGGCAGATTGGCGGAGGATGTGTAGGGCGGCGGCACAGCCTGGAGAGTGAGCAAAGCGGCAAATTCCGGAAAGGCGGCGAGCGGTTTCCATTCGGTGGTGCCGTCCGCCTGAACGCTGGTTTGGCCGTTGACGCGGCCTTCGGCGACCCATTGGCGCAATTGCGCGGCGCTGACCGGTCCGTATTCCTGCTGGTCTGCTCCGATGATTTTATACATAGACTTTGGAAAGGAGTTCAGGACCAATCATACGAGCCAAATTCAGCGATGAATGCGCCCAGGTTCATGGCGGCGACAAATAAGTAAACGGAGCGAACGGAATATTTCGGGCAATGGTGAAGATAATGATGGTGGCGGCGATCAGTTTTATCCAGAACGCCCGCATTTTAATCGCCGGTTGGGGCTGGCCGGTAATTTCGCACCAGAGCATGCGGACGCCGACAAAGAGCAGGAAGGGCAAGGCCAGCACGAACAGTGGATTGAAATGCAGTGCGGCCAGCAGGCGGCCATGGAACAGACTGTGCAAGGCACGCGACGCGCCACAGCCGGGACATTCCAATCCGGTAAGCCGGTGGAAGATGCAGACCGGATAAAACGAGTGTTGCGCGGGGTTGAACAGAAACAAAACCACCACGCCGCCAGCCACGGCCAGCAAGGTGAGCGCCGCGATCCAGTGGCGTGAGGCCGGATATGGCTGGTTCGGGAGCATCATTGATGAAAACCGGACAGGCCGGCAGCCGCAAATTGGATTATGATAATAATGGCGTTTGTCACTATCCCAAGGCCAAAGGCAATCCAGCACCAAAGCTTGGCGTTTTTGGACGCGGCCAGCGCGCCCTGATAATCACCAGCCTGTAGTTTGCCATTCACTTGCGCGGCATAGACAATGGCCACGATGCCCAGCGGAAGACAGCAACACAGAGTGCAAAGAATTGCCTGGACCAAATAGTTGGGCACCGACGGCATGGTGCCACCGGTGGTGCTAAACGGAGGCGGAACCGACGAGGATTGGGCGGGGAAGCTGCCGGCAAATTCCGGGAAGTTGCGGAGTGGTTTCCAATCCGAGGTGCCTTCGAGGCGGGCCTGCGTGTTGGCGTCGGCACGGCCTTCGGCAATCCACTGGCGCAATTGGTCGGCTGAAATCGGTCCGTATTCGACCTGGTTGGCTCCAATTATCTTATACATAAGTTGATTAGGTGCTTGGCGGTCCCGAATGGTTGTAGTGGAAGACCATCCCTGAGGCAAGATTGCTTTCGACTACAATCCATCCTAACCCCGCCTGAGCGTGATTGTTCTGATTTGCCTCAGTGATTTTATACAGGCGCGGCCAAGTTAAGCCGTAGTAGTAATAACCCACCCCCGGCCAAATCTATGGATATCAACCCGCGATCAACTCGTTGAGTTTGGCGCGGGCTTTGCCGGTGGCGATCAGGTCCAGGGCGTGATCCCAGCCTTCGTTCACCGAGCGCACCTTGCCGGCGACGAATAGTGCCGCGCCCGCGTTGAGCAACACGGCGTCGAGTTTCGGTCCGCGGTCTTCGTGCTGCAACAAGCGGCGGACGATAGCAGCGTTTGCCTTGCGGTCACTGCCGGTGAGGTCGGCCAGTGTGGCGGGTTGCAGCGGAAAATGAGTTGGCGAAATGGTCGAGGCGGAGAAGCCGCGATCATGGTAAAACTCGGCCAGGGTGGTATCGCCCAGCGTGGAGAGTTCATCGAGCCAGGCGTCGCCGACGCGACCGCAGACCACCATGCCGCGACGCACGCCAAGAGATTGGATGACCTGAGCCAGCGTTTCACAAAGTTCCGGGCGCGGCACGCCGACGAGTTGCGCGGTGGGCCGGGCGGGGTTGAGGAGCGGACCGAGAAAATTGAAAATGGTGCGCTGGCCACGTTGGGCGCAGAGCTTTCGTGCCGCGCTGATGTGCTTGAAGGTCGGATGATAATTTGGCGCGAAGAAGAAGGCGAAATGATGGTCGCGCAACGATTGAGCCGCTTCCTCGGGTGTGAGCTCGATGCGGATGCCGAGGGCTTCGAGGACATCGGCGCTGCCGGCTTGCGAGGTGATGGCGCGGTTACCATGTTTGGCGACCGTCACGCCGGCGGCGGCGCAGACGATGGCAACAGTGGTGGAGATGTTGAAGGTGTTGAGGCGGTCGCCGCCGGTGCCGCAGACATCGAGGATTTCCCGCGCGCGGGTTTCAGGGTCGAGCGGCGGCTGGATGGATTTGGCGCGGAGTTCGCGGGCGAAGGCGGCGATTTCCTGCGGTGTCTCGATTTTGCGCGCCAGTTCGCAAAGAAAATCCGCCTTCAACTCCGCCGGGACGGCTTCATCGACCAGTTGCGCCACCGCAGCGGCGACCTGGTCATCCGTCAGATGAACGGAGCCGGCGAGTTGTTGGTTAAATAACTTCAACACGGAGGGAGTCTAATCGGCAATGGCAACCTGCCAAAGTTCAAAATATGAGCTATTATTTAAAATTCCATCGAGAGCGGCAGTGTTGGAACCATGGTCGGCCAGACGAAAGTGAGGCAGTGACAGTGATTAACGGTAACTTTTAGTTGGTCTGCGGAGTCTTACAGTGATAATCGAACGTGTAATATATGGCAAAATCAGTAGGCTTTATCAGTTTCAAGTGGTTGATGGTTATCGTGGTGGTGGGCGCCCCGGCGGGCTGGGGGGTCTGGTATTGGGGGTTTCCGCATAATAAAGACCCTGAATACCGAACGGTGGTGGTGGCGCGCGGGGATTTGACCCAGGCAGTCACGGCCAGCGGTTCGTTGAACCCGGTAGTCAACGTGGAAATCGGCAGCCAGATTTCGGGAATCATCAGCAAATTGTATGCGGATTTCAATTCGCCGGTGACCAATGGCCAGATTATTGCCCAATTGGATCCGGCGACGTTCAAGGCTGTCCGAGACCAGGCGGAAGGGGAACTTGAAAATTCCAAGGCTGCGTTGGAGTTGTCGCAAGTCGAGAAGAAACGGGCGGATGAGCTTTATAATGCCAAGCTCATTTCGCAATCAGATTATGACAAAGCCGTGGCGGATTTGCATCAGGCCCAGGCCAACGTGATGATTAAAAATGCCTCGCTGGAGCAAGCGCAGGTGAACCTGAACCGGGCCACGATTTATGCTCCGATCGATGGCGTGGTAATTTCGCGCAATGTGGATGTGGGCCAGACCGTGGCGGCGAGCTTAAGCGCACCGACGTTGTTTGTGATCGCGAACGATCTGGCCAAGATGCAGATCGATGCGTCCGTGTCGGAGGCCGACGTGGGCGGCATTGAACTGGGGCAGAATGTGAATTTCACCGTGGATGCGTTTCCCTATCGCACCTTCCGGGGTTCGGTGCTGCAGGTCCGGAACGCGGCGGCGACGAATCAGAATGTCGTCACCTATGACACGGTCATCAGCGTGAATAACCGGGACCTGAAGCTTAAGCCAGGCATGACTGCGAACGTTTCAATCGTCACTGCCCAACGGACGAATGTGGTGAAGATTCCCAACAGCGCCCTGCGGTTTCGTCCGCCAGAAGTTGCGGCCGTGACGCCCAAGGATACCAATGCCGGGGTGGTTGGGACCAATGCGGCCGTCGCGTCGGTGGACAATCCGCCGGCAGCGGGCGGCGGCGGCAACGGCGGCGGCCGACGGGGCGGCGGTGGCCCTGGCGGTGGCAAACCGCGAGGGGAGCGGCCCAATTCAAACCGGACGGTGTATATTCTGGCGGATGGCGATGCTGCCACTGGAAAAAAACCAACCGCGCAACCGGTGCAGATCAAGACCGGGATTAATGACGGTATTTCCACAGAAGTCACGGAGGGATTGCAAGAGGGAGACACGGTTATCACCGGCCAGAGTGCGGGGAGCACATCAGCGCAGCCGGCGCAAACAAATCCGTTTGGTGGCCAGCGGCGGTTCGGAGGTTAGGTTAGATTTGCGACAAAATAATGAGCCCGATCATCCAATTGGAAAACATTCACAAGGTTTATCACACCGGCGAAGTGGATGTGCATGCGGTGCGGGATGTGTCATTGCAGGTGGCGAAGGGCGAGTTCATGGCCATCATGGGGGCGAGCGGTTCGGGGAAATCGACCATGATGAACATCCTGGGCTGTCTGGATCGTCCCACGCAGGGACGCTATTTGCTCGATGAAGTGGATGTTTCGCGGCTGGACCGGGATGAACTGGCGAGCATTCGGAACCAGAAGATCGGGTTTGTGTTCCAGGGCTTCAATTTGTTGTCACGGACGACGGCCCTGGAAAATGTGGAGTTGCCATTGATGTACACCCATAAACACCTGACCGCCCACGAGCAACGGAAGCGGGCGGTGCAGGCCTTGGGGGTCGTCGGGTTGGGCAGCCGGGCGGATCATCATCCGAACCAGCTTTCCGGTGGACAACAACAGCGGGTGGCGATTGCGCGCGCGCTGGTCAATCAGCCGGCGATGCTGCTGGCGGACGAGCCGACCGGCAATCTGGACACGCAGACCAGCATCGAAATCATGGGAGTATTCCAAAAATTGAATGATGAGGGGATTACCGTGGTGATGGTGACGCATGAACTGGACATTGCCAGTTATACCAAGCGAAACGTCATCATGCGGGATGGGCGGATTGTGAGCGATGTGGCGGTGGCCAGCCGGTTGTCCGCCACCGAGGAATTGCGTAAGTTAAAAGAGGCCCAACAGGCCGTACAATTAGCGCCATGAAAATACTTGCCACACTCAGGATTGCATTGCGCGCCTTACGCCGAAACAAAATGCGCACCGTGCTGACCATGCTGGGCATGATCATCGGCGTGGGCGCGGTGATTGCGATGGTCAGCATCGGCAACGGAGCCAAGTCCCAGGTGGAATCGCAGATTGCCAGCCTGGGCCAGAATGTGATTTTGATTTTCTCGGGTAGTTTCACGCGCGGCGGGGTGCATTCCGGTTGGGGCGGCGCCGGGACATTGACGATCGAGGACGCGCAGGCGATTGAGCGCGAGGTGCCGGGTGTTACGCTTATCAGTCCTGAAATGCGTTCCAACAGCCAGGTGCAGTCGGGAAACCAGAACTGGTCAACGTCCATTTTGGGCGAGGGACAGGATTACCTCGACATCCGGCAGTGGCCCCTGGCTCAGGGAGCGATGTTTACAGAGCAGGATATCCGCAGCGCCAACAAGGTGGCGGTAATCGGGAAAACCATCGCCAACCAGCTTTATGCAGATGGCAATGTCATCGGCCAAATCATGCGCATCAAGAACGTGCCCTTTATTGTGGTCGGTGAGTTGGCGCCCAAAGGACTTTCACTGCAGGGACAGGACCAGGATGATGTGGCCATTGTGCCGTACACGAGTTCGATGAAACGATTGATGGGTGCAACGACGTTGCGCGGCATCACGGTGCAAGCCGCCAGTGCGGGCATCATGGAGGAGATGCAACAGGAAATTACGAACATCCTCCGCCAGCGTCATCGCATCCTGCCGGGCCGGGATGACGATTTTACGGTGAGAACGCAGCAGGAGATTGCCGAAGCCGCCAACGCCGCCTCCCAAACCATGCGCTGGCTGCTGCTCGCCATTGCGCTGGTTTCGCTCATGGTGGGCGGCATCGGCATCATGAACATCATGTTGGTGAGTGTCACGGAGCGGACGCGCGAGATTGGCATCCGCATGGCGGTGGGGGCGCACGGACGGGACATCCTGATGCAATTTTTGATTGAGGCCGTGACGTTGAGCGCGCTGGGTGGCGGCATTGGCATTGGGCTGGGGGTGTTGGCCTCAAAACTACTGTCTTTCTTTCAGCATTGGCCGTCACTGACCTCGGTTCCGTGGATCTTCGTGGCCTTCGTGTTCAGCGCCTTGGTGGGGATAGCGTTTGGGTTCTATCCCGCTTTCAAGGCCTCGCAACTCGATCCGATTGACGCTTTGCGCTATGAATAAGCGCGGCGGAACACCCGGTAAATCATGTGTAACCTCATTGCGGTTAAACGGTCATTAATATAAAGATAAAGATGAACTGGCCGCGCGAATGGAAAAGAACCCGGCATGGCTGAGCCCGGTTTCGACATGCCGGCCTGTGTGGAAAGGGTGCGACAGCGTGATGAAGCGGCCGCGCGCGAGCTCTTTCAGCAGCTTTATCCGCTGGTCATCAAACTGGTGCGTTCGCATCTGCCACGGCGCACGAGCGAAGACGACCTGACACAGACGATTTTTATGAAAGTGTTCGCCAATCTTGAACAATACTCCGGTAAGGTGCCGTTGGAGCATTGGGTCTCCCGCATTGCGATCAACACCTGCATCAAGGCGTTGCGGTCGGAGAAGGTGCGGCCCGAAATTCGTTGCGCGGATTTGAGCGAGGAGGAAAGCCAGGTGCTGGATCTGCTGGCGACCACCAACGAGGAATTGCGGCCGGACCGCAATGTGGCGTCGCGTGACCTGGTGGAAAAGCTGCTGGCGCTACTCAACCCGGAAGACCGGTTGGTCATTAACCTGATGAACCTGGAAGGGCGGTCGATTGAAGAGGTGCGTCAAATCACCGGTTGGAACGAATCGGCCATCAAGGTGCGCGCGTTTCGCGCCCGGAACAGGCTGCGGAGCCATCTGGAGAAGTTGATGAAGGAGGAAAAACCATGAAAAAGAGCGGTGACCCATTGGATCGGTTGTTCGATGCCGCGGCGAAAGCTCCGCGAACCACCCCGGAAGTGGCTCCGTTTGGCATGGAAACGCGGGTGCTGGCGGGTTGGCGCGCGACGCCGGGCGGCGATGACGGGGCGCTGTTGGTTTTCTGGTTGCGGCGGGCCATGATGTTCGCCTGTGTGCTGGTATTATTGAGCGGAATTTGGAATTATCAGCAGGCGACCCGTCGTGAGGGTGATGAATTTAGCTTCGCGGATTCCACCATCCGGATTGCCTTGAATAATGAATAAGACCACGCGCGGAAAAGTAATTGCCTACATGGCGGCGCTCTTTCTGGCTGGAGCGGCGACCGGGTCGCTCATCACGTATCACCTGCCGCGGCAGTCGGATTCGAAGCCCGACATCACGGCGGATCTCCGGGAGCGGTTGAAAACCAAATTGGATTTGACGCCCGCCCAGCAGGCAAAGATCGAGCCCCTCGTGCAAAAAACTGGGGCGAAGATGACCGGCATCCGGGTGAATTCCATTGAGTCATTTTCCGCGGCCCTGGCCGAGTTGAATGCGCAGATCGCGCCGGAATTGACGCCCGAACAGAAGGAGAAACTGGCGGGCATGGACAAGGAACGGCAGGAATCACTGAAAAGGCGCTTCAATTACACGCCGGAATCCGCCAAGCCAAAGACGCCGTGAAGTCCGCGATGTTTCCAGAACGAGTCGCCAGGACAACGCTGCCCAAGGCGCGAGGCGGCGACAGCAAAGGATTGCCGCGACGAAAAAAATCGAGCAGGCTGGATGCCTATTTGAACCGGAATAATTCCAAAGCGACGGCGGAGATTTTGTCCACGCACACGGCGGCCTTGTTCAAGGCGGCGGTGCAGCGCGCGGCGGAATTATTGCGCGCCGGGGAGCTGGTGGCCTTGCCCACGGAAACGGTTTACGGGTTGGCGGCCAATGCGCTGGATGCGCGGGCGGTGGCAAAGATTTTTTCGGCAAAAGGCCGGCCGGCGCATAATCCCATCATCGTGCATGTGGCCGGACTGGACATGGCGCGGCGGTGCGTGGCGGATTGGCCGGCAACGGCGGAACAACTGGCGCAGGCGTTCTGGCCGGGACCGCTGACCATGGTGTTGCCGCGTTCGCCGGAAGTGCCGGACATCGTGACGGCGGGCGGCCCGACGGTGGGCGTGCGCTGGCCAAGCCATCCTTTTATTCAAGCGGTGATTCGCGAATGCGGCTTTCCGCTGGCGGCGCCAAGCGCGAACCCGGCCAATCGTGTGTCGCCAACCAATGCCGGGCATGTCCGCCAGGGATTGGGTGACAAGGTGCGGCTTATCATCGATGGCGGGCAGTCGCAGGTGGGGATTGAATCGACGGTGCTGGATTTGACGGTGACGCCACCACGTGTGTTGCGACCGGGGATGATCCATGCGGAATCACTGGCGGCGGCAATTCCGGAATTCGGAGTGCGGGTCCTTCCGGACGGGTCACCGGGGGAGTGCGGAGTGAAGGAAAAAGAAGAAGGAGTTTTGCGTAGTCCGGGAAGATTGCCGCGGCATTATTCGCCGAAGGGGAAACTGAAGGTTTTGTCGTGGCGGGATGAGGCGGAGCTGCGGGCGCAAGTTTCCAGCTTCAAGTTCCAAACGGGGCAGGCGCACATCATTGCGCATACGGTCATTCCGGCGGGGCTGGATTGGAAGCGGGTGAGCGTGATTCCCCATGATGCGGAGGCGTTCGCGCGGGCGATATACGCGGAGTTGCATCAGGGCGATGAAGTGGGCGCGGAATTGATTTTGGTGGAGGCATTGCCGGACACAAGTGAATGGCAGGCCATAGCGGACCGTCTTAAAAGAGCCGCGGCTTGAGCCGTCGGCGGAAGTCAGAAGGTGTTGTGTATATGTTGAAAGCAAAAGTGACGCGATTGTTTGACGAGTTGGGCGGAATCAAGCAAGCTTCCCGCTCCATGCACCCGAAAAAAATGTTTTGCCTGAGCCTCGTGTTGTGCGCCGCCGTGACGGCGGGCGCGCAGCAGCAGCAGCCGATGAATACGCCGCTGGTGGAAGGCGCGCGTGAGCCCCGCATTCTCACTTTGCAGGAATGCATTCAACTGGCGCTGGCGCATAATTTGGAAATCCAGGTCCAGCAGTATAATCCGTTGATCAACGAATTTGCGCTGGGCATCAATTACGCCTATTACGAACCGGCGCTCGGGTTCCGGGCCAGCCACAACTTTAATTCCTCTCCCGGCGGCATCAACCCGGCCACCGGTCAGCCGTTTCCACCCAATGAGCGGAGCACCGATACTTATGTGCCGGAACTGAGCGGTTTCCTGCCCACCGGTTTAAGTTTTGATATCACAGGACCGTTATCAAAGCAGACCGGCACCAGCGTTCCGCTGTCGACGAAATATTCAAGCGATCCGGGAATCACGTTGCGGCAGCCGCTGTTGAAGAATCTGTGGATTGACACGCCGCGCCTGCAAATTCAACTGGGCAAGAATGCGATCAAAGGTTCGGAGGTTGTGTTGCTGGGGCAGGTCATGACCACGGTGACCAGCGTGCAGCAGGCCTATTACGAATTGGTTTTCGCGCGGGAAAACGTCAAGGTGCAGGCGGCGGCGCTGGAACTGGCGGAGCAATTGCTGGCCGAGAACCGGAAGCGGGTGGAAGTCGGCGCACTGGCGCCGCTGGATGAGAAGCAGGCGGAATCCCAGGCGGCCGCCAACCGGGCAACTTTATTGCTGACGCAGCGACAGGAACTGGCGCAGGAAAACACGCTGAAAAGTTTGCTGACGGATAATTACAATGAATGGGTGAATATTTCGCCGGTGCCGTCCGAGGGTTTGTTGGCGATTCCGCAGGAATTGAATTTGCAGGAGAGCTGGCGCCTGGCCCTGGCGAAGCGGCCTGATATTCTTGAGCAAAAGCTGACCCTGGAACGGCAAAACATCACGGTAAAATACAATTTCAACCAGTTGTTTCCAACGGTGGATGTGACGGGGAGCTATGGGCGCAATGCGTTGAATGCCACCTTTGGCGGAAACCTGGATGATATTCGCACCGGGAACAATCCGTTCTACTCGTACGGCGTGGTGGTGAGCATTCCGCTGGGGAACGGGGCCGCGCGCAACGCTTACAAAGCCGCCAAGGCGAGCGCCCGCCAGTTTTTGCTGCAACTCAAATTGCTGGAGCAGGCGGCGATTGTCACCGTGGAAAACGACGTGGCGCAGGTGCGGACGGATCTGCAGACCATTACCGCGCGGCGGGAAGCCCGGATTTATGCCGAGTCGGCGCTCGAAGCCGAGCAGAAGAAACTCGCGAACGGCAAGAGCACCAGTTTCATCGTGCTCCAGTTGCAAATCAACCTGACCACGGCGCGTTCGACGGAAATCCGCGCGCTGGCGGATTACAACGAACACCTGGCCCAACTCGCGCTGGATGAAGGCTCGACGCTGGACAAGAACCACATTGACTTCAAGGTGAAGTAGTCATCACGCAGGAACAGGCCGGCGCTAGGGGCCGAAAAGGCCGCGGGTATCGCCGACAAAATCGCGCAACATTTCCGGAACCTCGGTTTCCTTGAGCGGCAGATACTTCCCGGTGGCCGTGGCGAGAATCACATTGGCCGCATTGCGCAGTTCCCCTTTGGCTTCGAAAAGTTTATTGCGGCGGTTGGTCACCAGTTCGGCGGTGGCGATCACTTCCTCGCCCGGCCGGGCGGGACTCAGGAAACGGACATTCAGTTCCGCGCAATAGGCGAAGCGCCGCGTCTGCACGGCACAGGCCCAGACCATGATTTCATCGAGGAGCGTTGAACTGATGCCGCCGTGAACGGTTTGCTGGAAGCCGATGTGTTCCGGGCGGGGCACAAAGCGCGCGCGGACGATGCAGCCATCGGTCTCGAACCGGAGTTTCAGGCCCAAGGGATTGGATTCACCGCAAACAAAACAGGAGTGGGTATGAGGCAGTTCGCGCATGGGGTTATTGGCGGCTGGTCGATGTTGTGAGGCAAGGGAAAAATCCGGTCAACGATCCGGAGCGGGCTGGTTGGGAGCCGCGGTGTTTTCTTTTTCGTCCTGATCAAACAGCCATTTGCTGCCCAGCAACAGCAGCACGACGCCCGACAAGGCAATCGCCGCGGTAATCAGGCCGGTGAAAAGTTCGGGCAGTTGATCATGGTTGACGAATCTTAAAGGCGAGAGGACGCCGGCCAACCCGGCCATAATCAAAAGTGCGGTGGTGGCAATGCGCCATAGCTTCATGCCGCGAATTTCGCGTTCCATGAAGAAGATTTTCCAATAGGCCCAAAAGATCCCCCAACCGAGAACGAAGGCGAGCACCGTATAGCCGGAAAACTCCAGGGCGACCGGCAGCCGGAACGATTGCAGCGTCGCCGCCAACGCGCCGCCGCTAAAGGAACTGGTCCAAATAACGATGCGGCGGAGGTTTAAGAGTCGGGTGTTCTCGTTCATGCTATTTTATAACACAGATACCGAATTGATGCGAAAGCGGGGCGATCGTAATGATCGGGCCGCCTGCGCACAGGACTATTGAGGAGTGGCAAGCGCTTGTCGGCAAGCGAAATCCCGCTTTTAGAGCAGTTCCATAAATGCTGTAGCGGTGCCCGGCGTCCGCTGGCAGCTTGCTTCACCCCGTCGGTTCTGTTATCCCAATAATGGAATGATTAAAGCCACTCACGCGTTCGTCCAAATCTAATGGTAGCTACGGTATCCTCCCAGGTTCGCGTGACCGTGGATGGCAAGTTTTTCCGCCTCGGGCGGGAGAAATTCCATCTCAAGGGGGTTTCCTACGGCCCTTTTGCGCCCATCGGCAAGGAGGGCACCTTTGCCTCCCGCGAACAGACGGCGCGGGACTTTGCCCAAATCCGCGAGTTGGGGGCGAACCTGGTGCGGGTTTACCACGTCCCGCCGCGCTGGTTTCTGGATTTGGCGACGGAGCACGGATTGAAGGTATTCGTCGATATTCCGTGGAACAAGGATGTTTGTTTTCTCGACTCGCACGCGCAAAAGGCCGACGCGCGGGCGGCGGTGCGGCAGGCGGTGCAGGCGTGCGCCCGGCATCCGGCGGTGTTTGCCTATAGCGTGGTCAATGAGATTCCGCCGGAGGTGGTGCGCTGGAGCGGGGCCAAGGCGGTGGCGAACTTCATCGATGAACTGGTGTTGGAGGCGAAGGCAATCGATCCGGACTGCCTCTGCACATTCACGAATTTCCCGCCGACGGAATTCCTGCGTCCGCAAAGCCTGGACTTTATCTGTTTCAATGTTTATCTGCACCAGCGCCAGCCGCTGAAGAATTATTTGGCGCGGTTGCAAATGATTGCGGATGTCAAACCACTGGTGCTTGGGGAATTTGGCATCGATTCCGGTCGGGAAGGTGAGGCGCAAAAGTGCGAGATGCTTTCGTGGCAGATCGAGACGGCGTTTCGCGGCGGGCTGGCGGGGACGGTGGTATTCAGCTACACGGATGATTGGTGGCGGGGCGGGCAGCAGATTGAAGACTGGACAATGGGGCTGACGACGCGCGCACGGGGACCAAAGGATTCCTTTCGGGCGGTGCAAAAGATGTTCCGGCAGGCGCCCTATTTTCCGCTGAAACGATACCCAAAAGTCTCGGTGGTGGTGGCGAGTTATAATGGGGGCCGCACATTGCGGGCCTGCCTGGATTCACTGGAGCAACTGAACTATCCGGATTACGAGGTGATTCTGGTCGATGACGGTTCCACCGATGACACGCCGCAAATTGCGCTGTCGCATCCCAAGGTGCGGCACTTTCGGCATGGAGTGAACTTGGGATTGTCCGTGGCGCGGAACACGGGGATTGCGGCGGCGACGGGCGAGATTGTGGCGTTCACGGATTCGGACTGCCGGGCGGATGAGGATTGGCTCTATTATTTGGTGGGCGATTTGTTGGACAGTGATTTTGCGGGCATCGGCGGACATAATCTGCTGCCGCCGGAGGATTCGAGCGTGGCGGCGGCGGTGTTGGTGTCGCCGGGCGGGCCGGCGCATGTGATGCTGACCGACCGGCGGGCCGAGCATGTGCCCGGTTGCAACATGGCGTTTTATCGCTGGGCATTGGAGGATCTGCACGGGTTCGATCCGATTTTTGAGAAAGCGGGCGACGACGTGGACCTCTGCTGGCGACTGCAGCAGCGCGGGGGCAAAATTGGATTCAGCTCGGCGGGATTTGTGTGGCACTACCGGCGCTCGACCTTGCGGGCGTATCTCAAGCAACAGGGCGGTTACGGCGCGGCCGAGGCGTTGCTGGTGCGGAAGCACCCGGAGAATTTCAGCGCGTTGGGGGGCAGTATTTGGCGCGGGCGCATTTATACACCATCGAAGTACGGGATCGTGATGCGCGCGCCGATCATTTATCACGGTATTTTTGGCAGCAGCCTGTTTCAGACGCTGTACACCTCGGATCCGGTGGGCATTCTCTCGTTTTTCAGCAGCCTGGAATATCATGTGTTGGTGATGCTGCCGCTGGTGGTGTTGTCCTCGGCGTTTCATTGGCTGCTGCCGGTGATGGTTGCGTGCGGGATGCTGTCGTTGGGCGTGTGCGCGGCGGCGGCGGCGGAGGCGGAATTGCCGCGGAACCGGCGGCGTTGGTGGTCGCGGCCGATGGTGGCGTTGCTGTTTTTCCTGCAACCGATCGTGCGCGGCTGGGCGCGGTACCAGGGACAATTGATCTCGCAATCGACGGACACGGCGATGCGGCACAACCTGGATTCGATGGCGTTGCGGAACAATGGCGAGCCGCTGGGCGAGGTGCGTTATTGGTCCGGGCATCCTGTGGACCGAATATCATTTGTCAGCACGGTTTTGGAAGCGTTGGACAAACAAGGCTGGCCCAACAAATCGGACATTGGCTGGAGCGAGCATGACGTGGAGGTGTTTGGGCGGCGCTGGACGCGGCTGCAATTGACCACGGTGGCGGAGGATAATCCCAAAGGCCGGATAATTCGCTGCCGGTTGCGCGCGAAATGGTCGCTGCAAGCGCGGGCGGTGTTCTGGGCGGTGCTCGGTTTTGAGTTGCTCCTCAGCAGCTTTGTCGGTAGGTGGATACCCTGGTTTTGGCTGGTGCTGCTCACGATGCCGGTGTTCGCGTGGTTTCTGGCGCAGCAAAAGCGCGACCTGCAAAGTTTGATGGTGATTTTTCTGGACCAGGTGGCTAAACGTTGGGGCATGATCCGCATGCCACTGGTGAATGAGGCGGAAAAGGCGAAGCCGGCCACCACGAAATAACCGCCATACAATTTAATTTTATGATTCAGTATCAGCAACTCCTACGGCTCGTTTTGGAGCAGGGCAAATTCAAGGCCGACCGCACCGGGACGGGCACCTACGCGGTGTTTGGCGCGCAGGCGCGGTTCCCGCTGACCGACGGTTTCCCGGTGGTGACCACGAAGAAGCTGCATCTCAAGTCGATCATTTACGAATTGCTCTGGTTTCTGCGCGGCGACACCAACGTCAAATATTTGAACGAGCACGGCGTGACGATTTGGGATGAATGGGCGGATGCCGAGGGCAACCTGGGCCGCGTTTATGGGGCGCAATGGTGTGATTGGCGCACGGCAGATGGACGCTCGATCAATCAAATCGACCAGGTCATCGAACAGATCAAAACGAATCCCGACAGCCGGCGGCATATTGTCAGCGCGTGGAACGTGGGGGAAATCGAGCAGATGGCGCTGCCGCCGTGCCATGCGCTGTTTCAGTTTTTTGTGCAGGATGGCGAACTAAGTTGCCAGCTTTATCAACGGAGCGCGGATTTATTTTTGGGCGTGCCGTTCAACATTGCGTCGTATGCGCTGCTGACCGTAATGGTGGCGCAGGTGTGCGGATTGAAGCCGGGGACATTTGTCATCACGTTTGGCGATCTGCATCTCTACAGCAACCACCTGGAGCAGGCCAAGCTGCAACTCTCCCGCGAACCGCGGGCATTGCCGCAGTTGAAAATGAATCCAGCGGTAAAGAACATCCACGATTTCAAGTTCGAGGATTTTGAATTGGTGGGCTACGACCCGCATCCAGGCATCAAGGCGCCGATTGCGGTGTAAAAGAGGGTCCCACTTCGCGGTCGATTTGAAATGGTTCGCGTTAGATTTGTGATCGCCTTTAGCAAAAGCAGATAACAAAAAGCATGTCATTGGCTATAGAAGCGTTTACAGAAAACGTACGACAGTTTTGCGAATGGGCGGAGTCGGACAGGCACGACGTCCTGACCGCGCGGCAGCTTCTTCTTGCGCTCATGCAGGGGATTCCATATCTGATCATTCCTGACGCAGGGCATGAGAACGATGTGTCTTATCCACGGCGCAGCCATGAGGAGTGGATGTCGGATCACAAGCGATTCGCCGACTTTCCTTTTCAGTATTATCAAGGGATGTTCTCGCCTTGTGACCTTGGTGAGGAAGAACCGGTCATGGGTGATGTTCATGACGATTTAGCCGATATTTACGGCGACTTGTGGCACGGATCGCAGGCTTTGAATCGCGATGATGGTGTTTATGCTGTGCGGTATTGGCGAGAGTTTTATTTCCACCATTGGGGCCACCATGCTTCATCAGCGGTTTACGCGATCGACGAGTATTACCGGAAAGCCGAAGAGAAATGAAAATTCACGCCACTGCGAATGATGATCCCGGCTTCGTGCGGCTCGTATCCTCGATGATCGATGCCCTGGTGTTGCAACGTGCCCCCGAAATCGTTGCCATTGTCGCAGTCGACAACTGGTTTGATCATAAGTGGCTTAACTTTTCCGGCAAGGTTCTGGGCGCGCTCGGCGTCTGGAAAGACCCCCTCACGATTCCACCCTTCCATCCCGACAGGATCATCGCTCAGACGGTGTACCGTTTGGCACAGCAGAAAGAATATGAGCAGATGGAGGCTCCTCCACTTCACATCCCGCAAGCGAGCTCTCAAAATCTCAAACGAAAGCTGGGAAAAATTACCGATTCAGGAATTTTTGTCTGGTGGAGCGGCAATACGGCTGCCAATGCGAAAGGCAGTTTGATGGCCTACATCCAGAATGGAACTGATGCCACATCCTGGTACGCATCATTTGATCGACCTGACCAGTGGAAAATCAATAAAACCAAAAATATTTCAACAGAAGAAGTCCGTGCTCTCTTGCAATCCGCCGAAGCCAGCAGTGCGCCGGATGGCAACACCGAGACTGCTCACAGTCCATCATTAGGGAGTGCGATCGAGAGGCGGAGGCGCGGACACGCATGAATTTACATCTCGTCGATTTTAATGGCCACCTGGTCAAAGCTTGGATTGAAGCGTTCGATAGATTCCCAGAGGTGACGATTCAGCAGGGCGATTTGCTGCTTGTGGCACGGCATTGCGTGGTCTCACCTGCCAACAGTCATGGCTTTATGGATGGAGGGATCGATGCCTGGTACCGAACTTTCTTTGGTGCGCAGATTGAGCGTACAGTCCAGGATGCCGTCAACCGGCGGCCAGAGGGTCACTTGCCAGTAGGCGCGAGTCTGGTGGTCCGCACTGGGCATCAGATCGTGCCGTATATGATCGTTGCGCCGACGATGACGATGCCGGAGCAGGTTGAAAGCAGGAATTGTTACAGGGCCATGAGAGCGATACTTCGCATTGCAGGCGCGGATGCTGAGGTCGGGAGCAATGTTTATTGCCCTGGACTCGCTACGGGCGTTGGGATGGTGCCACCCGAGCATGCAGCAGTTGAGATGGCGCTGGCATATGGTGATTGGAAGGGGAGTTTAGAATCTGACTCAACACCGATTGAGGTTTGAGGCGCTTCAATAGGCCACGGGCAGGCTGCGGTGGTCGGTGCTGAAGACGAAATTGAAAATTCGGGTGTGTTTGTTCCGGTCGGTTATCCAGCCCGAAATGCGATACGCTGTTCCTGGCTCCAAAGTCAGCTCAGGAGGCAGCGCATATACTCTTTCGTAGGCGCATGGGTCTGAAAAGGTAATGGGAGGGTTCAGGGTTAAATGTCGTTCTGAGGTGTCGATGGGCTTGGGCGCATCGCGATGCATTCGTGCGTTGGGGAAGGGCAGGACTTTTTCAATGGTGACCTCGACCGGGACATCGAGGTTTAAGTGCGCGAATGCCGGTGTCCAGGTTCGCAGGAAAAGCGCGTCGCCCGGAAGCGACCGGCAAGTTGAATCAAACGGCGTGCGCGCGATTCTGGTCAGTGCCTGTTCTTTTCCGGCGACCCACTCGGCGCCGTTTTCTTCCGTGCGATAATTCCGCATGCCCGGAAAGCCATCATACTGCGCGGCCACCCGGCTCGTGGAAGTGTCTTGGGTGGGGGCGAAACTGGACAACAAAATCCCGGCCGAGTTGAGGGCGTCCAAATTTCCGTGGGTGCCGCCGAGCGTCTTCAACTGGCTGAGTTTTTTGACCAGCCAGCCGGAGTGGACGTAACCGTTGCGCAGGCTGATGAGAATGTTCGCGGGATTGAGCGTGATGCGGGTATGCGCCTGGACGATGCGTTCCAACGCGAGGGGATAACGATGGGTCATGGTCTCGGCCATCCAGTGATCGGCTGTGGCAAAACCATCCGCGTCGAGCTGATGCTTTTGCGCGAGGGCTTCGACCACCGGGCGGTAGTCAAGCGGGTCGCCGTTCTCGGCGGAGTAGCGATATGAGTTGTCTGCGGCGCGCCACTCGATGCCGGCCCGTTCGCCTCTTGCATTCAGGACCAGGAAGCGATTGGTCTGATTTGGAAGTCGAGCTGTCAACAGGTCCACGCCTTCGAGGCCTAGGAGCAGTTGCGCGAGTCTTTCGGTTTCCGCGGGTGCATTGTGGATCTCCACCCAGGATTCAATCCCGCAGGTGGGCAGGACCACGTCCTTGGGATTCACAATGGAATGGGCGACCCGGTAGCCGGCTTTTTTTAAAAAAGAGCGAACTTCGACGCGCTGGCCGGCGCCCGCGCGATTGTGTCCGTGATCCGAGAGAATCAGGATTTCCAGTTCCCGGACTTCCCGCGCCCGGTAACGGGCGCGCAATTCCTTGAGTTGATCATCGAGCAGACACAGCATGGCAAAGATGTCACCCGCCATATGCTGCGCATCATCCGTCGAGCGCATGTAGGCGTAGAAAGTGCCTTCTGTGGATTTGGAATTGAGGAACTGTTCGGTCACCTGGCCCAGCTCGTATTTAAAGGCGTGGAGCGGCATCATATAACCCATCGACCGATGGAAACCGCCCTCCGCCTGCCAATGCATTTGCCGCTCGTGTTCCATGGAGGAACTGACGCTGTTTCCGATGATTTCCCGGTTTTCCGCCTCGCTGAAATAACTGCGTTGATAGCCCGGCAGCGGGCGATCCCCAAAAATATCGGTCCAGGCCACATCGCTGGTGGAGGGAAACGTGGAGATGTTCCGGCTGACCGGAAAGTAGCCGTCGTTGAATGCCTGTCGATGGAACTGGTGATGATTCAAGTTGGTGTAGGTGACGCCGGACTGCAGTGCCTGCATATCCCGGTAGGCAATTCCATCCAGTGCGATCACCAGCCGGCGGGGCAGCGCACAGGCGGTGGCCAAAGAGAGCGCCTGGATCATCAACACGAACAGAAAAACCCGATAGCTCGTTCTTTGGCCTGCCTTGTCAAAACTCGGTTTGAAAATCATGCGGCTGACCCATCCTAAATCATTTGGTCGGAAATGTCAGGCGAAACAACATCAGCGTTTGGAGAAGATGCGGGCGTTGGGGATACGGGTGAGTTTGCGGGCGATGGGGCGGAAAGCGCCGGAAGGGGCGAAGATGAAGACGCGGCCAGGCAGGCGCACAGCCTGGATGAGGCGGTTGATGGCGGCTTGCTGGCGGTCGGTGTTGGTGAGCAGATACCACTCGGGACGGATGCGGATGCAGAGGAGATAGAGTTTCTGCTCGACGAAATAACGCAGTTCCTTGCGTCCCAGATCAGCGGTCATCACGTCCGGGTCCGCCGCCAACACGGCGCAAAGGGTGGCGAGTTCAGCGTCAGAAAGTTCGTGCGGCAGCAATTTGTCAGCGGCGGTCACATCGCTGCGTTCGAGTCGCGAGGCGGCGATGGTTTTTTCATATTTGTCCAGCCGGGCATATAATTCCCGGATGCGCCCGGACTGGCCGGTGCGCTGGTAATAGGCCTGGAAACAATCGACCGTCCGGGGAAACAGCTCTTCATTTCCGGCAATCGCCTGCTCGAGGTATTGCTCGCCTTCACCGTCGCCGGACTGGAGGAGGAAGCTGCCGAGGTGGAAATTGGCGTTCACGTTTTTCGGTGCCAGGGCGAGAATCTGGCGCAGCAGCGGGGTGGCGGCTTCCGGAGTCCGCAATTGCAACAACGCCTGCGCCTTGTCCCACATGGCATCCACATCCTCCTGCCGCACGACCGGGGACTGATCAAGCCGGCCGAGCCGTTCCTGTAGGACGCTGGCTTTGCGATGCTGCTGGCTCCAGTTGGTTTCGGTTTTTTTACGCCAAAGTTTTTCGATGTCGGCGCGAATGGCCGGCAAAGCCGGGCCCAACAGCACTTCGGCCGAGTTGGGCTGTGGTGGGAGCAACACGGTCTCGCGGTCGGCGCTCTGGGCATCCAGATTGCGACCAATGCCGCGCAGTCGTTCCGAGAGGCAGGGATGGGTATTGGAGTTGGTGGTGCTAAAGCGGAAACCCTGCTCCAGCCGTTGAATTTCGCCGACGCCCAGCGAGTTCAGCAACTGGGTGAGGCGCAGGAAAACCCCTTCCGGCGCGGCGGGATGATCGGCGACCTGTTGCCAGAGGTCCGGCCAGAATTTTTCGTCCAGCACGCGGCCATGCCAGTCGTTGCGGATGAGAGCGGTGGCGGCCGTTGGCACACCGACGAGCTGCGCGGCCGTGGCGTCCGCCTGATATTCATGGGCGCGGGAGAGGACGAAGGCATGAGCGTTGAAGCGGGGCCAGAACCAGTTGATAAATTTTTGGACGAACGGCCGCAAGGAGATGACGCCGCTGTGGTGGAGTTGCGAGAGGTGGGCAAAGACCTGCTCCCACGAGCGACGCAGCCGGTAAACCCACTGGCCGGAGCGGTGATGCTGGCGGGAGAGATGGGCACATTCATGGGCAAGGACAAACGCGAATTCATCCCGGGAAAGTCCCTCCATCAGCGGGAGGCCGAGCATAAGATAATTCCGGTTCCAGCCGAACACACCGAGCCGGGGCGAGTAGGAGACGGCGGCGTTGCAGTCCGGAACGATGAGCACGCGATAAAACTTTGCCGCGCGCAGGCGCTGCCGGGTTTCATCAATCAATGCGAAGAGCGCGGGCGCTTCCGCGCGGGTCACCGTCCGGCCTTCGGGAGCGGCCAGCCGAATCCAAAGCAGGTTTGCCACTGCCCAGCAGCCGACGACGAGGAAGCAGACGCCAATGAGCAAAAAGGGAAAAGCCTCCGATATCCAAATGATACCGGGAATGATAAAAGCGAGGCTGACGGTAACGACCAGGGCAAGTGGCATCAGCAAACCGGCGTAACCGAGGAGCGCCCACTGGAGCACACGCCGGCGGAGCGCTTCGTGATTTCGCCCAACGCCCGCTTCGATCTGTTGAACGAATTGATCAAACTCCTCGTGATTCATGGCGGCGGAACGCTAAGGAGCAGGGGCGGTCGCGCGTTGAATCAGGTGATAGGGAAAGACGCGCCCGGCATTGAGCCGGCGGGCGGCGGCGTTGATCTGGTCGCGTACGTCCGGATGCAGGACCGCCAGATTGGCGAGCAGGACTGCTTTGAGCGACGGCGACAAGTCCAAATTGTTCAGCGCCGCAACGGCGGGCGGGGTGGTTCCATTCAGCAAGTCGGCGGCGCGAACACAATCAGCGCCGCTCACGCGGAAATCCTCAATCACCGGCGCCTGCCATTGTGCCGCCTCGCTATTGCGACCGGCCAGACGGAAGGCGAGGCTGACGCCTAGCAAGGTTGCCGGGTCGCTGATGTTGGTGGTCGAAAAAATTCGAGCGGCTTCATCGAGGTGATTTTGCTCCAGCAGTGCGTAGAAAAGAGCGATCTTGCCGCTGGCAGATTTGTCGAGGCGCGCGGTTTTTTCCAGCGCGGTGAAATCACCCAGCGCATAGAGATAATGTTCCTGAATGGCGGCGGGCGCCACGCCCTTGGAATTGGGATAGCGAGCCCGTAGCGACTGGCCTAGGTTGGTCATGAATTGATCAGCTTCGCTGCGTTTGCCTTGCGCGGACAGAATTTCGCACAGGCTGTTCACCGACGATAAATCGAAGGGATCCTGGCCCAAACGCTTGCGGAAAACCGTTTCCGGCGCTTGAAACTCGCCGAGCGCGAAGCAGACGAGTTTCCATTGCTCGCAGAAATCCTGGTTGGTGGGGAGCAACTCAACCGCGCGATCCAGCAGCGGCTTGGCGGACTGCCAGTCGCCATGGTTGGAAAAGTTCGCGGCAATGGCGTAAAGCGGATAGGGGTTGTTGGTGTCCGCGCGCCGCGCCCGCTCAAAGAATTCAGCGCTGCGAACGGGATCATCGCAAATCCGGCCTTTGAGGTAAAGCAAGGTGGAATTCTCCGGGTCATTTTGGAGCAGTTGGTTGTAATCGTCGGCCAATTGCTGGTGATTGGTGTGGCTGCGCATTTGGTCCTGGTACGCACGATGCCATTCAATATTAATGGGACGGTTGGTAAGCCCGGAGCGCAGAAACGCCTCGAGGCGGGGCTCGTCGACGAAAGTCAGGGCCTGCCTTTGGTAAGCTATTAGAATTTTGGTGTCATCCGGGTGGCGAGCCAGGCGCCATTCAGCCAAGCGGAGGGCTTCAGCGTGCTGGCGCTTGCTTTCGAGCTCGTAAAAGAGCTCCAGCGGCTCGCCTTGAAACAAGGCGAGACCCGTCAAAGTCCGTGTCTCACCGCTGGATTCGAGACTGACCGTTTCCGGTAAATCAGTGAAGGGATGAGTGATGGCGGGGAAGGCCTGGAAAGATTGCCCGAAAAAATAATCGTATCCGGGCGGCTGCGGATTCTCGCTGTAAACGGCCCGTACCCGGACCAAAATGGCCGCGCCGCCGGGATTCAGCGCCCAGGCCGGGTGATCAAACCAACGGTTAAAGTATGTGGCGCGAATATCGAAATCGACCGATTCCTGGGTCGCGCCCTGGAAGGTGGCATGATAATGGCCTTCCGGTAGTTTGATTTCATTGACCCCGGGCGTGAGATTGTACGGGTCGCGGCCGGGGAGGTTGAGTTGTAATTTGCCGCTGAGCGCGTTGACGACAAAAAGGGTTCGATGCCGCCGGATATATTCGTTGCCGATTGCCAGGCCCGCGGCCACCAGGACGCCAATTACGCCCAGGATAATCAGGAGCGTGAAGAACGAAAACGAGGCGGGTTGGCCCGCCGCCGGCCGTTGAAAGAGGCGACGCAGGCTGAATTTTGTCTTGGGCAGGACCGATTGTTTTGCGCCCAAGGCCTTCTCCGATTTTTGTACGGCCTTGCGAAAACCGCTGTGCTGGGCGACGGCGGGTATTTCCTCGACCAATCGGCCAAACAGGGCGAGCGCTTCGGTGTGCTGATGGTTGGCTTGATAGGCGAAGGCGAGACGCTCCAATGAACCCAGCGAATAAAGCTGTCCCGCACCGGGCTTTTCCAAAAAGTCGAGCAGTTGCCGGGCTTCCACCAGGCGACCGGCACGGATATGGCCTTCCGCCACGCCGATGCGGGCCTCCGGCATGTCCGGACGCAACGCGTAAGCGCGGGCAAAGAACGGCTCGGACTCGGCGGGTTGGCCGAAGGCCGTCAGCGCCACTCCGAGTTGAGCCTGCACACGGGCATTGTCGGCAAATTTCTCGGTGATGAGCTTCTGGAAATCCGCCATCGCCGCCGTCTGCCGATAAACCATCAGGATGCGATGGGCTTCGAGGGCATTCTCGGGGGAGGGATCAGAGCGGTATTTCTCCAGCGCGCCGGAAATTTCCAGTTGCTTGGCGGTTTCCCATTTCTGCCAGTTCGCCACATAGTGACGGCGGCAGGCGGGACAATCATCGGTGATCCGTTTCCGCCCCAGCGGAATGATGGGAATGAAAACGATGACGAACCAGAGCCGGGTGTCATAGGAACTGAGATTGACCGCGCGGCGGCAACTCGAACAGACGCCGGGACGGGTATGCAGGTTGCGTTTGCCGTAATAGTGGGTTCCGATTCCGTTGACGGTACTAGGCATATTTCCCTGAAGTTAAGCAATGACGCTCAGTGCAATGCGGAAACTTTTACCCAAAACGAGTGCATTGAGTCAATGCAATGTCAGGCGGCGCAACTTTCGTCACGAAGGCAAGGCGCCGATTACGGCATTGGGTGGCCGGCCATTTGCCAGTGTTTGATGGCGTCGAGGGGATGAATCAGCATGATGACGTTGAGAGTAAGATTGTCGCGGACCCAGAGGGCGCAACCGACTTCCATGACGATCAACGCGACGACGCTGATGCGGGGTCGCACCCGGAGCGCGAACAGGAACCCGAGGGACATCATCAGGATATCGCTCATGGAATTGAGGACACTGTCGCCGGTGTAGCCGAGGGCGATGGTGGCGTTACGATAGCGGTTGATGATGAGCGGTGAATTCTCAAGCATTTCCCAGACGGCTTCCAGCAACAGGGCGATCAGAAAGCGATAGCGGAGCGGCAGTTTGCGCGCGACCAGCCAAAAGAAGGCGAAGAACAAGATGCCGTGCGCGATGTGGGAGAAGGAATACGGGTCGGCGAGGCGTTGGGAGTTTTCGCTGCTCCAGATATCGCTCTCCCAGAAGCCGAATTTGCCATCCGGTCCGAGCGGCGAACGGCCCATGCACAATTCAATGCCACCCGCCACGGTGATCACCGCGAGGAGGGCGATGAGAACCCAGCGCCAGTGTTTTAGTTGGTCGAGCATTTGTTGGGATAGTGTGCCGGCATAATGGCGCAATTAAAAGAGGATAAGGCGCGGGCAGCAGCAACGAAGGATGGCCTTGTTTAGCGGGACTTGCGGATGTAAGCTACCGGAGCAAGCCGTATCAAGAACGCCAAGAGAATTAATCATGAGACGAATATTCAGCGTAGTCTTTGTGGTCCTGGCAGCGATTGCCGGATTGGTGATTTATGTCGTGCTCACAACGCCGCCCAATCCGGTGGCGTTGATCAGGGTCACGGATGCGGCGGGCAAGCCGGTGGCGGGCGCGGTGGTAAAGCCGTATGCGCTCCGGCCAAAAAAAGGCGGTGGAGATTATTTCTGGGAGGAACTGATTAGCGTGAAGCCGGTGGCTGTCACCACGGATGCCGCGGGTATTGCCCGGGTGGTTTATCCATATTATATCTACGAACGGCTGGAGACCGGCGAGATCAGCGTCACGGTGAATCATCCGGATTATTGCGAAGGCCGTTTCCCCCGGGATGTGGCTTTCGCGCCGCCGGCCAACGCGGCGTTTTGGGAGCGGATGGCTTATCCGCTGCTGGTGCTGGCCCAGCGGGTGCCCGCGCGGCCCAAACCGATTATTCTTGAACGAGGAGCGATTTTGCGAGTTGCCGCTTATTTGGAGGCGCCGGGGAATTTACTGACGAATATTCATCCCCAAGTCACGGGCATTGGATTACCGGAAAAAGATTTTTGGCAGGCGGCGGGAGAAGGCTGGCTGATGACCCGGCGCATCGAACAAGGAACTGTTGCAGTGCGGATTGCCTGGTTTTCGGAGCAGGGGCAATCCTATTTCAGCGACACGGTCACCTTTCAAGCCGTGACGGGGCAGACGAATGAATTTAAATTGCAACTACAGCCGGGGTTGCGCCTGGCCGGGAAGCTGGCGGCGACGGTACCGCGCCCGGTTGTTCATGGGCGGGCACAATTGCATGTCTTTCCAACGAACGCGGCGTCGGGCCAAAACGATCCGTTGCATTGGGAGAGCACGCGGGCGATCAATGCGGACGGGACTTTTGTTTTTGAATCCCTGCCCCCGGGAAAGGTGGAGGTGATTGCGATTTGCGATGGGTTCGTTTCGGTCAACGATCCGGCATCAACCAGTAAAGGGATACACGTTCCACAGTTGTTTATCCTCGACACGCAAGCCAGGGAAATCGAGCTCGCGATGGAGCCGACGGCCACTTGTGAAGTAAAGGTGCTGGATGATCAGGGTCAACCACTGGAGGGGGCGGAGGTTGGTTTCTGGCCGAATGTAACCTGGGGCGGATATTCCTCGACGATTTTCGCCCACGATTCCGTGAATTGGGAAGATGTTTTGCCCACCGGCCTGCGCCCCGATTGGAACAAAATTATGAACTCCACCAACCGGCTGTTTGCAGCCGAGACGGATGACCGGGGGATTGCGGTGATCAGCAATTTGCCGACGTTAAACGGGCCGCAAAATTTCGCCGTGATGCATACCGATTACGAACTGGCCATCGACCCAAACCTGGGTGACCGTTACGCCAGCATGGAGGCGAAGGCTGGCGGCAGCAACAGCACGACCGTTACGCTACAGAAAAAAGGGAAGCAGTTTATGGAGCCCAGGAAGTGAGTTAAAGATTTACGGATTGCGCGCATTTATGAGATGACATCTTTGGCTTGGGGGTGAATAAATAGGGGACGGATGAAACATTTCAAGGCCATTGCGGCGATGTCGGAGAACCGGGTGATTGGACAGGGGAATAAAATTCCCTGGCACCTGCCGGAGGATTTCAAGTGGTTCAAGAAGATGACGACGGGGCAGGTGGTGGTGATGGGGCGCAAAACATTTGAATCCATCGGAAAACCATTGCCGAACCGGGAGACGATTGTGCCGAGCCGATCCCATTTCCAGCACGCGGGCGTGAGGACCGTGTCGGACTTGGCGGAGGTCGATTTGATACATACGGCGCGCCAAGTATTTATTTTCGGCAAGGCTCAGTTTGGTGGGCAACGTTTTGCGCTCTCTTTTGTATTCACCAATGTTGATCCAAGGGCTTATTTATATAATTAAGTGACTAGCGACCTTTTATCTTACCGGAAGTGTGAAAGCTGTCAGCAGGTTCACCTGACTGAAGGCTGGCATCATGATGATTTGGGGAACCTTAAATGCCCTGAATGCGGAAAAATTGGATGGAACACGGAATGGCCAGATCCCTCTATTCGACAGATTTTTCAGATAGTTCTGAGCTACTCATCTCAAGAGCCTCATTATGAACGGTTAGCGTGTTTACTAGTATCATCATGTTTGGAGGATTTAATGAAGGCGCAGCTTATTGTTATGGCATTGCATGGTAATATCTGGGAGTGCATTGAGTTTGTTATGTCACCGCTTCTTGAAGCATACCGCGGTCGTGCTCGCCAATTACAGCTCTACCGACATTTAGGCTATGCGAGTTTTGATAAAGATTGCATTGACGCGGGTTTGCCAAATTACGGAGCCTTATGGCAGAAAATTAGCAATCAGAGAAATCAATTTGCGCATACAACGGTGAAGCCAGAATCATCAATCTCTCCCAGAGAAATTCGTTCATTCATACATGAAACGCTCATTGTCTTCTCGCTTATTCATAACAAATACAATCGCGAAACAACCGGATATGATGCAGCCACTTGCCGGACAAACTATTCAGAGGAAATAAAGAAATTGTTAGAAAATGATGAAGAAGATGCTTAATCAACCACCTGTTGTTAAAATACTACAAAGGCGATATGAGAAGAACTGTAGATTGTGCTGTGTAAAGGTTTGCTATGGCCATGCGAGTGCAGAGATGAAGATAAGCACATTCATTTTTTGCACCTTGCTTATTAATTTATAAAATTCGAATGAAATATTTTACAGCCATTGCGGCAATGTCGGAGAATCGAGTGATAGGGCAGGGGAATAAGATTCCTTGGTATTTGCCAGAAGATTTTAGATGGTTCAAGGAAATGACAATGGGACATGTAATAGTCATGGGAAGAAAAACATTCGAAAGTTTAGGCAAGCCACTTCCAAATCGTAAAAACTTAGTTCTAACGCGACATCTAGAACAGCTAAACAAAAATCATCCAAAGTTTTGTTTCAGAGAGTGGCGAGGTGAGAGCGGCCAAATGCCTCCTTACCAATTTAACTTCAGCAAATTTAATGAAAACGAGAAAACGGAGATTTTGGTGGCTACATCCTTGGCAAAACTAGATCCTATGGACTTTCCTAGCAAAGTTATAATCTGTGGAGGCGCACAAATTTATGAGCAGGCTCTCTTTCGTTGTTCTGATCTTTATCTAACTATAGTAAAGCGCATTGTGGGAGGGGACGCCTTTTTCCCAGCTTTTGAGGATCGATTTCAAGCAGTTGAGGAAATGCGTGATTGTGCTGAATTCAAAATTATCCACTTTCGAAATCGGAGTTTATTCCCTGCCACACAGAGTAGGAACATGACTGTAGGTCAAGAATTGCTGTCTGGGGACAACCCGCCTGATTCAGAGTGACAAAATGGCAACGGCAGGAGCGCCAACTTCGCGGCGGGCGGAGGCTGTCGTGATGAGTGTCAATTTTTCAGGCAGTGAGACGAATTTTTGTCGTTACCGGGAAACTTTTTTGCAGGCGGCGAGGTGGAATTGCGTCACGTCCTACAAGCGATTGTTCAATTAATTCAAAAACCCCTTAGCCAGAGTGACATTGGCCTATTTGTTGCTGCTTTCCGGGGTCTTGGCTTGCCATGGGCGACGGTTTTTCGGTATGTCTCTGCCTGAAGCACGGCCAATTACGGAATCGAATGGGCAAATTTTCTTTAAAATGTTTCGGCGTTGGGGATGGCTGGCCTTGCGCTGACCGGAATCACGCGGCCTTCCTCTATCGCTTCGACAAGGCATCATTCCTGGTGGATTGCGGCGAGGCACTGAGTTCCAGTTACAAGGCGAGCGGGTTGAGCTACGACGCGTTTGATCGCATCTTTATTTCCCACCTGCATTCGGACCACACGGCGGGATTTTTCATGTTCATACAAGGGCTGTGGCTGGAGCGGCGGACGAAGGCGTTGCCGGTGCATATGCCAGCGGAGGGGATCAAGCCATTCCGGCAGATGCTGGAGGCCGGATTAATTTTTCCGGAACTGTTGCAGTTCAAAATGCGATTCGAGGCGTTGCGGGTGCGCCGGCCGGTGACGACGAACGGAGTGCGCGTGACGCCGTTTCGTTCCTCGCACCTGGATCAATTGCGGGCGGCATTCCAGAAGCGGCATCCGCAAAAATTCGAAGCGTTTTGTTTTTTAATGGAAGCCGGGCGGTTGCGCGTGGGGCACAGCGCGGACATTGGAGCGCCGGAGGATTTGGCGCCGCTGTTGCAGAAGCCGCTCGATTTACTGGTGTGCGAACTGGCGCATTTTCAGCCGGAGGATTTGTTTCGTTATTTGAACGGGCAGGCCATCAAGCGCATTGTATTTATTCATGTGGCGCGTCCGTATTGGGAGAAACTGGGGAAAATGCGCCAACTCGCCACGCGCATGCTGGGCGGCATTCCGTACTCCTTTGCGCGCGACGGTGAAGAAATCACCCTGTGATGGGTGCCCGCCTTTTGCCGAAGCCAAAATTTCGGTTTCAACCTTGAACACTGGCTTTCCCGCCTTAAACTGCGCGAGCGATGTCGAAGATGTTGAAATCCTCCGGCGCGATGGCCGCCGCAACCATGATGAGCCGGGTGCTCGGCATGGTGCGGGAGATTGTCTATTCCTGGTTTATGGGGGTGGGCATGGTGGCGGGGGCGTTTCAACTGGCGTTCCAGATTCCGAATTTGTTTCGGCGACTGCTCGGTGAAGGGGCGCTGACGGCGTCATTCATCCCGATCTTCAAGGAAAAGGAACGGACCACCTCACCGCAGGAGATGTGGCGCGCGGCCAACGCGGTGATTTCCGGCCTGCTGGTATCGGCGACGCTCATCATTGTTTTGGCGGTGGCGGCGATTTCAATTGTTCTGGCGGTGGGACCGTATGGCAAGCCGCGTGCCGCGACACTTTCGGGGGATGATCTGCGGAACCTGCGCTCGTTTTCGGTGAAGCTCAAGGAACACACGGGGCCGGTGTCCAAATTTTTGTGGGAGGGATTTTCCGATGCCACGCGGCAGGAGATAGTGACTTATGCGGGGACGAGTGCGGAGAGCACGACGCTTAAAGCGACCCTGGTGGAAGAATTGAACCGGATGATTCAAGGTGGCGCGATGTACGAACAGACGCGGTTTGCGGGGGTAAAATTGTCGCCCGACACGCGCAAACTGGCGGGCCAGACCCTGGACGGCGGGCAGACGGCCGCGCTCAATCGCCTGCTGTTGGAGGACGCCTTCCCGCGCGAAATTTCCGACCATCAAAAAGAAACCGAACTGATGCTCCGGTTGTTGCGCGTGATGTTTCCTTACATGCTGCTCATCTGCGTGACGGCGGTTTTCATGGGGATGCTCAATGCGCGGGGACATTTTTTCATTCCGGCCAGCGGCGCGTTGATCATGAACGTGGTGATGATTGCGTCGGTCTTTCTGCTGGCGCCACACATGGGAGTGACCAAGCAGGAGCAGATTTTTGCGCTGGCCATCGGCGTGCTGGTGGCGGGGGTGGCACAGGCGGCGTTTCAATTGCCCACATTGCGGAGGGAAGGATTTCGATATTATTGGGTGTCGCCGTGGCGCGACGAAACGGTGCGGCGGGTGGTTCGGCAGATGATTCCCGGCACGATCGGCGTGGCGGCATTTCAGATCAATGTGCTGATGACGCAGGGAGTGGCGTTTTGGGTGGATCCCTCCATCGTGGCGCAGTTCAATGTGGCCGTGCGGTTGATGGAATTGCCGCAGGGAGTGTTTGGCGTTTCGCTGGCGACGTTTTTGCTGCCGACATTGTCCGGCCTGGCGGCGGAGAAAAAGTATGGGGAGTTTCGCAGCACGTTGAACCAGGGATTGGATCATCTCGTATTCATCAACCTGCTGGCTTCGATGCTATTGTTTGTGCTGGCGGGGCCGATCATCCGGCTGCTGTTCGAGCATGGGGCATTTACGGCGGAGGATACGCCAAAAGTGGTGGCCGCGTTGGTCTGGCTGGCACCGGGACTGCTGGCGTTTTCGATGGTGAACATCCTGGCGCGCGCGTTTTATGCCTTGGGTGATACGAAGACGCCGATGAAAATCAGCATCTTTTGTTTGGGATTAAACCTGACCTTTGCACTGATGCTGGTTTGGAAATTGCGGCAGGGCGGTTTGGGAATGGCGAACACGATCAGCGCGGCGTTCAACGTGTTTCTTTTGTTTTACGCGTTGCGTCGCAAACTGGGGAGCCTGGAATTGGAGACGCTGGAACGGATTATTTTTCAGATGTTGGGGGCGGTGGCGGTGGCGGGGTTGGTGGCGTGGGGATTAAGTCATTGGTGGGAGCAGGCGATTGGCGGCGCGGGCTTGTGGCGTCGGCTGGGTGCGGTGTTTGTGCCGATGACGGTGGCGAGTATCATCTATTGGGGGATGACGCTGTGGTTCAAGGTGCCGCCAGCGCTGGAGATTGGCGCGTTGGTGCTGCAAAAGGCGGGGCTGGGGCGCAAGTTGAAGATCCAAGTTTAGTTCCGCGCGTTTTGCGCCGCTGCGGGAGCATTCTCCGCAGCAGCTTTGATATCGAGGGCGTCGCGGGCGCGGGTGGTATCGCTGTGACTGGCGGCGAGGACGACGGACCAGTGGGTGGTGACGAACACCTGACGGCGTGGTGCGGCGGGCGGTGTGGAGTGCCCGGGGGTGTTCTAGGTGCTGCTCACGGGTTTAATTTAGAGCGGTGGGTGGGAGCGGGAAAGAATTTTCACCACGAAGGTCACGAAGAGCACGAAGGGGGGAGAAGGTTTGAACTGACTCATTCCGGGTTTTATTTCTGCGTGTTCTTGCGAAAGTCTCGAATTACCTTATTCCAGTAACGCACCGCTTCAATATGCTGCTGGCGGGTCAGCAACGTCTTGTTCGCCGGGTCAGTCGGACTTCCCCCTAAAATCACAGGCTTGATTTCGTAAATCTCTTTGCCCGCAAGATTCCTTTCCAACCTTCTGTTAAAAGAGAGAGCCATCGGTTTCAACCATCCTTTCTAAGAGCCTGGTGAAACTATTCGCAACCAAGAGTGCGTCCTCTCGGCTCATTCCAATAAATGGGACCTGCGTCACGCGATAGGGATTGGCCTTTGTATCAAAGGCAAATCCGTCGCCGCCACCTGTAGAACCAAAAATCAGGAGGCCTGGAGCGTAATCTTCAACTTGGTAATCGCAGTTAAACTGAGCCAGCTCCTCAACTTTCCATAGAATCAGATAGTGCTTCCCGATGAAGCCTTCCCCTCCATTAGATTGCATGACAAACCTTCGGTAATCGTTCGGCAGCTTGATATTAAGAGTCTTTTCCACAGTTTCAAGACTCTGCTCGGTCGTTCCTGGCATTCGGGAAAAATCTGTTAAGAGAGTTTCCAAGGGGATGCTCATAATTATTGTTTTGGTGGAATTGCGTACGGGCCAATATCCCTCTGCAACTGATTTCCAAAGGGGTTAGGACCCGCGGCGGCAGCTTTTTTGGGTTGTGGCAATTGGTCAGACGACCGGTTTAAATTTTTGCAGTTCATCGATAAACTCTTTGCGGAGTGTCTCGGTATCGCCGCAAACGCCGCTCTTTGCCAGGTCGAATGCGTCATCATAGCGATTCACAAACCGAAACTCGTCTGGAATATCAGTTTGGAGTGCGTAGATGGTGTTGAAAAGGTCAGGGGCGATGCGCTCTGCATCGGCAGGGTGAGACACCAAATGATCGTGAAGTTGAGCAAGTGCGGCTGTAAATGCCGAACAGAATTCGGCTTCCACGCCGAGGGTGTGCAGGTGAGTGATGATGTCCTCGGTCTTGTTCGGTGGAGTGACAGCAAGTTGCATGAGTGCATCCGGTGGTGAAGCCAAGGCCACGATCTGGGAGTCGGCCCATTCGATGACTTCGCGCTCGGCAATTACGCCAAAATCGAAGAGCAGGCTTAATCGTTTTGCGTCTTGTGCGTATGGTGGCAGCATAAATCTCCAAATCGAAAATCAATATCTTGGCGCACATCTAACACGAGGAGTCCGTGTGAATCAATCTCAGACATGAACCGGCGATGACGGGGATTGGGAACGGGAGCAATCCCGCATGCGGGATTGGACTCCGAACCCGGGTGCTTGCGCACGGCCAATGGGAGAGGGGAATCGATGAAAATGGGGAAACGGGAGGGGAGCGGTCCCGCATGCGGGACCGCGATCCGTTGGACTGGGTGGTTCCATCCCGTAGTTCATCGGGCTTTCCCTGCGGTGTGGAGGAGGATTTAGCGTTTGGAAATTGGAGGGGGGTGGAATCGACGATCCACCTTCGCCAAGGCTTCGGCGGACAAGCGAGCGCGGGACGGACAAGCTAAAGCTTGAACTCCAAACCCGGAAGCCCTCATCCCGGCCTTCTCCCGTCCGACGGGAGAAGGTGAAGGAGGTTGCGGGTTGGTTTCTGTTTGCGGGCGCTATTGAGGCATAGTCATTTTAATGTTGAAGCGGAATGAATTCCGCGCTCCGTTGGGCTGTGTGGTTCCATGGCGCGGTTCATCGGGCATTCCACGGCGGTACGGGTGATGATTCGGCGTTTGGAAAGCGGGATTTGCTGGTATGTTTGTTGCTGGTTGGGGAGGATGAAACGGAGAATCTCCGAACATGAGTAGAAAGCTGCAAGTCGTAATTCTGGGTGTGGTTGTCTTGGTGGTACTTTGCGTGGGGGTGCTTATGCACGGCAAGAGCAACCGGGAGGCGTTGCGGCGGTTCAAGGCGGAGTTGCGGGCGAAGGGGGAAAAGTTGACATTCGCGGAGTTTACCGGTCCGCTTTCGACGAACGCGGAGGAGGTGGCGTCGCGGCAGATTTTTGAGACGAATAATTTTTCGTATGGGGGCTGATACCGAAGCTGATGGAATTTGTCGGGCCGGGTGTGGCGCGGGTGGCGTGGGTGAGCGGGGTGCATTGGGACTCGGTTGGGAGCAATGCGCCGGCAACCGTGGGTTGGGCGGAGCTGGAACGCAGCAATGCGGAGGGAGCGACCAATCTGGCAATTATGCGGCAAGCGATGGAGCATCCGGCACCGGACTCGGGAT
>JAQGPA010000049.1 GCA_028293325.1 Pedosphaera sp. | reverse complement strand
GCCGCACTTACGCTGCAATCGAACATTGCCTTTAATATCAGCGGGGCGGCGGCCAAGACACTGGCTCAAAATGCCGTCATCAACAGCACCGGCAACGGGACCTGGACGGGGACGGGCAACGTCAACGCGGGTCAAAACAGCGTACTGAACAACACGGGCAGTTTTGTGGTGCAGAATGACGCGCAATTTATCAACATCACCGGGGGCTCGCCCGCGCCGCTCTTCGCCAACAACGGCACGTTTATCAAAGCGGGCAGTGTCAACCCCACCACTTTCAGTTCCGCCAGCGGCGGCGTGGCGTTCAACAATAATGGCACGATCAATATCCAGAGCGGTGACCTGGTGTTGGGCGGCGGCGGCACAGGAACAAATGGAACCGACACCGCGGCCGCCAACTTAAGGATCGATTTGATCGCGGGAAATTTCACCTGGTTTGGCAATCTGCTCGTCAACGGCGCGGGCACCACCCGCGTCAGTGGCGCGAACGTGGCTTTGGGCGGAGGCCTGAGCACAGTCACGGGGACGTTTGAGATCGCCGCCGGGACAGTGTCGGGCGCGAGCACCTTTGCCGGGCCGGGCACGTTCAATTGGACCGGTGGGAGCATTGCAGCGACCTTCAACCTCCAAGCCAACATGGTGTGCAACATCAGTATTGCGGGCGACAAGACGCTGGCGTCATCCGGCATCATCAACAATGCGGGAACGTTGAATTGGAGTGGAACCGGAAATATCAACATGGGCGCCGCCAGTGCGATCAATAACAGTGGCACGTTTATCGCGCAAAACGACATGCAATTTTACAACAACACCGGCGGCTTCCCGGCTCCCGTGGTTAACAACACCGGCACATTTCGCAAAACCGGATCGACCGGCCAGACCGTTTTCGCCGTGAACAATGGTGGAGTAAACTTCACCAATACGGGCACGGTGGATTTGCAGTCCGGCACGCTGGTGGTTAATGCCGGTTATGGGACAGCGCCTTCCGCCCGGCTCAATATTGCGCTGGGCGGCCTGAATCCCAACACACAGTTCGGCACGGAAACTTTTGCCGGACTGGCGACCTTCAACGGCACGCTCAGCATCGCGTTGACCAACGGGTTTGCGCCGACCAATGGCCAGTCCTTTGCCATTGTGAACTTTGGTTCAGCCACTGGCCAATTCGCCACGACGCAATTTCCGCCCTTGCCGAAAGAGCTGAGGTGGCAATTGAATTACAACAGCAATTCGTTGGTTGCACGGGTAGTCCCGGCCACGATCATTGGCGGCCTGTTGCGGACGGCAGGGGGCGATTTCCAGATAGCAATCACGGGTGAGACAGGCAGCGCCTGTGTGGTGGAGACTTCCACGAACCTGGTGAACTGGGCGGGTCTCACTACGAACGCTCCGTTTAATGGGACTTTTAATTTCACGGATACGACAGCAGGGCCGTTTCCCAGACGGTTCTATCGCATAACGATTCTGCCTTGAGTCCCGGGGAGCGGGTGAGGGCAATCGAAATTGCCGGTAGCTGGTCGTTGCAAGTGAACAACTGGAACCGCGAGGCTGTTCCGGCTGGCTGATCTTGGATGTTGGAAGTTTCTGCCAGAGCGTTTGGGATTTTGCAATTGGGCCAGTCTGCTCTTTCGTTCCTTCCAGAACGCCCCAGAGAGGGATCAGATATTTCAGGCTGGCATTGTTTGCGGCGGCGAGGCCATCCTTTGAATTGCGGATTTCACTCTTCGCGCTTGCGTGCAGTTGAGGCAGCAGTTAATGCTTTCTCGTCACCTCGCGCAATAAAAGAGTGGCTGAAATGGATATGCTATTCATAAAAATCACGGCAGGAGTTTTGCTGGCCGCTTTGTTCCCTTGTCCCCTGGTCAGCGCTGCGGAGGCCGAGCAAAAACCGGCGGCAGAGGATGCCAGGAATGCCACCTTGGTTTACGCCGGCACTTACACTGGAAAAAAAAGCAGGGGGATCTACCTGTTCAGACTCAAGGCGGAAAACAACGAGGCTTCTGAAAATATCACATTGGTTCCGCTTGGGTTGGCGGCGGAGACAGCCAATCCATCCTTCCTTGAGCTTGACCGGAAACGCCGGTTGCTCTTTGCCGTTAACGAAGTGAATTCATTCGCGGGCAAACCGACCGGCGCAATCAGCGCTTTTGTAATTGATGCCGCGACCGGCAAATTGACATTCATCAACCAGGTTTCTTCCATGGGGACAGGTCCATGCCAGCTTTGCCTGGACAAAGCGGGCCGGAATCTGCTCGTGGCGAATTATAACAGCGGCAGTGTGGCGGTGCTGCGGGTTGGATCGAATGGTCGTTTGGGTGAAGCAACGGATTTCGTGCAAAATGCCGGCAAGAGCATTAATCCCAGCCGGCAGGAAGGTCCGCATGCTCATTGTGTGACGCTGGATCCGGCCAACCAGTTTGCGTTTGTATGTGATCTGGGGCTGGACAAGGTATTCCACTATCGATTTGATGCCGAGCACGGAAAACTGACTCCCGGTGAGCCGGCTTTTACGCCGCTCAAACCCGGTGCTGGACCGCGGCACATGGTGTTTCGTCCTGATGGCAAGTATGCGTATGTGATCAATGAATTAGATTCGACCATCACGGCGTTTGCGTACGATCCAAACACCGGCGGCTTGACCGAAGCCCAGACCGTTTCCTCGCTGCCGGGCTACTTTAAAGGTTTTAATAGCGCCGCGGAAATCGGGATACATCCCAACGGAAAATTCCTTTACGCGTCAAACCGGGGGAAAGAGACGGTGGTGCTTTTTGAGATTGATAAAGACAAGGGGACACTGAACTGGGTTGAGGAGCAAAACACCGGCGGAAAGACACCGCGCCATTTCGGAATCCAGCCCGCGGGAAAATACCTAGCCATAGCAAATCAGAACTCGGACAACATCGTGATTTGCCAGATGGATGCCGGGAATGGACGATTGAAACCAGCGAGTGTCATTGCCGAAGTCCCTTCACCCGTGTGCGCGGTATTTCTCCCGCCCGCGAAGGAGTAAGCCCGGCAACGATACCATTAATTCGGCATCCTGGGTTACTATGAAGGTGATAAAGCCACACCTGAACTGCCGGCGAATGTTTATCGTTGGGACCCCGCGTCCGGCAAACTCACCGTGGTGGCGGGCGATGTAAACCGTCCCAACGGCCTCGCATTTTCGCCGGACGAAGCGAAACTCTACATTATTGAATCCGGCGCGACACCGCGCGTCATCCGTTCGTATGACATGGTTGATGGCGGCACGCGATTGACCAACATGAGCCCGTTGATCGTCGCGGAGCAGGGTGGCACAGCCGACGGCATGCGCATTGATGTGGAGGGAAACCTCTGGTGCGGTTGGGGCATGGGAACTGACGCGCTAGATGGCGTCATGATCTTTAATCCCACAGGCAAGTTGATCGGGCGCATTTCCCTGCCTGAGCGATGCGCAAATCTTTGCTTTGGCGGGTTGCATCGCAACCGTCTGTTCATGGCCGCCAGCACTTCAGTGTATTCGCTGTATGTGAATACACAGGGAGCGGTCGGGGGTTAACGGCAAAAGTTCAGGAGACCCGGTGAACCGGGCGTTGACGACTTCTCATTTCCGCGCGGCGTCACGCCTGCGCCGGCCATTCAAAATTCTCAAGGCTGAGGATTGACGATACTGCGAAACCGCGCTCAAACCCCGTAAAAGCCGTGGTCAATCGCCCCGAGTAACGGTGGCATAGGGTGTGCTTTTGAAGCAGCAACCGATGCACGTAATATGGCCGCGTTTATTAATAACCAATGGGAGAGGAAGCTATGCCTGTTGCTCGCCGTTATACTCCTGTTAGTGCCGGGGGTAAGGGCGGATATTAATGTGCCCGGCAATTATTCCACCATCCAAGCCGCCATTGACGCGGCACAGCCGGGCGACATCATTCATCTGGCAGCAGGGCGGTATGCAGAAACGCTCAGCATCAACAAAAGCCTGAGCGTCGTTGGCAGCGGCAGCAGCAATTGCGTGGTGTATTGTCAGACCAACATCCCCATTGTTTCCGTCAACGGGCCGGGAAAAGTGATCCTTTCGAATTTTGAAATTGAAGGGGGCAATTACATGGGCGCTGAGTGGTATAACGGGCTTTCCCCTTTGGGAATTGCGGCTACGAATGCAGACCTGGTTCTGGACTCCATGGTGATGAACCAGATTATCAACTATTTCGTCGCTGTGACGGGCGGTTCACTGGCCGCAACCAACGTGGCGTTGTGGACGCGCAATATATTGGCGGGCTGCGACGTGGGATTTGCATTGGACGGCTGCACTGCGACCATCACGGGGCTCACGCAGGATGCCGGGCATCTCGATCACACCATCAACATCAACGGGCGGATGACAAATTTTGCGAATGTCGCAGTTGACAGTTGCCGCATCCGGACCTCCAGTCTCTCCTACGGCAACTGCATCCGCACCTATGTTAATTCGAAGGTGACCATCACAAACTGCTATTTGTACCGCGGCGCAGGCGAGGCCGTGCCGGCGTATCCGGCTTTTAATCATAGCGGGATCAGCGTGAACGGCTATAGCAACACGGTTATCATCGCTGGGAATATCATCTCAAATGTGCCGTGGGCGATGTACTGTTACGGTTCACTGGGCGGCAATCATCTGCTGGTGGAGAGCAATAATATTATAAATTCGCCTATTGGCGGCATCATCTGGGACACGATGGCTTATACGGGGATTGATTTGGGAGGGGGTAATCTTGGCAGTCGCGGCGGAAATGTATTCTCACAATCATCCGCACCGGCAGCCGGTTTTTGCGGCGATGTGGTGAATACGAACTCGAACGGCTTTGCCACAGCCAGTATTTTTGCGCTGCACAACACCTGGAGCAACCCGGTGGACAAGGAAAGCGTGATTTACGACAAGTTGGACAAGCCGAACCTCGGTCGGGTGATCACTGACGATTTGATGATAAAATCAGCCAGCCAAAACGCCGCCGGTCGGCCTGTCATTTCGTGGAACGAGCGTGGCGCCGGAGAAAGCTACACGGTGGAGACACTCTCTGATTTGGCAACCGGCATCTGGACGAACGCCCCCGGCGCGTGGCCCGTCACCAATTCAGGTTTGAACGATATGTGCTGGACCAACCCTGCAACGGCGACATCCAATATGTTCTTCCGCATCCGCTCGGTGGTGCCTTGACCAAGAAGGCGCCAGTGACGAGAGGGGGCCGCAATGGTGCTTGAGGATTTACGGGCGGTTCACTAGAGTTCGGGACCATTTATATATGCAGGAACTGATCAAAGGCGTTCATAGCTTTCACGACGCGGAGTTTGGGCGTCACCGGGAGCTGTTTAAAAAGCTTTCCAAGGAAGGCCAGAACCCACACACGTTGTTCATCACCTGTTCGGATTCGCGCGTGCTGGCGGAATTGATTACGCAGAGCAAGCCGGGCGATTTGTTTGTGGTCAAAAACGTGGGGAACATCGTGCCGCCGGCATCCGTGCGCGGCAGCACCAATTCCACGGCGGCAGCGATTGAATTTGCCGTGGAAGCCCTGGAGGTAAAAGACATCGTGGTGTGCGGGCATTCCCAGTGCGGGGCGATGACCGCGTTGTTGGGCGGTGGCGTGGATGCGACGAAAATGCCGCATTTGAGCGAATGGCTGACGCTGGCCAACCCCGTGCGCGATTTGATGGAGAAAAACTATTTTCATATCACGGACCCGGATCAGCGGACGATGGCGGCGGGCCAGGAGAACGTTTTGTTCAGCATTGAGAATCTGCATACTTATCCCGCAGTGGCGCGACGGCTGGCGGAAGGGACAATTCGCCTGCATGCATGGTTCTTTAATATCGCGAACGCGGAACTTTCCGCCTACAATCCGGTGGCGGGACAATTTACACCGCTGACGTCGGATTCGGGGCAAATGAGTTTTACCGGGAGCGGGGTTTAAAAGGTGCAGGGTTGCCCGGCTTTCCAATTCTGAATTCTTACTTCAGCAGGACCGGTACAACAGCTGCTTTATCATACTGCCGATATGGCAGCGCTACAGTTCTGCCCATTCGGGAGACACTTTTAACCAAATCGGGACAATGAGAATTTCAGCACGACAACTTGTTTTGAGAGCCCGATATGAATTTTTTGCAGACTTGCCCAATGAGCACCGGAATATTGAGGCGCGGCGATGCTTCCAATCCAAATGATCATTCAAACCAACCAACATAGCAGCATGCCATTTCAATCAGGATTGAGAATGAAACGCTTTTTCGGGCTTCTCATCGTACAAACAATCCTCCTGCTCTCGTTATCGGCAACTGGCGCAGACGTGCGTCTCGCGATTGGGACATTCGGGCTGGCTCCTGAGTGGCGTGACGGCAATTTAGCCGATTTGATTGCCGCACATCTGACCGGCACTCCAGAAATCGATTTAGTAGAACGCCGGGAGTTAAACGCGGTGCTAAAGGAGGCTGGACTAAGTCTGTCAGGCGTCGTGCGAGCCAAGGATGCCGTCCGTTTTGGGGCATTAATTCGAGCTGATCAGTTCCTATTGGGGAGTACAGTGCCCATTAATGGCACCAATTATCTGTTCATTCGCCTGGTCGATGCCAGGACAGGCGTGATCCGGGGCATCAACGTTTTTCGCGATACCGCATCGCTGGAGATGCTGGCACGAGACATCGCCGACTTTGTGCGCACGGAAATTAAGCGCCCGCCGCAAGGGTCTCGGGATTATCTTGCCATTGGCGTGGTTCAGAATCTCGGGGTCAACAATCGGTTCTCCGACTTTCCCGCGCAGATGCGTGGGAGTGTGGCCGCCAAGCTCAGTGGGAAGGTGACCTTGTTGGAGCGCGATGTCATATCATTTTTGGCCAATGAGATCAGTCTGGACACAGCCGGCCTGACGGAACTCCGCGGGGAGCAGGCTCCCCAAATGCAGTTTGGCTTCTGGATCGTGGACGGGTTTTATCAATCGTATGAAGTTGCAGAGCCGGAAGTACAGCTTAAGTTGCGGGTGGAACGAGTCCTAGGCGGGCAGCAGAGCAGCATGCTGCAAGGAAAGCCAGACGATCAATTCTTCACGAAGATCTGTGAGTCGATCGCACAAGTATTGAATCATCCCGAGCAAGTTGACCAGATGTTGGCGCCGACGCGGCAGGGTGAAATCGCGGCCTTGGAGGCGCGAGGCCGGCAGTTGGCTGACTACAAACGCCCGTACGCAATATATCCCAGCAGAATTGAATTACGCGCCGCGCTCAATCCGGACAAGATAGTGAACACCCTTGATGAAGCCACCAAGGTGTTTGAATCCATACTGCTGCTTGATCCGGAGAACAATGCCGCAAAGATGCGCCTGGCCACGTGCCTGCTTTTCAACACCGAGCGCTGGTCCGGAATTGCGAGGGGAAACCCGGAGGAGCATAAAGCGAGAGCTGAGGAATATTACCGGGAAGTGATCTCGACCGCTGACCGTGAATATGCCGATGATGCCCGTATCTCGCTGGCATATTCCTGCGGCGAACTTAAAGGTGTGGGAATGCTGCAACGGTTTGCCGCCGAAACCACAGATCCGAAGGCAAAGAAGGAGTTCAGAGATCACGCAAACCAAATGCTCCGGCATACGGAGCATTTCTCGCCCGTTGAGGCGGTGATGCCTTATTTGCGCGCCCAACTCCTCGATGAGTTGGGGGAGGTGGAGAGAAGTTCAAAGCAAGACGTAATGGTCAACTACGAAGAAGTGCTTTTTGCCTATCGCTTTGATCCCATCCAGCGCGCGAAAATTATTAACGCACTCCTGCCGGAGCTGCTCGACAAGTTCCCGAATTTAAAGCCATACATTCTGCTGGCAACGGTGGCTGAGCAAACCGAAGCCGATTCTCCCGTTATCGCACAGTTCCTGGCCTCCCTCAAGAACTGCGAGGAGCATCCGGAGACGGTGTTTCATCCGCTCAGCTATTTTACGCATCTCAGTTCCACGTTGGAGGAGGAGAAAGAAGCCGGAGCCGGGCATATCGTGTCCATGATCTATCAGAGAACTTTCGAAAACCATCAGTACGCAACGGTGGTGAGGGTGGCCCTTGCTCGCAAGCAAGCGGCGGAAAAGGGACTCGCGCCCGCGCTCACCGACATTGGCAAGAGGCGCCTGGCTGAGTCTTATGTGGCCCTTAAACAATGGAAGGAAGCACTCGAGCTGTTCAACGAACTTCCGGGAGTTTCGCCCCAAGTGAAGAACGAATGTCGCAGCCACCTGGGGTTGGCAACGGAAGGTGAAGACCTTCCTGATTCCGCCTGGAAGGACAAGAACGACATTTATAAGGTGATGATTGCCTATGAGTGTATCGGGCGCAAACAATGGTCAACATCCATCTCTATTCTGGAGTCGATGGGATATCGAACAGTTCGCATGCCTGCCACCGGTCCCTGGGGTTATGCATTTACACCCGTCCTGCCGGCTATTGTAGCCGACGAATGTCGGGCCAAGGCGGGGAAGCCCGCCGTGGTGGATCCAATGCGTTTTGAATTGGGCGAAACACCTTATGTGAACTTCATCCGGAATGGGACACGCACATATTCCATCGAAGCAGAGGGCGATGATTTATGGATGGCAATATATAGCCAGATAAAAATGTTCCGTGGCCCGGGTCCATTTGCCGCGCAAAATCCTTTTGAATTACATCAGTTTCAACGCACCACGCTATCGGGCAGCTCCTGTATCTGTATCAGCCCTTACTTTATATGGGCAGGCACAGAGGATGATGGCCTGTTGGAACTTGATCGCAAGACCGGCGTCTGCCGCCGCCTCACCGTGAATGACGGGTTGTTGCTCAACGGCATCTCCAGCCTGAGCTGGCAAGGGGGAATGCTATGGATAGCTTATCAAAACGATGAGAACGGAGCGGTCGGCACCATGGAGCCGGGGAGCCACAAGTTTTCCGCCCTTACTCCAAAGCTATCGCCCGAAGCGGGTGCCAATTCCCAGCCGTATTACAGCCATGCGCAATTGGATGACTTTCATCAGGCACCGCAACATCCCATATCATGCATGATAAAGGGTGAACCGGGTGAGATGTGGCTTGGAGTTGCCGACAAAGGACTGCAACGGTTTCGAAGTTCTGATGCCAGTTGGACCACCATGGGGCAACCAATAAAGCCCAGTGACAACCCTGCGTACCTTGCCAAGGTGTTTGATCGAAAACATTTTTCGCAGTGGTTCACGCAGATTGCGGCTCAAACCACCTCCTTTTCGGCCATCGCTTTAGACACGCCAAATGGGCAACTGCTGGCAACGACCCGCGAATTACTTACGATCGACAATGAAAAGTCTGTGACTGGCGGCCTGATCATTTACAATTACCTTCAGAACAAAGAGGAGGTGCTCCAGAATGACAATGGGCTGCCCTCCAATGATCTGACTGCGGTCGCCGTGGATGGAAGGTTTGCCTGGATAGGTGGCAGAGGATTTGTGGCGGTCATGGACTTGCAGGAGCGGAAGGTGCTTCGTATCGCCTATATCTCCACCAGTCGCATATTGCACATCCAGCTTGGCAAGAGGTACGCATGGATCCAGGTATCCTGCGGAGTTGATGCTTATCCCGACGCCGGGAATGCGTGGACTGGCGTTTACCGCATCGAGCGATCCGCGGTTGAGCCGGTTCTGCATACGGTCAGCCGGGAGTAATTTCTGAGGCCGCAGGCAGGAAAAGGCCGTTAATTGCCAGTATCGATTTTGGGCTCCCGTGTTGGTTGAAGCGGATGGAGGGAATCGAACCCTCGTGACTGTGGTGCTAAGAAGTGGTGAAAACCGGCCGGGAACTCATGGAAGGTCCCGGCAATGCGGTCATCGAAGGCTACGCGACCCGAACCAATCGCTCCGCGAAGAAGAGTGGTTGTGAGTCCTTATCTTTATGCGCCGGGTGGCGGCGGGAATTCCAGGCCGTATTTCTTGCCGATCTCGATTACGCGGGGAATGTCCTGTTGTTGTTGCGGGCTCAGCGCGCCGATGTCCTCAAAGAACCCTTCGAAACCTGCTGGTGTGATGATGCACATGAGACGGCCCGGTGTCTGGCCGAGGTAACGATAGGTGTGCGGGATGCCGCGCGGGGCGAAAATCGTGG
>JAQGPA010000048.1 GCA_028293325.1 Pedosphaera sp. | reverse complement strand
GGGAAAGCAAGTCTGGATGACTTCTCGACATTGGCGCAGGTAATTCTATGATTTCCGGATAGCCGTATTAACAAATCAAAGAGGGCATGAGAAAAAAAATCGCATGGATCATCGGAATTAGTTTCACGTTGCTGGCCCTGGTAATCCTGTTGTTGGTGTGCACGCGTCCGGGGCCGCCGGCACGAATTGCCAAGGTTCAACTTGCGGACGGACGGATCATCCAGGTGGAAGGGGTGAGTTATGGGAAGACGCATTCTATTGGGAGCATGCGTTCCGAGGTGCTGCGCAGGTTGCAGCCATGGCTGCCGTTGAGAGTGGAGCAATATCTGGCGCCCAAATATCCCCGGAATGAATTTGATTTTGGGCGGTCGGCGTTGGTGGTATGGGTCAATGCGGTGGATCCCATCGGCGGGACGAATGTGGATTGCCAGCAAATGCGAGTTGAGTTTGTGGATGAACAAGGAGATTTGTATGGCGAGACAACGAGTTATTGGTTTGGCGGCCAGGATTTCTGGCGCGCGGGCCATGTATTTGAATCGTTTCCCCGGACCGGCCAGAAGCTGACATTGCAGATTACACCCTGGAGGACGAATCAAACCAGCCGGTTGGAATTGGCGAACCCGCATGTTACCGTTCCGGAAGAGTGGTCGGGGAAAAGCCTGCCGCAAGAGCAGAGGATGGGAGAGTTGAGCATTATTTTGAGCCAACTGAACCGGGAGACCAATGGCTCGCCCAACCAAAGGTGGGAAACACGAACGGTTTACTGGAAGCCGGAGTGGGAGTTGCGCCAGGGAGGGAAGAAAGCCGAGGGTTGGCAGGCGCCGGAATGGACGGCGGAAGATCCGACGGGAAATCGGGGGCAATTTCCCGGGGTGCATCAGCCGGTGCTGCGGTATTCCGTGACGTTTTATCCAAGCCCGACGAACCGGGAGGCCGCATTGTTGGTGGGCACGCTGCCGGAAATTCAGTTAACGAACCTGACAACGATTACGTGGTGGAATCAAACGGTGAAACTCGAGTCGGGTGAGGTAGTGGTTTTGGGATTGTTTCCGCCCGGCACGCATGTTTTTTGCGAGGGTGTTTACCAGACCAATCCGCCGGTGACGATGGGACCGGTCAGCGGCGGGGCTCGATCGGGATGGGTTGGGCAGACGATGAGGGTGAGTCCGGTGAAAGAGATGCATTATACAGGGCATTACACGCCGGATCCGGTCATTTACCTGCATACGCCGGAGCCCGGATCGAAGAATCGCCTGGCGGTAAGGTTCCGTGATGAGTCGGGGCGATATTGGTTGACGGAAGCGGAATCGCAAGGAGTGGCAAATGGAATACAACCTTATATGATCAAGTTGCCGCCGGAGGTGACCCAGGTTGTGCCGGAAGTGGTGGTGCTTAAGCCGATTGAGGCGGAGTTTTTGGTGAGCACGCCGGGGGAATGAAATTTTAGAGTTGCGGGTTCAGAGTTATTTAAGGCCGCAATTTTGCGGACAGCACAAAATTTAAAAACGTATGTGGCCATTCTCCGGTAAGAAGAAGGACGACAACGCAAGAGCAGTCATCTCTGTGGCGGCGGCGCTGGAGGGACTTGCGAGCGTCGGAGTGCGCGTAAGACCCGGCGTCTCCACGGATGATCTGCTTTTCTCACTTGGAGGAACCATGGAGTCGCCCGTGGATCGGGTTGCGTTGCTTTGTGTTTTGGGTTCGGAAGTTGAGCGGGGGGATTTCAAACGAGTATCGGATGATATCTGGCATGTTGATGCCGAATGCATCGAAGATCATGGCGCCTATGTTGTTCTCCTGGAGCGGTTCGTGGTTTTGGCGAAAGGATCCCTGCCAATTACGAGCCTGCGTGACTTTGTAGATATTGAAGCGGGAAAGGCCTGGGTGGAGTTTGAATTGGAAGGCAAAAAAGTTCATTGGGATCTGGAGGTAAACGATGACTGGATGGATCCTGAATTCTATTCGCGATTGCAGGAGTTGGTGACTTCACGGGGAGCAGGCAAGCAGTTTTTTATTGCCGGTCTGGGGCAGGATTCCTTGCTATCATTTGGCGATGACACGATGCGGCAGGCTCTGTGCAAGTTCAGCGGACTGAAGTTTCAGTGGGAATAAAAATGATGCTGGAGAAATGACAATAAAAAGTGTGGCGGGGCGGGAGGGGGAGTTGGGGGAAGGATTACTGATTTTTGATTTATGATGGGGGAAATCGGAGCGAGGACGATGGGAAGGCAAGCTATTTGTCGATGGCAGTGAAGGTAGCGAGGAGGGGGCGGTGGTCGGAGGCGGTACCCCAGTTGGGGAGGGTCAGGATATAGGTTTGGGCGGGGTCCCATTCGCGGGCCATGGCGTGGCTGAGGAGGATGTAGTCGATGCGGCTGTAGGTGTCGTCCTTGGCATAATAATGGGTCCAGGTGATTTTGCGGGTGTTGATGCGGCGGTCGGTGTGGGGTGGGTCGTCGCCGTTGCGTTCGGCGGGGCGGGTGTCGAGGAGGCCATTTTTGCCGCGACCGCCGAGGATGGTCCGGATGGGCTCGGAGTCGTGGAGGTCATTGAAGTCGCCGAGGACGATGAGGTTGAGGTCGGGCTTGGCGGCGAGATGGGTGTCGATGATTTCGCGGAGGACTTTGGCTTCCTCGAAGCGGAGTTCGGCTTCGTCGGCGGCAGGAATGGGGCGTCGGGATTTGAGATGGGTGGCGAGGAGGGTGAAGGAGTAATTTTTGTTCACCTGGATGTCGAGGTCGGCAAAGCCGCGGCTGACTTGGAAACGGCGGCCGGCCAGGAGAAAGGAATCGTTGGTGTGCGGGTGGCGGGCGGTGAAGGGAAATTTGCTGAGGACGGCGACGTGGATGTTGGTGTCGAAGCCGGTGACGTGCTCCCAGTAGGGGAGGTCGAGGCCAGCGGTTTTGAGGGAAGCTTGCAGTTCGAGCAGGGCGTTGGTGGTGCCGATTTCTTCGAGGGCGAGGACGTCGGGTGCGAGGGCGAGGATGCTTTCGCGGACTTTGGCTTTGGCGGCGTCGGGTTTGACGGTGCGGGTGGCGGTGGGGGCGTCGAGGTAGTTTTCGACGTTGTATTGGGCGATGCGGAAGGTGTCGGCGGCAACGATCGTGGCGGGGAGGGAAAGGGTGGTGGCGGTTGCGGTGATGAGGAGGAGAAGGCGCAAGGGGTTGACCATGGGAGGTTAATAATGGGTCGGTGCGGGCAAGTCAAAGGTGTTTGCGTACGACTGGGAGGGGGAGTTTTTACCACGGAGTCGCGGAGTCGCGGAGGGTGGGAGAAATGGGATCGACGACGATGGGGAGGAGTTGGGTGGCAAGGGGGTGTGGGATAGGGGGGTGGCAAAGGATTTGCAAAAGTGGCGGTGGCTGCTAGTTTGGATGGGCAAAAACAACTGAGGGCCACTAGTAGAGCTGGCTGTGTGAGAGGAATGTTGGGACCCTCACCCCGGCCCTCTCCCGTCCGACGGGCGAGGGTGAAGGATGCGGGTGGGCTGTCTTAAGGTGTGTGGGTGCTGGCATATGTGATTTGTCAGATTGAATGGTTGGGATGAATGAAGGTATTGAATGATTGAATTGAAGCCGAAAAGCGGAATAAAGATGCAGGATAAGCAGAACGAGCGCGACCACCGCGAATTGCGGATCGATAAGGTGGGCGTGCGGGGGCTGCGTTTTCCGATTCAAATCCGGGACAAGGCGCATGTGTTGCAGAACACGGTGGCGACGATCGGGATGTATGTGGATCTGCCGAAGGAGTTCAAGGGCACACACATGAGCCGGTTCATCGAGGTGTTGAATGCGCATGGGAACATGGTGCATGTGGAGAACATCACGGAGATTTTGCATGCGATGCAGCAGAAGCTGCACGCGGACACGGCGCATTTGGAAATGGAATTTCCGTTCTTTTTGAGCAAGAAGGCGCCGGTGAGCGGGATGGAAGGGGTGATGGATTATACGGCGCGATTTGACGCGACGGCGAGCGGCAAGGAGATTGACTTTGTTTTGACGGTCATTGTGGGGGTGACGACGTTGTGTCCCTGTTCGAAGGCGATTAGTCAATATGGGGCGCATAATCAGCGCGGGAATGTGACGGTGCAGATAAGGTCGAAGCGGGCAATCTGGATTGAGGATTTGATTGCGTTGGTGGAGAGTTCGGCGAGTTCGGAGCTGTATTCGCTGTTGAAGCGGCAGGATGAGAAGGCGGTGACCGAGCGGGCGTATGAAAACCCGGTGTTTGTGGAGGATTTGGTGCGGAATGTGGCTTTAAAGTTAAATTCGCACAGTGACGTGACCTGGTATAAGGTGGAGGCGGAAAATTACGAAAGTATCCATAACCACAACGCTTACGCGTGTATTGAGAAGGGATAGGTGGGGCGGGTAATTGGGGCGGCGGGCAGGGGAGGAGAGGGGTGTTTAGGCACCCGAAAATTAATTAATATTTTTATGGCTAATTTGTTCTCCTTTGATACAGTCTCGCACTCTCAAATGGATTAATATCCATTAAAGACGAAGAGAAAAGACAGAGATACACAACAATTTATTAGTGCTGTGACTATAAAGAAAAAAATAGCGAAGAAAGAACCTGTGGCAGACAGACAGGTTCGTTCCGCCACGGCGGCGTCCATTCTGGGATTTTCGCCTACGGATCCGAAGTCCAAGCGGACCAACGGCGAGGTCAAGGTCAAGGCCGAGTGGGCGAAGTTTTACCAGAACCTGCTGGATTTGCGGGAGCAGTTGCTCAAGCAGATGAGCGGGTTGGCGAAGGAATCGGCCCAGGAAATGGCCGGCTACAGTCTGCACATGGCGGATTCCGGCACGGATAATTTTGATCGCGATTTCGCGTTGAGTTTGTTGTCGTCGGACCAGGACGCGATTTACGAAATTGAAGAGGCGTTAAAGCGGATTGAAAAGAACACGTATGGGGTTTGCGAATTGACGGGCAAGACGATTCCCAAGGCGCGTTTGGAAGCGATTCCGTGGACGCGATTCACGGTGCAGGCGCAGGGGCAGTTGGAGAAAGAAGGGGCGTTGCGGCAGCGTCGATTGGGTGCGCTCGGCTCCGTGGACAGCGTGGGAGTGAACGAAGTCGAGGAAGAAGAAGAGCCCGAAGAAAAGCCGGCGAAAGAGAAGGAATAATTTATGGCAAGAGAAACAGTAACCGTTGAATGCACGGAAGCGCGCAAGGAAGGCAAAGCGCCCTCCCGCTACGTGACCAGCCGCAACAAGAAATTGAAGCCCGAAAAGCTGGAGCTCAAAAAGTACAACCCATTCCTGCGCCGGCACACGGTGCATAAGGAAATTAAATAACGTTTTATGCCACGCAAAACGAATACCGACAAAGAAAAGCGCGGATCCCGCGGCCGGTCGAGCACCGGGGAGACCCGCACGCCCCGTCCGAAGCCGAAAATCGACTTCACGGTGGATGCGCTTGATTTCAAGAACACGAATTTGCTGAAGCAGTTCGTGACCGACCAGGGCCGGATTCTGCCCCGGAAGTACACCGGACTCCCGGCACACTACCAGCGCCAGCTGAATCGCTCGATCAAGCGTGCGCGGCAGATGTTGCTGATGAAGTAATTTAAGCTCCCCGCACGAACTGCGGGGAGTTTTTTGGGCCTGCTTAATGCAAATGATTTGCAAATACGCGGAAGCGGCAGTAAAGGTATAGGCATGAGGGTGACACGCCTGATTTGGGTGGTGACGTTGGTGGTTCTGGGCATGGCTGAGACAGGTCGCGCTGAGGGCCGCAAGCTTAAGGTGTTGACCAGTTTTTTGCCGGTCTATTGTTTTACGATGAATGTGGCGGGAGACCTGGCGGAGGTGGAGAATCTTTTACCGCCGGGCGCGGACCCGCATGAGTTTCAATTTTCGCCGCGGGAAATGAGGAAGCTGAATGCGGCGGATGTGATCGTGATCAACGGGCTGCAGCTGGAGTCGTGGCTGGATCGTGTGATCAAATCGACGGACCATCCGCAAACGGTGGTGGAGATGGCGGCGGGGTTGAAGTCGGAGTTGATCACGGCGTCGCCGTATTTGAATTTGGGGGCTGGGGCGAGTGAAGCGACCGCGCCGAATCCGCATATCTGGCTGGACCCGCATCTGGCGGCGCATGCGGTGACGAATATTCTTAATGCGTTGCAGAAGGCGGATCCGACGAATGCGGCGGGTTATGAGCGGAACGCGCGGCAATATCTGGCGCGATTGGAAAAATTAGACGGGGAATTGCGCGCGGGTTTGGCGCCTTTCAAAGGAAAACCGGTTATCACGCTGCATGATGCGTTTCCTTATTTTGCGCGCCGGTATGACTTGCGGATTGTGGGAGTGGTGGAAAAGGTGCCGGAAGTGGAGCCGTCGCTGCGTTATGTTGGCGAGTTGGGGAAGGTAATCCGAAGTGAAAAGGTGAAGGCGATTTTTTCCGAACGGCAGTCTTCGCCAAAGTTGGCGGAGCAGATGGCGCGGGATTATCATCTGGCGGTGGCGCAGTTGGACACTTTGGAGACCGGTGAATTCAAACCGGACGCTTATGAGGAGGGGATGCGAAATAATCTGCGCGCGTTGGAGGAGGCGTTAAAATGAGCGCGCCCTGTTGCAATGCGCATTCCACAGTGCCGGTGGAGGTGCGCGATGTGCGTGTCTCATTTGACGGGCAGGCGGTTTTACGCGGGGTGAATTTCACGGTGCCGCATGGGCAGTTGGTGGCTTTGATCGGGCCGAACGGGTCGGGCAAAACCACGCTCCTGCGTTGTCTGCTGGGGTTGCAAAAGATTTCCTCGGGCGAAATAAAATTATTCGGTGAAAGTGATTTGAAGAAAGCGCTGCCGCGGATTGGTTATGTGCCGCAACGGCTGCCGTTGGACCGCAGTTTTATCCTGAGCGTGCGTGAATTCCTGGCGTTGCGCCTGCATAAAACCCACAACTGGTTTTGGCAGTCGCATAAAAAAACCGACAGCCTGATTTGCGATACGCTGGCGGACATCGGCGTGGCGCCGCTGTTGAATCGTCCGCTGGCGCAACTTTCCGGGGGGCAATTGCAGCGGGTGTTGATTGCGTTCAGCCTGTTGACCAAACCGGAATTGCTCCTGTTGGACGAGCCGACTGCGGGGGTGGATTCGCCGGGGGAGGAAAGTTTTTACGAACTCATCGCGAGCATTCAGCGACGGCATCATCTGACGGTGATTCTGGTGTCGCACGATTTGTCGATGGTTTACCGGCACGCGGCGCATGTGTATGCGTTGAATGGCGTGATTTGCTGCGAGGGGACACCGGAGCAGGTGATGAATGCGGAGTCATTGAAACAGGCGTACGGGATCCATGTTGCACCTTACGAACACCACCATCATGTTCACTGAACCCTTCATGCAACGGGCGTTGCTGGCGGCACTTTTTTTGGGGCCGCTGTGCGCGCTGCTGGGCGTGTTTGTCATTGCCAGACGCATGGCGTTTTTTAGCGACACGGTTTCGCACTCGGCACTGGCGGGGGTGGCGCTGGGATTTTGGCTGGGTTTTGTGGAGCCGACATTGCCAATGATTGGGTTTAGCTTGTTGGTCGCGGCAGCAATGATGTGGCTCAAGGAGAAAACCGATTTGTTGAGCGACACGATATTGGCGCTGTTACTTTCCGGTTCCGTGGCGTTGGGCGTGATCATTCTCAGCTTGCTGCATGGGCGGAATTACCAAGGGGAGCTAAACCGTTATTTGTTCGGGGACATTGTGGCGATTGGCTGGCCGGATGTTTGGCTCGGGGCCGTGCTGCTGGGCGTGGTGGGGATGGGACTGTTTTGGCAGTTGAGTCCGATGACGTTGTTGTCCGCACAGGAAGAGATGGCCCAGGTTTGCGGTGTGCCGGTGAGGCGGTTGAATTACCTATTTGTGCTGGTGCTGACATTGACGGTGGCGACGAGCATCCGGTTGTTGGGAATCATTCTGGTCACGTCGTTGATCGTGATACCGCCGGCGGCTGCGCGAAGTTTGAGCCGGAATCTGCGGCAGCAAATCGTGCTCAGCGTTATATTTGGATTGTTGGGCGGGGTGGGCGGCACGCTGGTGTCGTATCAATTGAACGTGCCGTGCGGCTCGGCCATCGTGATGACCTGCATCGTGCTTTTCCTGATTTCCCTGACTTTGGGGAAATTACGAGCGGAGCGTCCGGCAAAAGAATTATCCAAGTGAAACAGGCCCATCATCACCATCACGAAGTTCGCCGGGCGGATTTGCCCGCATTGACCGACCGTCTGCGCCGCAAATCGCACAAGATCACCGGCGCACGCCAGGCGATATTGGAAATTCTGCGTCGGCACCCGCATCCGATGTCCAACAAGGAAATCTTTGCGGCGCTGCCGAAGGGTGATTGCGATTTGGTGACGGTGTATCGCTCCATGCATCTGCTGGAGAAGATGGAGATGGTCAAGCGCTTCGATTTGGGCGACGGCGTGGCGCGGTACGAGTTGCTGGCCGAAGGGGACGATGGCCACCATCACCACCTGGTCTGCACTCGTTGCGCGGCAGTGGTGGAGATTGACGAATGTTTTACGCGCGAATTGGAGGATTCAATTGCAGCGCGCAACGGTTTCAAGGCCATCACCCACAAGCTGGAGTTTTTTGGTATCTGTCCCCAGTGCCAGTGAATTTTGGCCAATCTGCTCAAAAACAGCCACATTCAACGCGGCTGTTTTAATTCTGTTTTACGGAGGACTTAAGCGGGTTCTTCGATTCCCACCCACTCGCCCAGATGCAGGTATTCTTTAATTTTCCTGCGTTCGTAGCGGTTTTTATGGGCTTTTTTGGGGTGACTGTCGGCTTTGCGGAAGGGATGTTTGCTGTTACGTATGGCTTCAGTTATTACTTCCAACGTTTTTATCATATTGCAATGTTCCTTTCTCGAGGTTCACATCAGCGTATTTTGTGCCAACTCCGGCGCTCCCTTAACACAACCGGTTTCCATTTATTCAGCACAAATTATTTAACGGTCATTTTCTTTGACGTCAATTCGTCAAAGTCATTCAAAATAACTTCGTTAAATTCCTGTGTCCTTAAAAACAAATGCTCCCGACTGCCATTCCCCTTCGATCCGGCTGCGCACCAGCCTCAGGCCCGACCCCTCAAAGGCCCGTTGCACCACCCCAAATTCACCCTGCAATATACCCGCCAAAACCAGCGTTCCCTCCTTCCGCAACCGGCCCACAATTCGCTTTCGCTCCGCAATCAACAAATTGGAAATCAAATTCGCGCAAATCAATTGATACTTCCGTACGCTCTGCACCGGGAGTCGCATGATGTCCCCGCGCCCCAAACTCATCTTGGTCAACACCCCATTGCGCCGCGCATTTTCCCGCGCCACGCGCACCGCTTCCGGGTCGAAATCAAACGCCCGCACCGGCGCATAACCGAGCTTCACCGCCGCTATTGCCAAAATCCCCGAGCCCGTCCCAATATCCAAAAACGCCTGCGCCGTTCCCGCTTTCCGTCCCGCCACCAATTCCCCCAGGCAAAACGCCGTCGTGGGATGATTCCCCGTCCCAAAACTTAAGCCGGGGTCCAGCACCACCACCGCCTGATTTTTTCGCGGACGCCGTTTGATCCAACTCGGCTTGATCAATAACCGCGAACCGATCGCAATCGGTTTGAAATGCCGCTTCCAGGATTCCGACCAATCCTCCCGCGCCACCCGCTGCGCCGAAATTGTTCCCGCCCCCACGTTCAGTCCGCTCGCCCGGATATGTTGCAAACCCGCGGTCAGTTCCGCCCGCCGCGCCGCGTTCCATTCCTTGCGCTGCGCGCAATAAACCGACGCCACTGTCACCCGCGTTTCTTCATTCGTGTAAACCGCCACCGCCCGCGCAAAAATTCCGCCCAACAATTCCATCACCGCCTCCTCCGCCTCCAGCGATGTCGCCACCGAAATCTGCAGCAATGGTTCCTTTTTCATTTTACATCGCGCCACGGCGCGAAATTCAACAACTGCACCTCCGACCGATGCGCGGCATGATGAACCTCCGTGAGGCTCGCATATTCAATTTCAAATCCCGCCATCTTCGACAACGGCAACTCCAGCAGAATCGACAAAATCATCCGGATCGTTCCACCGTGACACACCACCGCCACCGTTTGGCCCGGATGGTCCCGCAAAATCTGTTGCACACACGGCTCCACGCGCGTGCGAAACGTCTTCCCGCACTCCGCGTTGGGAATCAATCCTTGCTCCAGTTGATCCAGCCATTGAAAAGCGCTCACGTTGAACTTCTCGCGCACCTGCTCCCAACCCAGGCCCGTCCAATCGCCAAAATCAACCTCCCGCAATCCCGGTAAAATCATCGGCGCCATCCCGCTCCCGTTCAAAAGCGGCGTCAACGTCTGCTGCACTCGCTTCATCGGGCTGCTGTAAATGGCATCGAAACGTTTCGGTTGCAAATAACGCGCCAACGCCGCCGCCTGCTCATGTCCGCGCGGCGAAAGATCCATGTCAATCCGCCCGCCGAAAATGCGTTGATACCGCGCCTCCACCTCCGCATGGCGCAACAAAAAAAGACTCGTGGCCGCAATCATTTCAACCAGGTGCTCCTCACGCCAACGCCGCCTGTTGCGCCGCCAGCAATTCGCGAATGCCTGCCTTCCCCAGCGCCAGCAATGCGGCCAGTTGCGATTCACTGAATGTCGCTTCCTCGCCCGTCCCCTGCAGTTCGATGAATTCGCCCGCCGCATTCATGACCATGTTGAGGTCCACCGCCGCCGCCGCGTCCTCGATGTAGCACAAATCCAGCAGCGGCTCACCGTTCACGATGCCCACACTCACCGCCGCCACCCCGTGCAGCAGCGGACTCTCCTTGAGCTTTCCCTCCGCCTTCAACTTCTCCACCGCCAGCGACAACGCCACATACGCCCCCGTGATCGCCGCCGTCCGCGTGCCGCCATCCGCCTGCAACACATCGCAATCCACCCAGATCGTCCGCGACCCCAGCTTCTCCAGGTCGAGCGCCGACCGCATCGCCCGCCCGATCAACCGTTGAATCTCCTGCGAACGTCCGTCAATCTTGCCCTTCGAAATATCCCGCTGCTTCCGTTGCAACGTGGAGTAGGGGAGCATCGAATACTCCGCCGTGATCCAACCGCCCAAAACATTTTGTTCCTTCATCCAGCGCGGCACGCTCTCCTCCACCGTCACCCCGCAAATCACGCGCGTATTGCCCCATTCCACCAGCGTCGAGCCCGTCGCATACGGCGCAATATTATTCACGAAACGCAGCGGACGCAGTTGATCCGGCGTCCGCCCGTCAAAGCGGACAGAAACCCCGGTGGATGGTAAAGGTTCAAGCATAAGATTTGGGCATATTAAACCCCAATTCGCTCTCGGGCAACGATGAAAGCAGATCGGGTTGGGGAGGTTTACCGCGGAGTCGCGGCGCGGAGTGGCGGAGGGGGAAATGGGATCGACGACGACGACGACGACGACGACGAGGACGATGGGGATGCAGGCGCACTGGCGGTTTTGGCTGGCGCGGATTCGTGATTGTGGTAAAACAGCGGTGGTGAGGAAGCGCAAAGGCATCGCGATATTTTTCCTGTTGGCAATAGTTGTTAGCGTGGCGGGGCTTTATCTGGCGCGGCCGCGTGGGCCGATGTATCAGGGGCGGTCGCTGAGGTCGTGGCTCGCGCAGTTGGATGATGGACAGCATGACAACGGTTTGATGTGGGAATCGTGGACGGAAGTGATCCGGCGGCGCACGGCAAAGCAAAATGCAGCCGCGGAGGCAATCCGGCAGATGGGAACAAATAGCCTGCCCTACTTGGTTCAGGCGCTCACCAGCCGGGATTCCGACCAAAAGATAAAAATCATGTTACTGCTGAAAAAGCAGTCGTGGATCAAAGTTGATATCTCCACAGCGGAGGAGATGAGACGACCGGCAGCATTGGCGCTGGATATTCTGGGACCGGCAGCCGAGCCGTATGTTCCCCAGTTAACCGATGCGCTGTGGGACAAGACCAGTGTCATGGGAGGCGGTCACACATCCAAAGCCGCGGCCATTGCCTTGGGGGCGGTTGGGCCGGAGGGATGGGCGGTTTTAAGAGAATCGCTGACGAGAAGTAATTTTTCGACCATCTACGGGACTTGGGCCTTGGGGAGTCGCCGCGTGACGGAGCCGGGAGCGGTGGAGGCATTGTTGGCGGTCGTGACCAATAATATTAATGCAAACGGCAGCGAAAAAGCGCTGGCGGCGTGGTCGTTGGGTGAGATTGGACAGGAAAGTGAGCGGGTGGTGCCGGTATTGATTGCCGCACTTCAGTCTCCGGACAATGATCTGCGGTGGAGTGCGGCGGATTCGCTCGGCAAATTTGGCACGAACGCGCAAAGCTCGGTGCCGGCGTTGGTGAAGGCACTGCAAGATCCAAATGCCAGTGTGCATAATAATGCGCTGAAATCGTTGAAGGTGATTGATCCGAAAACGGCGGAGAGTTTGGAGACGAAGTAAATTGTCGGAGGGGGATTTTCACCACGAAGAGCACGAAGGGCACGAAGGTGGGAGAAGAAATAAGGTGGAGGGGTTGAAGAGGAAAGGGAGCGGGTGCTTGCGCACGGGTCCTTCCGGACTGGTCACCACGGGGAAAGGGAATAGCCGATGGTGCCGGGGACAATCCCGCGTGCGGGATTGAACTCCGAACGCGGAGGCGCTGCCGCACAGAGTCGGCGTTGAAGGCTTGAAATGTTTTTCGATTGTGGCATGCTCTCGACCATGCTCCTGAATTTGGAAAGCTTCGCTTCTGATCGTTTTGCCACCATGCGGATTTCGGGGAGAGTGGGATTGCTGGTTAGCGTTCTGCTGTGTTTCGCCGCTGCTGCGCCAGCCAGAGCCAATTCGTTTTATACGCAGCGGTTGGAGGATCCGAAGGCGGTTTATGTTGCTCCGTCGGGCGGTGATGATACGGCGGCCTTGCAGCAAGCGGTGGATCGGGTTCAGGACACCACGGGCCAAGGCATTGTTTTGCTCGCGCCCGGGCAATACAGCATCAGGGATACGCTTTATATCTGGCCGGGTATTCGACTGATTGGTTACGGGGAGGCGCGGCCGGTTTTGGCGTTGCCGGCCAACACCCCGGGATTCGGAGACGTGACGCACGAGAAGGTTTTGATTTTTTTTGCGGGGGGACGACCGGGGCATCGGCGTGGACGGCCGGTCAATTCGCAGGCAAGCGAGGCACCGGTTCCGGATGCGAGTCCGGGAACATTTTATTCTGCGCTCGCCAATTTTGATATTGAGATCCAGGAGGGTAACGCGGGAGCGGTGGTGGTTCGTGCGCGCTACGCACAGCATTGCTTTCTCGCGCACATGGATTTGCACCTGGGACCGGCACTGGCTGGGATTCATGAAGGGGGCAACGTGGTGGAGGACGTTCATTTTTTTGGAGGCACGCACGCGATCTGGACGGGGAAGCCTTCACCCGGCTGGCAGTTTACGATCATTGACTGTTCGTTTGAAGGCCAACGGGAAGCGGCCATTCTCGAACATGAAGCCGGGCTCACGCTGATTCGTCCGCGGTTCCGCCACGTGCCGACCGCGGTGAGCATCGAGCCGGGGTCGGTGGATGAACTTTGGATCAAGGATGCGCGGCTGGAAGAAATCGCGGGGCCGGCATTCACCTTTGGCACGGAGAAGAGCCCACGGAACGAGATCAACATGGAAGGGGTTGTCTGCCGCGGTGTGCCGGTCTTTGCGGAATTGCGCGACAGCGGCAAACGCCTGGCCGCGCCCGGGGAGATGTATGCCGTCACGATTTTCTCCCATGGTTCGCGCTTTGCCAATGGTGGAGGCGTGCCTGAAATCGCGACGCGCTATGACGCCGCTGCGCTGGGAGCGATGCCGCCGATGGTGCCAACCGATTTGGCCGTGCTGCCAGCGTGTGATACCTGGGTGAATGTGCGGGACCTGGGGGCCAAAGGTGACGGCACCAACGATGACACCGAGGTGTTTCAGAAAGCGATTGCAGAGCACCGCGCCATTTATCTGCCGTCGGGAAGTTATGTGGTGAGGGAGACATTAACATTGCGGCCGGACACGGTTTTGATCGGCCTGCATCCGGGAGCCACGCAGATCATCCTGCCCGACGGCACGCCGGGCTACGAAGGGATCGGCGGGCCCAAGGCGTTGATCGCGTCGCCGTCGGGAGGGAGCAATGTGGTGATCGGCGTGGGGCTTTATACGAGCGGCAATAATCCACGGGCGGTGGCGGCGCTTTGGCAGGCGGGCGCCGGGTCGATGATGAACGATGTTCGTTTTCTCGGCGGGCACGGCACGCCGCGATTGGACGGCTCGCGGGAGAATCCTTATAACGAAACTCACACCGCCGATCCGGATCCGAACCGGCATTGGGACAGCCAGTATCCGAGCCTCTGGGTTACGAAGGGCGGCGGCGGAACATTTTTGGATCTTTGGACGCCGTCGACCTTCGCGCAGGCAGGCATGCTGGTCTCCGATACCGAAACGGAGGGGCGCGCGTATCAGATATCGAGCGAGCACCATGTCCGCAATGAAATCCAGGTGCGCCATGCCGCGCACTGGCGGTTTTATGCCTTGCAGACGGAGGAGGAGCGCGGCGAAGGCGGGTTCGCGTTGCCGATTGAAATTGATTCGTCCCACGACATCACCTTCGCCAATTTCCACGCTTACCGGGTGATCAGTTCGTTTCAACCCTTTGCCTGGTGCGTCAAAGTATCCAATTCCCAGGACATCCATTTCCGCAACCTGCATTGCGACAGCAACAGCAAGGTGAGTTTCGATGCGGCGATTTACGATCAAAGCGAGCACGTGGAGATTCGCGAACACGAGTTCGCCTGGCTGGATCTTGCCGATGGTGCGCCACGGCCCAAACCGAACAAACGTTCGCCGGTGATCGCGCGCGGGGCACAGGTGGAGAAACTGGCCGGTGGTTTTTATAATATTTCCGGAGGCGTCGCGGGAGCCCATGGAGATTTCCTTTTTGTGGATGCCCACTGGCAGCGGATTTATCGCTGGAACACCGCTGCGCGGCAGCTTTCCGTGGTCAGCGATGCGCCGATGGACCCCGTCAATCTGGCGGTGGATGAGGGGGGCAATCTCATGGTCGTTTCGTATGCGGGCAATGCAGTCGTTTATGCGCTGGGCAGCAATGGGATGGCGGCGCCGTTGAGTTCCGAAGCCGCGGCTGCCCGCGCCGGGAAAGTATTTTACCTGCCCGTGAGCGACTGGCATTTGAACCGCGATTCGCTGGCGCAGCCCAGCGCACAATTTGTCTCGCCCGATGGCACCACCGTGCTGCCCGTGGGGGAAGATTTTCTGCAGGGGGAGACGAGTTGGGGGATCAAATCGAGCCCGCAAATCCGGTCGTTCGGGTTGGGACGGGCGGTGGTGGGACAGACATTTTATGTCACCGACGAATCCGCGTTGAGGACGTGGGCGGCGGTGGTGAGCGCGGATGGGAGCCTGAAGAATTTCCGATTGTTCGCCGAGCAAGGGGGTGAAGGAGTGGCGGCGGATTCGCGCGGCAACGTGTATATAGCCGCCGGTCAAATCCAGGTCTATGACCAGGCGGGCAGACGGATCGATACCATTGAAGTGCCCGAGCGGCCGGAGCAATTGGTGTTCGGCGGGGCCGATCGTAAGACGCTTTTCATCGCGGCCCGCACGTCGCTTTATGCTGTGCGGATGCGTTATGCGGGGAGGTAAATTAACCGCCGAGTCGCGGAGTCGCGGAGGCCGGAGAATACGCCAGAGGGACTCGGCACGAGACGAGGGTAGTGGAAGCGTAGTTTGCGGGCCATCGGGAAAGTAACAACAAGCTCGCTAAAGGTGTCCGCTGTCAAAAGGTGGGACTGATAAACATTAAGGGCGAAGTTGAGTGAGGCGGCAGTGTTTGAAGATAATTGCAGTATCGCTTGAGCCAGCCGCAGTAAATCTGTTCGGTGTTCAATGCAAGATGCTTTCGCCGAATGACAGCTGACAATGTTTTCACTGCCTGAGCGGTAGTCATGGGGCGATATTAGCACTCGAAATATTGTTCGTATATTGGAATTATTGCGACACGTGTCGCATATTGATTGTTAGCCCGCTTCGCCACATCCATGCGAACTTGCACCCAGAAATGCCGAGAGCACGACCATCTCGAAATCTCTGTTGAGTACGCGGCCTCATCGGCGCTCTCACCAAGCTTGCATTGGTTTCTCGGGTGGATAGAGAGCGAAGTCGCAGGAGGCAGGCGTTTTCTTCCAGAGCAGACCGTTCAGGTTGGGTGGTCGGTGCTGGAGATTCGCCAGCGCACCGATGGCACGCTTGGATTCTTCGAGCCGGACTTTCGGAGTATGCCGGTGAAGTTCGTTGACAGCGTGTCGAACACGCTGCTTCACCTCTTTCTTCAAAAGAGCGTTGCCGAGAGCTTGGGAGTGCTTGACGAGCTTGCTTTGCCTTCGCTGCGTGATAGCGCGATCATCTGTACCGAGTTCGGTTCGACCGAGGGCTTTGTCATGAGCAGGGTTGCCCCAAAGGCAGCCGACTCGGGCTGGTTCTTTGGCTGCGACAGTGCAGCACACGACCACCAGTCACCCGATGGCTTGCGACGCGTTTCGCTATACGAGGCAGCGACCCCCCACGAAGATCGCACCATTCCATTTCTTGGGTTGCCTCCCGACACGTTTGTTGGATTCAGTGGCGCAGTTCCATATTTCTCACGCGGAGAGACGGAGCTTGCGATTCGTCCGGGTTCGTATTTGCATAAAAAGTATGTCGAGAGAGTGGGCTAACCATGCGCTGCAGCGAACCCGGCGTGAGCGTCGCGGTTGCAATCGTTGCGTCCCGTGCGCCGGGTCGCTGAGCTTGGGTCGTTAGGCCACTCGACACTTTATGGGAGCAAGATTCTGGTCATACTTTGTGCCGCATCAGGAGGACATCCGAGCGGCTCTTGAGGCTTTGCGTGAGCAGGAGTTCCGAGCCGGCAGGTTCTGGCAGCCCTCCGAGGTTCAGCCCGGATTCTTTGGCCGCTTGATTGGTCGTGGACCTTCCAAGCCCCAGCCGCCTCGTAACATTCGCGAGGCGATCAAGACTGCAGATGCTAGCGCGATTGGCACTCGCTCCATTTTGGATATGGAGCGAATTTCCGACACACCCACTTCCAGTGCTGCGTGGCTCGTGCCACGAGACGAGTTGCAGCGATTGGTTGGCACGGAGCAGCCCACACAAAAGATGGTCAAAGAGAGCGAGGAGTTGATTGAGCGGATTGACCGAGGACAGGGAGTTTGTGTTGTAACATACCAGCAGGGGAAGCCCGACGGGATTTACTTTGCTGGATACTCTTTTGATTGATTATGACGCGGCCTAACCATGCGCGAGCCTGTGTGAAAACTCCCCGAGCGGCAATTTGGGGAGCGAAAAAGTGGTCCGAATCACCTTTACCGAAAATAAAAATGCGCCATAACGAAAATGTGAGCACCGCCTTTTCTGCGAATCGGTTGATCGACGAGTTTTCACACAGGCTCTCGCTGCAGCCAACGCGGGATGACGCCTTCAGTTCAGTTCCGCTTCGCGGTCCACGTGCCTTGACCCCGCGTGGCTGAGCTCTAACCAATATGCAATAGACGATAGACAATAGAGTGGAGGGGTGGGAGGGATCGGTCTGTGGTATCCGTCTGACTGAGCGCGTCTGGTTTAGAAATCAGACACGTTACCCGAGGCAGTTAGCACTGGATTGGTTGTTTGCGATGATTCTGGCGTAGAGCAATCAGCAGGTAGCAAAGACGGTTGTGTTTGACTCCTCTTGCAACTTGGATGGTCTTGTCCCCTTCCAGTGTAATCTGCTCCAGAGTCCGGTCCTCTAAATTTTCGGTGGAAAGACGAATCTTCTCCACGCCACGCCAATTGAAACGCCGAGTCCAACCCAGCGAACCAATCCCCTTGAAAATCTTTCCGGAATCGCCGTCCACTTGAACTGCGACCTTCCCGAATATCGGCATGAGCGCACAATACCAGAGCACGAGTCCGGATAAATAAAAGGGCGTTAGGAACAAAAACAGCATCCAACGCATTCCCGGATCTGCATGAAGACATCCCCATGATAAAACAAGCATTAATGCCCACCAAAAACTGGCACCTGGCAGAAAAAAGAGCCACATATATGAGCGCGTGGAAACGACAACCTCAAAACCTTGTGCTGACTGCTCATACGAGGCCCCTTCTGGGGGGTGCCGAAGGTTTTCAGGCGTTATGAGTGCTGATTCAATCCAGTCTTTGCAATCGAAATCCTTTTGGCAGCTGTAGCAAAGGGCTGACTCGCTGCTCATATCGACGTCCTCAAGAGGCACATCCGATTTGCAGATTGGGCAAAGGAGTTTCTTCACAGTTGAAACGTAGCCAACTGGCGAGTTGGTGTCGACCATCAAGCTGGGGCGCGGTGAGGGGAAGAAACTTTCTGCTGAGATGCTTCCGCCTTTGCCAAGGCTATGGCGGGACAAGCGCCGCCGCGCGGTGCGTGGAAGTGTGATGGGTTTTTTTGGCGGAGGTTTCCCAGGGGGCGACCGTGGCGGTCTTGCTGGGCTGTATTATTTCGCGCTTTCAGCGCTTGGAGTGCTTGCGCACGGCCATTGGGAGAAAAGTTCAGTGGGAGGGCAGAATCAATCCGTGGTAGATGTTTTGGGATAGGGAGGTGGACAGCATGGACAGCATGGACGGAGTGGACGGCAAGGACAATAAGGACGGAAGAGACGATGACGAAATCAGCCTTTGCCAGGAAAAATGTTTCGAGTTCTGCGTTCAGGGTTCCGCGTTGGTGCAAGGTTCGCGGGCTCATTAGAGCAGTTCCATAAATGCTGTAGCGCGGCGGAAAAGTTAGAGAGGGAAGCGGTCTTTTTGACTTTTGGCTTCGTTTCGGCTCGGTCACAGGCCACCTTGGGCATGCTCCCTGGCCAAAGCCTCGCCCAAAGTCAAAAATCCGCGCTCCGCCGCGCTACATCATTTCTGTCAATGCTCTAATCGGGAGAGCCAGCGGTGCTATTCGGGTGCGGTGGACCATTGCGCGCCGTCGTTTGCGGGAGTGCTGATAGATGTGTTTGAATTATGTGAAACCCCTGAAGCAGAGTTGATGGCAACGACCGAGTCAAGGTCTCCGCTAAAGTTTCCCCACAAGAGAGCGCTTGGCTTTGAGGGGGCGCTATGCCCATCCACATAAAGAACATTCACACGGCTGTTGTGTTTTGCATAAGCAGTCTGGAGGCGGGCGTCTGAAACACCAGAACTGCCGGGACCTGAAGTTCCCGACCAATAGGTGTCGAACCAGCAGCCACCGGCAGCGTTATTGGGGTCGTTCGAACCGCTAATATCGGTGCTGACCACTATTTCTGACGTCCTTGAAACCATGGTAGATTTAAACGGGATTGCATTGAGCATATTGCCGCTGGGGCTAACTGCTCCAAATATGCCCAGTTGATTGAATCCATAGGAGAGGTAGCCTGTGACACTTGGATCCCACTCTCCAGGAAAAGTTTTGCAAGTAAGACCGCGCTTGCGCTTTGGGCACACCCAGACTTTGTTGTTTTGAATATAGGGAGTCATCATCGGGGCCGGTGTGTTGGCCTGAATGTTTACGCCGGTGCCCTTCCATTCCCCCCCGCAGGCCTGTCCAAATCCATTTTGATAGGGTCCTCCCGTCCACCATTGGTTGGGCTGGGGGAAAAAATTCGCATTGTCCTCCGCATACATTATGATGCCGAGCCCGATCTGTTTGGTGTTGTTCAAGCAGGCTATGGCCAGTCCCTTGTCCTTGGCTTTGGCCAGAGCTGGCAACAGCATGCCTGCGAGAATAGCGATAATCGCAATAACAACGAGCAACTCAATCAGGGTGAAGGCTGATTTCGAAGGTTTCGCATCAACGCCGCTCCGGGAAAAATGCAAGGACAGGCCTGGGGAATTATACTGGTCAACTGGGATGGCTCTCGTACGGTTCATAATGTTTCTTTTTTTACTGAAAACTCAATGCCCAAACTTCGGCATGAAACGCCGGGTGCGCATGCGCAAAGCAGGATTGATTTCCATCACTTTAAACATCATCTGCTCAGTTTTGAAAGTCACATGAAACGGTGACATGGCAAAGCAGGCTGGTGTCGCCCCCCCCAAAAAAAGCCCGTTGCCGCTGCCTGCGGGCAAGCAGGAACCTCCCCCATCGTGAAAACGAAGGGTCGGCCACAAATTTAAGCCACCGTGGCAGAAGCAATGTCCCGATCGCCCCCCGTTGTCGGTGGCGGTTTCAACATGCGGCCGGTGGAGGTCGCGGCGAAGTGACGCCCGCCCATGTCGCCGTTTCATGTGACTACCGCGTGGCGTCGCCTCATCCTATTGTGTCTCGAATCCACGGCGAACCAATGATCTCTGTCTTTAATAAAAGCACTGAGATGACAATCGAATGGGATCATAGGATGAAGGCGACAAAGTAGTCGCATCGCATTTCATGGCGGATTGATTGGCTGTTGCCAGTTAGATGTTGCGTTAAACACGTTTGTGGGCAGTGACGGTGTGTGAAATAAAAACTTTAATCAAATGTCTCCATCAGCCGGCATAACTCCGGTCGGGTTCCTCCAATAATAACCATCAGCGAAACAAACACATGAAAACAAAACAAGTTCTTGCGGTTCTAACCATGATGTTCATCCTGTTTCTCAGGCTAAGTCAGGCGGCCGCCATGGTCGCCACTGGTAGCGGCGATTGGTCATCTACCATACCGGATGCGCCTTGGCCGGGCGGAATTGTGCCGGCATCAACCGACAACGTAACCGTCAATACTCCTTACAATGTCACAGTAGATACAACTGCAACCATTGACCATATTACCGGTAGCGGCACGGTAACCATGGCAGCGAATGCCACGCTCAATGTAACTGGCAATGACGGGGTTGCGGTTGCGACACTGGATGCCACTGCCACAGGTAACACCGTCAACTATCAGGGTAATACCTATTTTACGATGTATACGACTTACTACAATCTCACTTGGAGTGGCTATGGTGCGCCGTACGTCACATCTCCGTTGACCGTTCTCAATGATTTTACCATGAGCGGTTCCAATGGCGGGCAAGCTGGCGACGGCGGGGTAAGCGTCGGCCACGATCTGTCCGTGGGTCCCAATTGCGCTTGGGACGTATCATGTGCGCCGGTTTCAGTAGCGAATAATACACTCGTCAGCGGCATATTAAAAATCGGATGCGGTAGCGGCAACATTGCCAGCTTTAACAATGTAACCGTCAATGCGGGCGGAACTTTTAATTTGGGCGACACGATCCGGGCCGCCATCAGTGGAAATTTGACGAATAACGGAACCATATCGGGCACAGGTGGTGCCAGCATCCATTTTACCGGCATTGGTCAAATCGCTGGCAGCAGCCCCGTTTCACCTCCCACAGTGTCCTTTGAAGGAACAACTACCATCGGAGATACGTTGAACCTTACTCATACGCCAAATTTTATTGGAACCGTAGTCTTTGACCTTGCAAACCTTCAACCGGTGATCTGCGCTGGCCCGCTACATTTTGGCAATACATTAACTGTCATCAATACCGGTGGCACGCTGGCAGCCGGCAGCAGTTATCAGCTTTTCAGCGCTCCGAGCTATAATGCCCCCAACACATTCGCAACCATCAATCTGCCGAGTCTTGCTCCGGGACTCAGTTGGGTCAACACTTTGACCACGACGGGGACCATTTCCATCACCGGCACAGCAGGCGGCGGCTCGCCGGTCATCAGCCTGCTCAAAAGCGGGGGCAGCCTGACTTTGTCATGGGACAGCAGCACTTACCCGGGCTACACGGTTCAGGCCCAAACGAACAGTGCCGGCGGGGGGATTAACAGCAACTGGGTCGACACGGGCAATGGCACTCCGTTTACTGTTCCGATTAACCCGGCCAATCGATCGGTGTACTTCCGTTTGGTCCACCCTTGACGAATTTAGATTCACGAATAGGCAGGCGCGGAAAGAAAAAGATGCTCGCGTGGCTCGCCGCGCGGTGCGCGGAAGTGTGGTGGAGTTTTTTGGCGGCTGGTTCCCAAGGTAGCCGCTTTGCGGCAACCTTGGGCTTTGTTGCTCAACCTGCTTCGAGGTTGGGGAGCGGGGACGATAGGCGATAGACGAGAATGTGGAGCGAAGAATTTTTGATTTTAGATTTGCGATTTTTGATTGGGGAAAGGGAAATCGAAAGTCGTTCAGGGTTCAGAATTTCGCGTTCAGAGTTGGCGGAATTCTGGACTGACCCGTTTACGTTCCTCAGCGTGGCTGACCATTCACTGGGTAGTCCGTGAATCCTTAAGGAAGGCGGCGTGGCCGTCGAGAAAGAGGCGGTTGCGTCCGCCCGGATGGATGGTGCGACCGCGCAGTTCCGGTAAAACGCTCGCAATGGGTTTTGGGAAATAGGGATCAACGGCGAGTTCCACATCGCACGCACCGTTGGGAATGCCGACGGTTGGATCGTTGGCAGCCTGGAGGTCGGCCACCGACTGGGCCGCGGTCTTGCCCCAGAAGTCCTCAAGGCCGACGGGATCATCGGGACGGTCAAAGCGCCAGAGCCAATACCGCGTTACGGGCGCGTTGGATGCGAGGGAAATCGTCTGGGCAGATTGCACGACATTTCCGATGGTTGAGGTTTCTGCGGCCGGGCAGGACCAGAGCGAATAACTCGCGCCTGAGTCATGCAGAACCAAGGCCGCCCAACCGGCGCGCGGATCAGATGGCGGCCAACTCGTCCATGGCCTGTAGCCGTCAGGCAGGCTGGACTTCAGGTCGCGCCGATCCCCAAAGCGTTCCTCACAGTCGCCGAGGTACATGGTAAAAGCGACACCGATTTGGTTGAGATTGGAAAGGCAACCCGCCCGTTGGCCGCGTTGCTTGGCCCGGGCGAGAACCGGCAGCAAGAGCCCGGCGAGCACGGCAATGATGGCGATCACCACCAGCAATTCGATCAAGGTGAAGGCGGGGCGGCAAGCAGTCCGCTTCCGCGCAGGATAAATCCGAACCCGGGGTGAATTATGGAATGGAGTGGCCATTGAGTGAACAGGCTGGGGGTGAACCGATGCGATTGATGCTGCAATGTCCTCCGGCCGGGCAAACTGGAATCATGCCGCCGGGAAAGTAACCCGCGAGATCGTCCATGATGATCGGATCGCCTTTTTGCGATCCATTTTTTTCCGCCCATTGTTTTTTTGCAGCATCAATCAACTCCAAATTACGAATGCACGTCGCGCGATCTGGCAATGCCTGCAACTCCTGCATCTGCTGTTGCAGTTGTTCATTTTCGCTGCGCAACTGTCGCACGGCCTCCGGCTCTGGTGAGTCTTCAGACTGCCTGGATTGGTTAAGTTGACCCACTTCATTGCGCAATTTTAGCAGCTCGATATTTTCCTGACGCAAGCGGATTAACTCAGCGTCATCCACGCGAATGCTGCTTAATTCCTCATTTTCGGCGCGCAATTCATCCAATTCCATTTTGTCCTTTTGCAGGCTGATCAGCCTTTCGTCTTGTTGGTACACCGGGCGTGACAAAATTCCGATTCCCAACGCGAGAACCGCCAAAAAGAAAAGCATCAAAACAGTTCCGCGTTTCATTCTTCCTCCATTTCGAGGTGTTCATCCGCAAAAAGATAAGGCCGCTGGTTTTGATGATTTCTGAATTTGGCGCGGATCAGCGGTGTTTTGGACGGATCGGCAATGTCCGTCAATTTCCCATGGTAAAGAATTTCGAAACGGTTTATTTCCAAAGCCGGAAAAGCATCCGCCGTGGTGTAATATTTAAGTTCGGCGAGATTTTCGGGCAGCTTGTTGTCGTTCAAATTCGCATAGAGACTCAGAGCCTGACCGATTTGCGTCAGCTCATTTACATCCACAAGCTGGCGGGCTGAAATGGCTTCAGGTGCCTGCTCCAACTGCTGGTTCTCGTCGCGGAGCCTGAGATTTTCCGCCTGAAGCTCTGACAAAGTGCGGGCAAGATTAAACTTCCTTTTTTCCGCGGCGGCTTGCAACTGCCGGATTTCATTGCGAATACGAAGAAGCTCGTCGTTGTCCTTGCGTAAAGCTTCCAGTTTCTCGAATTGCCGCAATATTTGTTGCAGCGCCTTGTTTTGAGCGCGAACCGAACTCAACTCCGCCAATTGCTGTTGCAAGGCGGCGATTTTTGCTCCATTAAGACGAAAATGAGAATAGAGGAGAAAAAAACAAATGCCGGAGATCGAAAGCAAAATGAACAGGCCGATAGATGTCAGGCGCGACTTCATTTTCGATTACGAGTGGAAAAGCTGCCAGCAAGAACATTTAAAACAGCCCACAATGCCCGACGGCATTGTGGATGGGCCGGATTACTTCCGCTTGAACGCCGGATTAATCAGGCAGACCCGATTAATCCGGCGTCTCGGAGCAAGCACGGCATCCCGGGGTTTCTTCACAAATCGGGAACGATCCAGGATTCAATTTGTGCCTTCATATATATTAGTCGTGCTTGCCTGGTTTATATTAATTTGTTTGCCACAGTCCAATCACGGGAGCAAACCGTAAACTGCAAGATGACCGGAGAAAGTGGGAACATATACCTTCCCGTTGGCCACAACCGGAGACGGGTTCTTTGCGAAGTTTCCGAAGTCATCGCGAGCCAGGTTTTGATGAGAATCGTATATTTCCACACCCGTGCTGGGATTAAATGCGCGAAGGATGCCGGGAACACTGGCATGCTCGGCATTGGCACTGAAAGGGATAGTCTCCCACAGAACGGCGTTGGTCCCAGTGCCCGACAACCAGAGTTGGCCGCCTGGCAATCCCGTGGGTGGAGGAATGGGGCTCTTCCAAAAGGGAGTGGTAGGACTGAACAGGCCATTGACCATTTTATAGGCTTCCAGAGAAGTGCCTGAGGGCTGGATATAAACCAACAATCCGGACGGTCCGTTAAATGCAACCAGTCCTCCTTTAATTTCGCCGCTGCCGACGCTAAAACTCTGAAGCCCCCCTCCCAAACCGCCCATACTGTCTGCATTAGCGAGGTAAAGGTTGTGATCCTTGCCACCCGTCACCAGCAATCGGGTTCCCGGAATAAGCAAAAGGGGGCAACCCCCAAAGTCAACATCATGCCCGTTTAAAGAACGCCAACCTGACGGGGTGAAATAAGTCAGGACGTTCAGAGAGTTATCCATCCCAACCATGCTTTCGCCATAATTTGCACCACCACTTGAGGCATTGAAATCGCCGTTGCCGATGGCGAAGTAAATGTGCGTGCCGTCCCCGACCAGTCCACCGCCAGACATCCAGATGCCGCCCTTTGTGCCGGTTGGCGTATCGTTCCAAGCCCCTGTCTGAGCAAGAGTGCCCGCATTGTAGGCAGCAATAATCCCGTGATATGCGCCGCAGTCATTGTGTGATGACCAGGCGATATACACATTGCCACCCTGAAGCAGGAGTGCAGGCCGTTGGTTGTTGAGTTTGGGATCAAAGCTGACGCCGGGAATGATTTCCACGGGACCGCCGAACTTTTCGGCGCCTGTGGTGATGTCCAGGGCATGCAACCATTGATGATACGTGCCATTGGTGTTCTTGTTTTTGGCCACGAGATACATTGTCAGGGAATTTGTATCAATTGTCGGCGTGCCAATGATGCCAACACTCGTTGCTATGTCCGAGGCCACACAATCCACATCGGCTTGAGGAACCGGCGTTCCCAGATTCACGGACCAATAGGGAGTGGTATTTGTGGCAATATCAGCGTCGTAGGCATAAACATTGTTGGACGCCGTCCCCAAAAAGACGACATTGTGGGTTCCTCCGCCAATGCTCAATCCGCTGATGATCAATGGTTGCGGATACATATCTCCGCTGACAGGCCTTTCAAAAAGCAATCCAAATGTATTCGAATTGACATTTTGAAGAGTCAACGTCGTTTCCGACGGCGTAAGTCCACTTCGTCCATTATCACCTTTTGAAGTTGGGATAGTCACCGCTGACTGAACGCTATAAGCCAATAGTGTCAGTAGCCCGATCGAACAGACTTTTACTCGGATCATGTTTCCTTTTTTGGTGGTCGTGATGTCGAAATCCGGAGCCACATGTGAGGCCCCTACATCACGGATTGTTTGCAGTTGTTAACAAACCATGCGCACTGCGGGTGTGAATAGCCGCCACTTTACAGCATGAGCCGTAAAATACAATCCCTCGAAAGAGGGGTACAGTTTGAAGGAGAATCAATCCGTTAACTGCTTGAACTGAATGTTTGGGAGCAACTTTTGCAAGTGCGGAAGGGCTTTTGGGTCTTTCTCTTCAAAAAATTTCAAAGCCTTTTTGGGAAGCCAAACTTCGTTGAAATGTTCTCTAAAAAATGCCAGAGCAGAATTTGGGTAAAGCTTAGGATAAACGATTCTTCCATCTGCATAAACGTGCCGGCACGCAGGCATTTTATCCGTATCAATCCCCTTTTCTCTGAGCAAAGCGCAAAACATTTTACCCTCTGAAATATCTGGCACCATGTTGTCTGGCAATGTGTATCCCGAGTCTTCCAACGGGGCGATCAATCCAAACGTCATTTCATTGAGCATTGACCAGTGAGTGTGCGGAATTTCGCTTCTATTGGCCAGATACCCTAAACAAACGCAGCGTTACTCTTCCCAAGGTATCTCGCGCTTTCAGCGCTTGGGGGCTCGGCGCTGTGTGCTGAATTTTTGATTTGCGATTTTTGATTGGGGAAAGGCCAATCAAATTCGGAATGCGGAATTCGGAGTGCGGAGTTGGGAAATTTGAGGGGAATTTAAGAAATTAGGAGGCCGGTGAGCATCAAATAGGCTTAAACAAAGGGGATTATTGCGGTTTTTTTCACAAAAAGCTGAGCGACACGAGCGACACGAGCGACATCCGCGATTTAAGAACTGTGATTAAATCGCCACGATGAAAGTAAGAAGCATAGAAGTTCAGCGTTTAGAGTTCGGAGTTCCGAGTTTGCGGAATTTGGAATTTAACCGCGGAGGTGCTTCCGCACTGGCGATGGGAGGCGCGGAGAAGACGCCGAGAAGGGGGGGAGTTTTAACCAGCCGTGGCGAAGACGCTATGGCGCGGCAAGCAGGATTAACAGGATTCCACCTTCGCCACGAAAGCTATGGCGGGACGAGTCGGCGGACAAGTGGGAGTGGATTGGGGACAGGGACGGACAGGATGGCGGAGTTGTCCGCTCTGTCGCGCTTACAGCGCTTGGAGGGTTGTGGGTCGTTTTCCCGGGGCTGCACCCCGGGCTATCACATGGCGGGCTTTCAGCCCGGCACGAAGTCTGAGCGGACGGCCAATATGCAAAAATGGGAATCGAGGCTAGTCAAGGTGGCCTTGAGCCT